>DASYBY010000036.1:0-9357 GCA_036500525.1 Baekduia sp. | reverse complement strand
GCCCCGACGCTCGCGCTGACCCGCCCGCAGACCGGCAGCACGTTCACCTCGACGGTCAACGCCGCCGCCACCGCCACCGACCGCAACGGCGTCTCCCGCGTCGAGTTCTGGGTCGACGGCACGCGGATCGCCAGCGACAAGAAGGCGCCGTACACGGCCAGCTGGTCGGCTCCGCGCTCGATGAGCTACAGCCGCCACACGCTCACCGTCCGGGCGTTCGACGCCCGCGGCGCCGTGTCCTCGGCGGCCGTCTCGGTCACCCGCGTGCGCAGCGCCCATGACGCCCGGGCCCACACCCGCGCGGTCAACGTCACCGACGACTGGCGCGTCAGCAGCGTGTCGATCGCCGGCGCCACCACGCAGCTCGAAGGCGCCAGCACCGCCGGGGACACGATGACCGTGACCTACACGCGCTGCGGCGACGCCTCCGGCAAGGCCATCGGCACCCAGAAGCTGCGCGTCAACGCCGCCGGGCGCATGTCCGGCACGCTGCCCGCCGGTGGCGTCTGCGTGCTGAAGGTCGCTTAGCGGTCCAGCGGACGCATGATGCCCGCCCGGCGCCCTCGGGGCACCGGGCGGGCATCGGTCCTGCTCAGGCCACCGCCCGCTCGGCCAGCTGCGCCACCGACACCGGCTCGCCGCCGCGCCGCAGCGACGCCTCCGCCGCCTCCATCGCCGTCACGACCTCCAACCCGAGGTACGCGTGCGATCGGGGCGTCGCGCCGGTGCGGATGCAGTGCGCGAAGTCCTGCAGCTCCAGGGCCAGCGGCTCGGCCGGCTCCAGCCGCGGCGTGACGATGTCGCCGCTGCGGTAGGTCAGCTGGTACTCGCCGAAGTTCTCCGGCGTCTCGAACTCCATGCCGCGGTCGAAGATGCGGATGGGCTCGTCGGAGGACGTGTCGTCGTACTGCACCATCCGCTGGCTGCCGACGACGACCATCTGGCGCACCTTGCGGGGCGCCAGCCACGACAGCTCGATGTTCGCCGCGGCGCCGCCGGCGAAGGTGAGCGTCACGAACGCGGTCTCGGTCACGCCGGGCTGGAACACCGAGCGCCCGGAGGCCGCGACCTGCACGATGGGCTCGTCGATCCAGTGCAGCAGGATCGAGATGTCGTGCGGGGCGAGGTCGCAGATGACCCCGTCCTTCTGGTACTTGCCCAGGTTCATCCGCGACGACGTGACGAAGTACATCTCGCCCAGCACGTCGCGGTCGATGAGCTGGCGCACCTTCATGACCGGCGGGCTGTAGAGGAACGTGTGGCCCGGCATGAGCAGCACGTCGCGCGTGATCGCCGTGTCGACCAGGTCGAAGGCGTCGTGCGACGTCGTCGCCAGCGGCTTCTCCACCAGCACGTGCTTGCCCGCCATCAGCGCGGCCTTGACGATGCCGTGGTGGCTGTGCGGCGGGGTCGCGACGATCACCGCGTCGACCGTCGGGTCGTCGAGGACCAGGTCGAAGTCGCGGATGACCGGCACGCCGGGCGCCTTGACCGAGAACGCCTGCCCGCGGGCCGGGTCGCGCTCGCAGAGGGCGACGAGGTCGAAGTCCGCGGACTCCATGACGTTGCGGACGAGGTTGGGCCCCCAGTAGCCGTACCCGACGACGACAACGCGGAGCGGCGTCGGCGCGGGCTGGTCGATCCGGGACGGGAATCTACGCGTCTGCATGTTCCGTCGAGCCTCCATCAGTGGTCACCTCGGAAAGCACGCACCGCATCCACGATGCGCGAGATGTCCTGGTCGGACATCGTTGGGAACAGCGGCAGCGTCAGGATCTGCTCCGCCAGCCGCTCGGCCACCGGGAGGCTGCCTTCGCCCAAGCCGAGGTCCGCGTAGGCCTCGGTCCGATGGATCGGGAACGGGTAGTGCACCGCGCTGGACACGCCGTGCTCGTCGAGATGGGCGCGCAGCGCGTCGCGCTCCGTGCTGCGGACGACGAACAGGTGGAACACGTGGTCGCCGCCGGGGCCGGCCGCGACCGGGAGCTCGACGCTCGTGCCCTCCAGGCCGACCCGCAACGCGGCGCCGATCCGGCGCCGGTCGTCGTTCCAGCCGTCGAGGCGGCGCAGCTTGACGCGCAACAGCGCGGCCTGCAGCGCGTCCAGGCGCGCCGTGGTCCCCACCATCTTGTGGTGGTAGCGCGGCTGCTCGCCGTGCGAGCGCAGGAGCCGGATCCGCTCGGCCACCGCACCGTCGGCGGTCACGATGCCGCCGCCGTCGCCCCAGCCACCGAGGTTCTTGGTGGGGTAGAACGAGAAGCAGCCGACGTCGCCGATCGTGCCGACGCGGCGTCCGCCGATCAGCGCTCCGTGCGCCTGCGCGGTGTCCTCGATGACCTTCAGGCCCGCGGGCCGGGTCACGTCGAGCAGCGCGTCCATGTCGACCGTCGAGCCCATGAGGTGCACGGGGATGACGGCGCGGGTGCGCGGGCCGATGGCCGCGGCCACCGCGGCGGCGGTGGCCAGGTGCGTGGCCGGATCGACGTCGACGAGCACCGGCGTGCCGCCGGCCAGGCTGACGCCCTCGGCCGTCGCGATGAAGGAGTTGCTCGGGAGGATCACCTCGTCGCCCGGGCCGATGCCCAGCGCCTTGAGCGCCAGGACGATCGCCTCGGTGCCCGACGAGACGCCGACCGCGTGCGGCGAGCCGCAGTAGTCGGCGAACTCCGCCTCGAAGGCCTCCAGCTCGGAGCCCATCGTGAACGCGCCCTGGCGAGCGACGCGCTCGACGGTCGCGAGCAACTCCTCCATCAACGCGGGATCGGCGGGATCGAGACGCGTGGTCGGGATCCGCTCCAGCTCGGCGAGCTCGCTCGTCATGCCGCCACCTTCACGGCGACCGTGGGCGCGCAGCCCCGCTCGACGAGCGCGGTCCGCAGCGCGGCGCGGCCGCGATGGTGCAGGCCGTGGATCGACGGCTCGGTCTTGCCCATGTGGCCGGCGATCTCCGTCGGCGACAGGCCGACGACGTGGCGCAGCACGAGCACGTCGCGCTGCTCCTCGGGCAGGTCGGCCAGCGCGAGGCGCAGCTCGCGCGAGCGGTCCTCGTTGCCCTCGGGCACGCGCTCGTCGGCGCCGTAGACCTCGGCCGCCGGGATCGCGCGCCGCTTGCGCATGTGGTCGATCGCCGCGTTGTGGGCCAGCCGCAGGATCCACGCCGAGAACGGGACGGCCCGCTGCTCGTACTTGCCGATGACGACCATCAACTTGGCGAAGACCTGCTGGGTGACGTCCTCGGCCTCGTACTCGTCGCGCACGATCGAGCGGACGTAGCCGTACACGTTGTCGGCGTAGCGCAGGTAGAGGAAGCGCACCGCCTCGCGGTCGCCCTCCTTGGCGCGGGCGACCGCGCGGGCCACCAGCGGGGCCGAGGCCGGGCTCTCGTCCAGCGAGGCCTTGGCGCGGAACGCGCCGGCCGGGCGCTGCGTGCCGAGCTGGTCGGCGCGGGCCTTGATGCCGTTCATGCTCATGCCGCCACCGCCTTCAGCGAGGGGCCGGCGGGCGTCGGCGCGGGGCCGTCGGCGAGCAGCCCGTGCGTGTGGGCGAAGTGGCTCGCCTGCGTGCGGTTGGCCACCCCGAGCTTGCGGTACGTGTTGGACAGGTGGAACTTCACCGTCTGCTCGGTCACCCACAGCTCGGCGGCGACCTGGCAGTTGGAGGCGCCGCTGGCGACCAGCCGGAGGATCTCCAGCTCGCGAGCGGTGAGCAGCTCGGTGTGCGGCGACGGCGTGGCGACGGCCTTGGCGCGATCGCCGGCGCCGGGGAAGCTGTTGAAGATGGCGCCGAGCGCGACCTGGCGGACCAGGTTGCCGATGCCCGACACGCCGACGCTCACCGAGACGGCGGCGTCGAGGCCGCGGTGGCAGGCGGTGGCCAGCCAGGCGTCGTCGGCGTCGCGGGTCAACATGACCAACTTGACGTCGGGCAAGGCCTCGCGGATCTCCTGCACACGGTCGAGCGTGTGCGGCGCCGCGTCCATGCCGTCCACGACGACCAGGTCAGGCGCCGTCTCCGACACCGTCGCCGCGCCGCTGCGGCTCGTCGACACGAAGCCGACGATCCGGAAGGTCGGCACCGAGCGCAGGCAGCGCCGCACCGACTCCGCGGCCAGCAGGCTGTCCGCCACGATTACGACGCGCATGGCGCACCGCCCATGTCCGTCGAGGCCGATCGGCGCGCCGACCAGCAGAAACCAGCAATCCCCATGCTCATGACCACCCCAGTCGATGTTGGGCTCACGTCCGGGGATCCGGTGCATCCTGCACCTGCGATCCGCGGTCGCCCTACGCCAAAGATCCTCCGCTTCTCCCTGGCTGGTCGGAGGGGATTTCTGGGATTGCCGACCGGTGAGGTTCCCCGAAGGGGTGGGGCAGGACCGCCACCCTCGTGGGGGAGGGCCGTCCCCCAGGCCGCCCTGCCCGAGGGGCCAGGACGCCCGGTCCGGCGCGGCCGGCGCGGCCGGCTCTAGGACTCGCGGCCGGTGGCGGCGAAGGTGGCGCGGATGGAGTTGGCGATGGCGATCGCCTCGGCCTGCGAGTGCGCGCCGAGCTTGCGCAGCAGGCGCTTGACGTGCGTGCGCACGGTGTCGCGGGCGAGCACGAGCTCGTCGGAGATCTCGTCCACCGACAGGCCGGCGCACAGGAGGTCGAGGACCTCCCACTCGCGCGGCGTCAGCTTGCTGCGCACCGGCCGCACGCCGAGCCCGCCGACCGGCAGCGCGCGCAGGCTCTCGATCAGGCGCCACGTCAGCGCCGGGCCGACGACCGGCTCGCCGGCGACCATGCGCTGCACCGCCGCGACGATCTCGTCGACGGGCACGCCCTTGGTCAGGTGGCCTGCCGCGCCGGCACGCAGCCCGACCATGCCGAGGTCGACGTCGTCGGAGCCGGTGAGCAGGAGGATGCGCACGGTCGGTGCACGCTCGACGATCTGGTGCGTCGCCGTCAGGCCGTCGATGTTGGCCATGACGACGTCCATGATCATCACGTCGGGCCGGAAGTGCATGGCCAGGTCGATCGCGTCGCGGCCGTTCTCGGCCTCGGCGATGACGATCAGGCCGGCGTGTTGCAGCGCGGCGCGCAGCCGACCACGCAGGTCGACGTCGTCGTCGACGACCACGACGCGCGGAGCCGCGGTCGCCGGGGATCCGTCCTGGGGCGTGAGCTCCACGGGCGCAGTATGCCTTCCGCCCGCGGGGCTGTCATGCCCCGCCGCTGCCGCGGGCCACCCCGACGATCGAGTCGCGCACGAGCGCGAGGTCGGTCGTCTTGGGGATGTGCAGCGCGACGAGGCGCGCCTCGGCGGGCGCGACGAGCTCGGGCTCGAAGCCCGAGAAGGTGACGATCGGCGTGTCGGGCGCCGACCGCGCCATCGCGGTCAGCAGCTCGGCGGGCGGCGGGCCCGGCATCTGGAGATCGAGCACGACCACGTCGGGCGCGTGCTCCTGGACGAGCGCGAGGGCCTCGGTGCCGTCGGAGGCCTCGGCGACGACGATGACGTCGTCATCGCGCAGCAGCGCCCAGCGCAGCAGCGCGCGCATCTCACCGGCGTCGTCGGCGAGGACGACGCGGACCGGGCCGGGCTGGGGGTCGTCGTCGCTCATGCGTCAATCATCCAACCGGATGGTGACGAGGGTCGCCCCGTCGTCACGGGTCACCATGGCGATGTCTCCACCGTAGCGGCCCACGATCTGCCCGCAGACCGGCAGGCTGACACCGGCGCCGATGAGCGCGCCGCGGCCGCGGGGCCGGGCAAAGGAGGCGAACGGATCGCTGCCGGGCGCGGCGGGCTCGCCGTCGTCGAGCATCTCGACCGTGACGCCGCCGGGCGTCGCGCTGCCGGCCAGCAGCATGCGGCGCGCGCCCGCGGCCAGCGCGCTGCGCAGCAGGTGGGTGAAGAGGCGCTCGGCGTCGCGCGGCGCCAGCGGGGCGCGCGGGAGCGGCTCGCGCTGCAGCTGGGCGCCGGCGCGGGCGATGAACGGGTGCAGCTCGGCGGCCGCGGCGTCGAGCGCCGCGTCCAGCTCGGCGGACGCCCCGGCCGGCACCGGTGCCGCGCCGCGGGACACGTCGAGCAGGTCGTCGATGTAGCGCTGGGCGCGCTCGCCGCCGGCGGTCAGCGCCCGGAGCGCGTCGCCGGCGGCCGGTCCCAACCCCGCGCGCTCGGCCTGCAGCACGCGGGCGGCGCCGCGCATGAGCGCGACGGCCTCACCCAGCTGATGCGCCGCCAGGGCGGCGAAGGCCTCGAAACCCTCCTGCGGTGCAGGCGCAGGCTCGTCGGCCGTCATTCCTCGGCCGGAAGCCCTTCGTCGATCATGCCGGCGCGCAGGCGCGACGCGACGGCCACGGCCTCGCGACGGGAGCGCACCTCGAGCTTGCGCAGCACGTTCTTGACGTGGGAGCGGACGGTCTCGACCGACACCACGAGGCGATCGGCGATCTCGTCCGTCGACAGGTCCTGGCACAGCAGGTCGAGGACTTCCCACTCGCGCGAGGTCAGCGCGCTGCGGATGGGCCGCAGGCCCGCGCTGTCGGTGCGCACGAGGCGCAGGTCCTCGATCAGCCGCATCGTGAGCCGGCGCGTGATGACGGCCTCGCCGTTGCGGGCGCAGTGCAGCGCCCGCGGCAGCGCGTCGATCCCGACGTTCTTGCACAAGAACCCGGAGGCCCCCGCGCGCAGCGTCATCAGGCCGACCTCGTCGTCATCGCTGGAGGTGAGGATCACGACGCGGACCTCGGGCGCGATGCGCCGGATCTCGCTCATCGCCGCCAGCCCGTCCATGCCGGGCATGATCAGATCCATCACGACCACGTCGGGCGTGTAGTACGCCGTCAGCTCGACGGCCTCACGGCCCGAGCCGGCCTCCGCGATCACGGTGATGCCAGCCAGTTGAAGCACGTCGCGCAGCATCCGGCGCGCGAGTGGATCGTCGTCCGCGACGATGACGCGCAGCGGCGCGTCACCCTCGACCTTGAATTCCATCCCCATGGTGAACCTCTCCCGGTCTCATCCGCAACCGGTGCCGCTTTGTCGATGGACGTAAGAAAAGAGCAAGGCCGCGCCCATGGTGGGGTGTTTCTCTACCCCCAGGCAGGAATCGCGGCCGCGCAGGCGACTCCCTGGGGATTGAAGGGAGCCGCCCGGCAGCCGCTCGCCCGACGAGCACGGACCGTCCGGTGCGCTCCCAGCTCGCGGGCGATGCACAGTTCGGGGCTCTCCTGCCGGCGGACCGTGCAGGGGGCAACCTACGCACCCGATCGGGTGTATGCGGGTGAGTTGCGCCCGCCCCCACGAGGCAGGTCGCCCGAGGTCCGCGGGGCAGGAATTTCCCCCATCGGCCCGTCGGATCTGCCGATTCAATCCAGAGAGCAGATTTCCGGAGGACACGACGTCGTACGGAACGGGGATGACGCAGGTGAGAGAGCCGGCCGACGTACAGGACGGCGGCGAGGACGTCCGGCCCGATCGGCCGCGTCCGGCGTCGCGATGGTGGCGCAGCCGCAACGACGCCCGCGAGCACGCGCTCCCGGCGGCGTCCCGCGACGAGCATCTCCAGCTGCTGGCCGACGTCGGCCACGAGCTGAAGTCCCCGCTGTCGATCATGCTCGCGCTCTGCACGCGGCTGGAGACGGCGGGCCGCCTCGACGAAGCCGACGCCGCGGACGTGGCGCGCATCCGGGCCAACGCCTACTCCATGGTCCGGCGCGTCCAGGACCTGATGCTGATGGCGCGGCTGGAGAGCCCCGAGCCGCAGCTCGAGGCCGCGGTCGTCGACGTCGCCGCGATCGTGCGCGCGTGCGTGGACGGGTTCGCCAGCGTGGCCGCCGAGCGCGACCTCGAGCTGCGGACCGCCGTGCCGGCGGCGCTGCCGGCGGTCGCCGACGAGGAGAAGCTCGTCTCGGTGGTCTCCAACCTGGTGGCCAACGCGATCCGCCACGCCGCCCCCGGCGGGCTGGTGCGCTGCTCGCTGGCCGCGGCGCCGGGGACGCTGATCCTGGAGGTCGCCGACGACGGCCCGGGCGTGCCGCCCGAGCAGCGCGCGACGATCTTCGAGCGCTACCACCGCGGGACGCTGTCGTCGGGCACGGGCCTCGGCCTGGCCATCGTGGGCGAGATCGCCGCGCTGCACGGCGGCTCGGTCGCGGTCGGCGACGCGCCCGAGGGCGGCGCGCTGTTCACGTTCGAGCTGCCGCTGCGCCGCTCACGCGCGTCGGCGGCCGCCGGCCGCACCACGGGTCCCCCATCGCTCGTGCTGGCCGACCGCCAGCGGCCGATCGTCGAGGAGCTGCGCGACCAGCTCGACTCGGCGTCGGAGCCCGCCTAGGCGGTACGCATCAACTTTCTAGGCGCGCGTCCTCGAGATCGAGGTCGCGCTCCAGCCGCCGCATGATGTCGTCGGTGATGTCACCGCGGTTGCGCTGGCGGATGATCTCGGCGCGCTCGGCCTCCAGGACCTTGCGTCGCAGACGCTGGTAGGCCTGCGAGCCCTCCTCGATCTCGCCGTCGTCGTCCTCATCGATCCGCGCCTCGAAGCGCCGGATGCGGAACTCGTAGGCGGCGCGCAGCCGCGCCTGGGTCTCGTCGCGCACCCACTCCTCGTCGCCCAGCTCGTCCAGGCGCTCGAGCGCGGCGTTGGACGCGGCGATCCGGGCGCGCGCCTCCTGCTCGGCCACGGTCTCGTCGTCGTCGTAGACGCCGGCCCACTCGATCAGCTTGCCGAGCGTGAGGCCCTGCCCGACGACGGTGACCAGGATCACCGCGTAGGCCAGGAAGATGATGAGGTCGCGCCCCTCGAACGGCGCGCCGGAGTCGGTCGTCAACGGGATCGCCAGCGCCGCGGCCAGCGACACCGACCCGCGCATGCCCGACCAGCCGAGCAGGCCGGTGAGGCGCAGGTCGGGCGGCTCGCTCGCGCTGCGTCCCGGGAGCTTGCTCACCAGCGCGCGCGTCAGCAGGTTGAACGGATAGACGTACAACATGCGGGTCGCGATGACCGCGAGGACGACGACCGCGGCGTAGCCGGTCAGCTGCATCGTCGAGTAGCCGTCCAGGCCGTCGATGATCGTCCGCAGCTGCAGCCCGACCAGCACGAACAACACGGCGTTGAGCGCGAAGCTGAGGATCTCCCAGAAGTTGACGATCTGGATCCGCGTCGACGGCGTGACGAGCTCCGGTGACCGCCAGCCGAGGTAGAGGCCCGTGGTCACCGCGGCCAGCACCGCCGAGACGCCGAGCGCCTCGGCGGGCAGGTAGGCGATGTACGGCGTCAGCAGCGAGACGGCGGTCTCGGTCGGCGCGTCGTCCAGGCGCGCGCGCAGCTCCGCGGTCGCGTAGCCGACGGCCAGGCCGATCGCGATCCCG
>DASYBY010000035.1:0-9492 GCA_036500525.1 Baekduia sp. | reverse complement strand
CCATCGCGGGCAGCAGCGCGCGGGCGCAGTGAAAGACGCCGGTGACGTTCGTGCGCAGGGTCGCCGCGAAGTCCTCGGGCTCCACCTCCCACGCGGGCGCGATCGGGCCGGCCACGCCGGCGGCGAGGGCGACCGCGTGGGCGGCGCCGGCTCGCGTGGCGACCTCGCCGACCTGCCGGGCGTCGCCCACGTCGGCCGGCGCGACGACCGGCTCGCCGCCCGCGTCGCGCACGGCGTCGGCGACCGCCTCCAGGTTCGCCCGCGTACGGGCGACGAGCACGACGCGGTCGCCCTCCCGCGCGAAGGCGAGCGCGATGGCCGCGCCGATGCCCTGGCCCGCGCCGGTGACCACGGCGGTCCGTGTCATCGTGCGCGCAGCTCCCGGCGCAGGATCTTGCCGCTCGCGGTCTTCGGCAGCTCGTCGACGAAGGCGATCGCGCGCGGCGCCTTGTAGGCCGCGAGGCGCTCCCGGGCGAAGGCGATCAACTCGGCCTCGCCGGCGGTCGCGCCGGCCTTGAGCGACACGTAGGCCTTGACGGTCTCACCGCGGTAGTCGTCGGGCACGCCGACGACCGCGACCTCGCGCACGGCGGGATGCTCGTAGAGCGCGTCCTCGACGTCACGTGGCCAGACCTTGAAGCCCGAGGCGTTGATGAGGTCCTTGATCCGGTCGACGACGTAGAACCAGCCGTCGGCGTCGACCAGCCCGACGTCGCCGGTGCGCAGCTCCCCGTCGGGCAGCGCGGCGGCCGACTCCTCCGGCCGCCCCCAGTAGCCCGGCACGACCTGCGGACCGCGAATGGCGATCTCGCCTGTCAGGCCGGGAGCGAGCGTCGCGCCGTCCTCGCCGACGATGCGGCTGTCGGTCGCGGTGACCGGCACGCCCACCGCCAGCGCGCCCGTGCCGGGGTCGACGGGCGGTCGCTCACCGAGCGGCGTCATGTGGGAGGGCGAGGTCGTCTCGGTCAGCCCGTAGACGGTGTGCAGCGGCGAGCCGGTCAGCCCCTCCCACGCCGCCGCGCCCGCGGGCGACAGCGGGGCGCCTCCGCTGTAGGCCTTCACGAACGTCGAGAGGTTGCGCTCGGAGGCGGACGGCTCGTTGAGCAGCGCCGTGTAGGCGGTGCTCGCCGCGACCGTGAACGTCGCCCCGTGCGCCTCGATCAGCCGGCAGGTCTCGGCGGCGTCGAAGCGGTGGGCGAGCAGCAGCTCGCAGCCGACCAGCAGCGCGAGCGCGATGTGCGCGACGAGGCCGGTGACGTGGAACAGCGGCGCGATGCCGAGGATCACGTCGTCCTCGTCCAGCCGGGCGAAGTCGCGGTAGACGCGCGCGCCATGGACGACGTTGGCGTGCGTGTTCATCGCGCCCTTGGCGGGTCCGGTCGTCCCCGACGTGTAGGTGAGCACCGCGACGTCGCCGGGACGCGGCACGAGCGCCGCGGGCCCTGTCGCCGGCGGCAGGCCGGCCAGCGAGGATGACCACAGGACCTCCTCGACCGGCGTGCCGGTGATGTCGGCCGCCAGGTCGTCGCGGGTGATCAGCACGCGCGCGCCCGCGTCGCCGAGCTGCGTGCGCAGCTCTCGGGCCGCGAGCATCGGGCTGCACGCGACCGCGATCGCCCCGAGCTTCCAGGTCGCGAGCAATCCGTACACGTACTCGGGATCGTTCTGCAGGTGCAGCGCGACGCGGTCGCCGGGCTGCACGCCCCGCGCGGCCAGCTCGACGGCGAGGGAGTCGGATCGTGCGTCGACCTCGGCGACCGTGATCGGCGCGTCGACGTCGCGCAGGAGGACCGCCGCGGGTCGCACCGCGACCCGCGCCCGGAAGGCCTCCAGGACCGTTGCGTGAAGCGGTGCCGGCTCGCCGGTCATGCGGTCACGAAGCGGCTGAGGCCGCCGTCGTCGATCTCGGTCACGGACCCCGCGTCGAGCAGGTCGTCGAGATGGCCCAGGATGTCGCACAACACGAAGAACACGGCGTGGGCCGGGACAGCGCCGCCGCGCACCGCGCGCGCGATCTCGATCGCCGTCCGCGGCTCGGCACCGACGACCTCGCCCACGCGCGCCGTCTTGCGGTCGTACTCGCGCAGCCGTGCAGAGATCACGCCGTGCGGATCGCGGACCGGCGCGCCGTGCCCCGGCAGGACGACCCCGACGCCGAGCGCGTCCGTCGCGCGCAGCGACACGCGGTACTCGGCCAGCGCCCGCGGCCGGCCGTCCGCCGTGGCGTTGCCCAGGGGCGGCGCCATGATCGCGACCGACCGCCGGGCCATCACGTGGTCGGCGCCGATCATGAGGTCGCGCGCCTCGTCGTGCAAGACGATGTCGGACGGCGAATGGCCTGGCCGGTGAAGGACGCGCAGGTCGCCGCCCGCGAACGGGAGCACGTCGCCGTCGCGGAGCGGCCGGTCCGTGACGACCGCCGCCGCGTAGTCCAGATCGCCGCGGTAGACCGCGGTGCCCGACGCTGCGACACTCGCGCCGTGACGAGCCAGGAGACCGTCGGCGAACGCGTCCTCGGCCAGCAGCGAGCGGGGGTAGTCCACCATGTAGGCGTCGAGGCCCTCCAGGGCGCACACCTCGGCGCCACTGCGCTCCACGAGCGCCGCCGCGAGGCCCCAGTGATCGGTGTGCTGGTGGCTGAGCACGATGCGCTCGAGGTCCTCGACCCGGCGGCCGTGCTCGGCGAGGCCGTCCTCGATCGCGGCCATCGCCTCCGCCGACGCGGGCCCCGTGTCGACGAGCGTCAACGGGTCGTCGTCGACGACGTAGGCGTTGACCGGGCCGACCGGCCAGGGCGTGGGGACGGCGATCCCCCACACGTGGTTGAAAGACTCATGCACCGTCCGGTACGTTAACGATCGTTATCCCATCCGTCCACCCCGTTTCGCAGGAGGAACGCGAGTGACGAGCATCGATGAATCGCTGGCTGCACCCACACTCTGTGCGGCATTTCAGGTCACAGCAGGCGCCAGCCCAGAGCGCATCGCGCTCCGAACGTTCGGTTCGGACATAACGATCACTTACCGCGAACTGGCCGAACGCGTGCAGCGCCTCGCCGGTGGCTTCGCGGCGCTCGGCGTCCGCCGCGACGACGTCGTCGGCCTCATGCTCGACAGCCGTTCCGAGTTCCACATCGCCGACCTCGCCGCGCTCCACCTGGGCGCGCTGCCGTTCTCCATCTACAACTCCAACCCGGCCGAGAAGGTCGTCCCGCTGCTGGAGAACGCGGGTGCGCGGATCGTCGTGTCAGAGCCCCACTACGCACCGGTGCTCGCCGCCGTCGCGGCGGCCAGGCCCGACCTGCTGGAGACGATCGTCGTCGTGGGCGACGAGGCCGGGGCGGGATCGATGACGCTGGCCGAGCTGGAGGAGCTAACGCCGCCGGCCGGCTTCGACTTCGAGGCCACCTGGCGCGGCCTCACCCCCGACACGATCGCGATGTTGATCTACACCTCGGGGACCACCGGCGAGCCCAAGGGGGTCGAGTGGACGCATGACGCGCTGATGGCCAACCTGCGCGGCTTCCACCAGCTGATCCCGGTGAGCGAGGCCGGCCGGATGGTGTCCTACCTCCCGATGGCGCACCTGGCCGAGCGCTTCATGACGTACTACGGCATGCACGTCTACGGCCTGACCGTCACCAGCGTGCCCGACGCGGCCGACCTCGCGGCGGCCCTGCGCGAGGTCCGCCCGACGCGCTTCTTCGGCGTCCCGCGCATCTACGAGAAGCTCTCCGAGCCGGTCAAGCAGCTCGCCGGCGACCCGGCGGCGGCGCGCGCCGCGCTCGGCTTCGACAAGGTCGAGTACCTCGGCTCGGCAGCCGCGCCGGCACGGGCCGACGTCCTCGCGCTCTTCTCCGCGCTCGGTCTGCCGTTGATCGAGAACTGGGGCATGTCGGAGACCGGGATGACGCTCATCAACCCGCCGGAGCGGGTGAAGGTCGGGACCGTCGGCACGCCGACGCCGGGCGTCGAGGCGCGCCTGGCGCAGGACGGCGAGCTGATGATCCGCGGCCCGATCTTCGCCCGCTACCGCAACGATCCGCCGCGCACCCGCGACGCGTTCGACGACGACGGCTGGCTGCACACCGGCGACATCGCGACCGTCGACGAGGACGGTTACTACAAGATCGTCGACCGCAAGAAGGACCTCATCATCAACTCCGCCGGCAAGAACATGGCACCGGTGATGATCGAGAACGCGGTCAAGGCCCACACGCCGTTGGCCGGCTTCATCATGGCCGTCGGCGACGGCCGCAAGTACGTCACCGCGCTGTTGACGCTCGACGAGGCCGCGCTGACCGCGTTCGCCGAGGAACACGGGCTGCCGGGCGGCTACCGGGAGCTGGCGCAGGCGCCCGAGGTACGCGCCGCGGTCGAGCAGGGCGTCGCCGCCGCCAACGCGACGCTGGCGCGGGTCGAGCAGATCAAGCGCTTCGCGATCCTCGACGTGCCGTGGATCCCCGGCACCGAGGAGATCACCGCCACGATGAAGCTCCGCCGCCGGGCGATCACCACCAAGTACGCCGAGGTGATCGACGGCCTCTACGCGGAGGCGGCGGTCGGCGTGTAGCCGATCGCCCGGTGCCCCGCGTCCAGGAAGCGGGGCACCAGCCCGGCGTCGGCGTAGTACTGGTCCCCCACGCCGGCGACCGCGCGGCGGTGCGAGTGCTCGTAGAGCGCCGCCAGCTTGTACTGGACCAGCGCCGTGTGCCACAGCAGGCCCGAGAGGTCGCGACCGGTCGCCCGCGCGTAGCGCTGCGCCAGCTCCTCGCGCCGCGGGTACCCGTCCTCGAGCAGCGCGCGCGCGAGGTCCTCGGTCGGGGTCCGCGGCGCGTCGCCCTGCGGGTAGGACGCCAGGAAGTAGGCGACGTCGAGCAGCGGATCGCCGATCGTCGCCAGCTCCCAGTCCAGGACGGCCTCCACGCGGCCGGGCGGCTCGGCGGCGAGCATGACGTTGCCCAGCCGGAAGTCGTTGTGCAGGATCGCCGCGCCGGACTCGGGCGGCACGTTGGCCGCCAGCCACTCGGCGAGCGGCGCGAACGCGGGCGGCGGCTGGCCGGCCGCGTCGGCGATCAGGCGGGTCATCCGCGCGAGGTGGCGCGCGTTGAAGTCCTCGGGGCGCCCGAAGTCCTGCAGCCCGCGCGCCCGCCAGTCGACGGCGTGCAGCGCGGCGAGCGTGTCGATCAGCGCCTCGGCCAGCTCGCGCCGGACCGGAGGGCTCGCCAGCGCGGGCGGCGTGGCATCGGTGAACACGATGCCCTTCATGTAGGACATGACGTAGAAGGGGACGTCGAGGACGTCGCCCGCCTGGCCGACGGCCAGGACCGTGGGCACCGGCACGCCGGTCCCGGCCAAGGCCTCCATGAGCCGCGCCTCGCGCAGCATGTCGTTGGCGCCGCGCGGGATCGGCGGCGGCGGCGGGCGCCGCACGACGACCTCCCGCTCTCCGTCACCGACGAGGTAGGTGAGGTTCGCGTGGCCGTCGCCGATCGCCCGCGCGGTCACGGGCCCCCCGACGAGGCCGAGGTCGCCGAGGAACGTCGCGAGCCGCGCGAGGTCCTCCGCGCTCCAGGTCCAGATCACCCGCGGGCCGTCCTGCTCGGTCAACGGCCGGTGAAGCGCGGGGCGCGCTTCTCCTTGAACGCCTGCAGGGCCTCGGGCATGTCCTCGCCCCGCGTCAGCAGCGCCTGACCCCGGTTCTCCAACTCCAACGCCGCCGCGTAGGAGGAGATCTCCATGTTCGCCTGCAACGCCCGCTTGGACAGCTGCACCCCACCCGGCGAGTTCGCCGCGATCGCCCCCGCCAACGCCAACGCCTCATCCAGCAGCGCCTCGCGGTCGCCCTCGACGATCCGGTTGACGAGGCCGATGCGCTCAGACTCCTCGGCGTCGACGAAGCGCCCGGTGTAGGCGATCTCCGCCGCGCGGCCGGGTCCGATGAGACGGGTGAGGGTCCACGACGTGCCCAGCTCGCCGCACGACAGCCCGACCTTCACGAACGCCGCGTTGAAGCGGGCCGTCGGTGAGGCCAGGCGGATGTCGGCGGCCAGCGCCAGCGCGAGCCCGCCGCCGGAGGCGGCCCCGTTGACCGCCGCGATGACCGGGAAGGGCAGGGCGCGGATCGCCGCCAGTCCACCGGTGGCGAGCTCCTGGAACTTCAGGAACTCGCGCACGCCGAGCTCGGTGATCTCATGGATCTGGTCCAGGTCGTAGCCGGCGCAGAAGGCGCGGCCGGCGCCGATGACGACGAGCGCGCGCAGCTCCGGATCCTCCTTGAGGGCCAGCGGCACGGCCATCAACTCCGCGAACATCCGCATCGTCATGGCGTTGAGCCGGTCCGAGCGGTCGAGCGTCAACACGGCGATGCCGGGAGCGGGTCGCTCCAGCGTCATCGTCTCCAGATCCAGCGCTTCAATTGCGGACATCTTGGTCTCCTCGGCTACTTAACGATCGTTCACTGCTAGCGGCCGGTGAAGCGCGGTGCGCGCTTGTCCTTGAACGCCTGCAGGGCCTCGGGCATGTCCTCGCCGCGCGTCAGCAGCGCCTGACCCCGGTTCTCCAGCTCCAGCGCCGCCGCGTAGGAGGAGATCTCCATGTTCGCCTGCAACGCCCGCTTGGACAGCTGCACGCCACCCGGCGAGTTCGCCGCGATCGCCCCCGCCAGCGCCAGCGCCTCGTCCAGCAGCCGCTCGGCCGGGACGACGCGGTTGACCAGGCCGGTGCGGTCGGCCTCCTCGGCGTCGACGATCCGGCCGGTGTAGACGAACTCCGCGGCGCGCCCCGGGCCGATCAGCCGCGGCACCAGCCACGACGTCCCGAGATCGCCCGCGGAGAGGCCGATCTTCACGAACGCCGCGTTGAACCGGGCCTCCGGGGCGGCGATCCGGATGTCGGCCGCCAGCGCCAGCGCGAGGCCGCCGCCCGCCGCGGGCCCGTTGACCGCGGCGATGACGGGCATCGGCGCGTTGCGGATCGCGAGCATCGCGCGGGCGGCGAGCTCCTGCTGGCGCAACATCCCCATCGCGCCCAGGTGCGGCAGCTCGTCGGCCGCGTCGAGGTCGAACCCGGCGCAGAAGCCGCGTCCCGCCCCGGTGATGATGACGGCGCGGACGTCGTGACGATCCCGGAGCTCCAAGCCGAGCTGCTCGAGCTCGACGAACATCTCGTTGGTCTGGGCGTTGAGACGCTCAGGACGGTTGAGCGTGACGAGCAGGACGCCGGGCGCCGCCTCCTCGACCAGCATCGTCTGCGGTTGAACTGCGGTTGCCGACATGCGACCTCCTCCTTACGTCGATGTTAGCGGACGTTCACTGGGCGCGGCCCTCAGCGCCTCGCCCAGCTCGTCGATCAGCACGATCGTCGCCGCCTCGGAGGCCTCGGGGGTCAGGCCCCACGGCGGCGGCGTGAGCACGAGGTCGTCGTAGTCGGCGGCGTGGGGCGCGACCGCGGCCGCGAGCTCGCCGGGGTGGCAGGCGACGCCCACCGCCGCCAGGATGTCGTCCGTCACCGCGGCGATGATCGCGTCCTCGTCGCCGGCGCGGACCGCGGCGCGGATCGCCTCCTGCTCGGCGCTCCAGCCGTGCAGCGCGAACAGCCGGTCGTACACGCGTGACGCCGCGTACTGGGCCGCCGCGAAGGCCAGGCGGCGGCGCGCGGCGTCGAGGTCGTCGTCGACCGCGCACATCAGCACGCCGCACAGCGCGATCTCCGACCCCTCGCGCCCCGCGTGCGCGGCGCCCTTGGCGAGCGCGGGCCGCGCGACCTCGTCGATGTAGAGCTTGGTGAACATCGGGTGGCCGACGAGCCCGTCCCCCACGCGCCCGGCCGCCTCGACCATCCGCGGGTTGACGCCCGCGACGTAGATCGGCAGGCGCTCCCGGAAGGGCGGCGGCGTGTCGGCGGTCGGCCTGATGTCCAGGTCGTAGAAGCGGCCGTGGTGCGAGACCGGTCCTTCGTGCAGCTTCCACAGCTTGCGCAGGACGGCGACGAGCTCCTCCATGCGCACCGCCGGCGCCGAGCCGTCGACGCCGTGCCAGCGCTCCATCATCGTCGTGGTCCCGTTGCCGAGGCCGAGGATGACGCGCCCGCCGGAGAGCTCGTCGAGGTCACGCGCCTCGGCCGCCCACATCAGCGGCGAGCGCCCGACGCCGTAGGCGATGTTCGTCCCGACGGTGACGCGCTCCGTCGCCGCCGCGAGCATCGCCATCGGCACGGGCGCGGACCGGTTGTAGAGCTCGCCGACCCAGACCGAGTCCAAGCCCGCGTCCTCGGCGCGGCGGGCCAGGTCCTGCCCGCGGCGAAAGCGCTCCGGCCCGAAGCCGGCGCCGAACGTGTTGACGCCGAACCGCGTCATGCCGCCGCCGGCGCCCGGTCGGCGATCGCTCCGGCGTCGCGGAGCTCCGCGACGCGCTCGGGCGACAGCCCCCAGTCGGCCAGCGCCTCGGTGGTGTGCTCGCCGGGCAGCGGCGGCCGCAGGCCCAGCGCGGTGGGCGTGCGGTCGAAGCGCGGCGACGGGGCCGGCTGGACCAGGCCCTCGTGGCGGACGAACGTCCGCCGGGCGGCGTTGTGCGGATCGTCGGCGACCTCGTCCGGACCGAGCACGGGCGCAACGCACGCCTCCACCCCCGCCGCGGACGCGCACCACTCGTCGCGCGTCCGGGTGTGGATGATGGCCGCGAAGCGCTCCTTCATCGCCGGCCACGCGGCCTGGTCGTGCTGTGCAGGCAGGTCGGGCTCGTCCGCGAGACCCAAGAGCGACAACAACGCCGCGTAGAACTGCGGCTCCATCGCACCGACCGACAGCCAGCGCCCGTCGCTGGTCTCGTAGACGTCGTAGAACGGCGCGCCCGAGTCCACGATGTTGGTCCCGCGCTCGGTCGACCACACCCCGGTCTGGACGTAGCCGAAGAACGGCGTGGCCAGCAGCGCGGCGCCCTCGACCATCGCCGCGTCGATCACCTGACCGCGACCCGACGTCTGGCGCTCGACCAGCGCCGCGCAGATCCCGAGGGCGAGCACCATGCCACCGCCGCCGAAGTCGCCGACCAGCGAGAGCGGCGGCGTGGGCGGCTGCCCGTGGCGGCCGATCATCGACAGGACGCCGGACTGGGCGATGTAGTTGAGGTCGTGGCCGACGGCCTGGGCCATCGGCCCGTCCTGGCCATAGCCGGTCATCCGGCCGTAGACCAGCCGCGAGTTACGTGCCAGACACGCGTCGGGGCCGATGCCGAGCCGCTCGGTCACGCCCGGCCGGAAGCCCTCCATCAGCACGTCGGCCTCGTCGACCAGGGCGAGCACGACCTCGGGGCCGTCGGGATGCTTGAGGTCGACGGCGATCGAGCGCCGCCCACGGTTGAGCAGCTCGGTGCGGTGGTCGTCGCTGGGGCCGACCAGGCCGCCGCCGGCGACGCGGTCGACGCGCAGCACGTCGGCGCCGAGGTCGGCCAGGAGCATCGCGCAGAACGGCCCCGGCCCGATGCCGCCGATCTCG
>DASYBY010000034.1:0-10374 GCA_036500525.1 Baekduia sp. | reverse complement strand
GTGGCGGTGGGCAGGCGGCGCAGGCCGGCGGCGGGGGCGATCGACGCCGCGGTGGCGATCAGCACGCCGAGCGCCGCGGCGCCGAGGGCGACCAGGACCATCGTGAAGGTCCACTCCCCGGTGAACACGCCCGCGGCGGCGAAGCCGAGCACGGCGCCGACCACGCCGCCGAGCGCGCCGAGGCCGGTGCCCTCGACGGCCACGAGCCGGGTCAGCTGGCGCTCGCGCCAGCCGGTGGCGCGCAGCGTGGCGATCTCGGCCGAGCGGTCGCGCAGGTTGAGGTAGAGGACGTCGGCGCAGGCCAGCGCGCCCAGGACGAGGGTGGCGCCGACCGCGACGTAGTCGGCCGTGCGCACCTGCACCGAGACGGCGTCGCCGAGGACAGAGCCGACCACGGCGCCGCGGAAGGCGATCGTCACGGCCAGCAGCAGCGTCAGCGCGAAGATCCCGACGCCGAGGCTCGTGGCGCCGAGCGCCGTGCGGCCCGGCACGCGCAGGAGGTTGTTGGTGGCCAGGCCCGCGATCGAGCGCACGGCGTGGGCGCTGCGCACGCGGCGCACCGCGGGCCGTACGGCCTCCAGCGGATCGCTGCGGGCGGCGCGCGCCGCGGGCACCAGCCCGGCCACCAGCGCGAGCGCGGTCGCGGCCGGCACGGCCAGCAGCGCACGCGAGCCCGAGACCGGCAGGCCCAGCGCGGCGCCGACCGGCAGCGCGACCAGCGTGCCGACCACGCCCGCCGCCAGCCCGACCAGCCCGACCTCGGTCAACAAGTAGGTGAACAGCTTGCGGGTCGGCCAGCCGACGCACGCGAGGATCCCCAGCTCGGTGGCGCGCGTCCGCACCGCGGCCGACGTCGCGTTGATGCAGAACAGCGCGCACACGAGCAACACCAACAGGAACAGCACCTGGCTCTTGTGGTCGACCGCGTCGAGGATCGTCGTCGCGACGCCCTTCTTGATCCAGCCCTCGCGCAGCGTCACGGCGGGGCGGCCGAGGGGTGAGGCGGCGAGGTCGACGTCGACCGGCGTCGGCGACGAGCCCGCGGTCACGTCGACCTGCAGGCCGGTCGCGTGGGCGATCCGCTCCGCGGTCAGTCGCACCCGCTCGCGCGACGTCGCGTCGGCGCCCGTGACCCCCTTGACGCGCACGCGGATCACGCTGACCGGCGCGTTGGACTGCGCGGTGCTGTCGTGGCTGTAGACCGCCGGATCCAGGAACGTGCTGCGCGCGCCGATCGTCGTGAGCAGCATCGGCGGCGGCGACTGGTAGCTCGCCATGTTGCCGTCGGGCGCGAGGTCCTGGCCGTGCAGCCACGGCGCCGCGGCCGGGTCGGCGGCGGGCGATCCGGGCGGCTGGAAGGGGTTGAGCGGCGCGACGTCCGGGTTGAGCGCTCCGGCGAGCTTGCGCACGTCGAAGGTCCCCACGACCTGGTACTGCGGGGTGAACTTCAGGCGGCGCTCGCTGCCGGCCACGAACTCGGTCAGCTTGCGGAAGCCGTCGTCGTGGGCCGTGGCCGGCGCCGGGATGAACCAGGCGCCGGTGCCCGCCGTGCTGAAGTCCGCGCCCCACATGTAGGGGTCGGTCTTGACCGGCACCGCGCGCACGTGGGCGGGGCCGGTGGCGACGTCGTGCGCCGGGCCGGCGGTCCACCGCTGCAGGATCGTCTGCGGCCCGCTGCGCAGCTGGTGCAGCAGCGCGGCGTAGGCCTGGTCGGCCGTGATCGTCCGGTGCAGCAGCGGCGTGCCGGGGGGATCGTCGAGCGCGTCGCGCACGGCGGCGCGGTCGGCGCCGGCGGTGGCGACCGTGGTGGCCGTGCTCGCCGGGAGGCGGGAGATGGCGATGTTCGCGTGCAGGTCGACGTCGGGGTCGACGGCGGCCAGGACCGGCGCGGTCTGGGTCGGCCAGCCCGGGTTGGTCTTGCGTGTGCCCTCGCCGGGCCGGAAGTAGCGGCCCGAGACCACCGCGCGGTCGGTGCCCGAGAGCTTGGCCTCGGCGACCGGGTCGATGCCGGCGATCAGCAGCGGGAACGGGAACGCGATCTCCGCGCCGACGCCGCCCGGCGGCTGCTCGACCCCGTCGGGGCCGGCGAGGCCGGTCTTCGTCGACCAGCACCAGAGCCACGAGCGCGCGGCGCGCGAGAACGGGGAGACCGCCTCGCTCGGCGTCACGCAGACGGGCGCGTCGGTGCCGTCGGCGAGCCGCTCGGTGCCCCGGTAGCGGAGCGGCGACGCGTCGACGTGCGGCGGCCCCGCCGCCAGCGGGCGGCGCGTGGCGTAGATGTAGGAGTCGGCGTCCTGGATCTGCAGGCCGCCCCGGTCGGCGACCCAGCGGGTCTTCACGCGGAAGGCGCTGCGGGTGCCGGGGGAGAGGTGGCCGGCGACGCTGACCGGGATCGTGGCCTGCGGCATGAGGTACCCGTAGACGGCCAGCGGCGCCGCGACGTCGACGCCCGGCACCTTGGCGACCGTGCGCAGCTGCTTCATGGTGATCCCGCCGAACGAGCCGGCGAGGTAGTTCTGCTGGACGAGGCCCTTCGTGCGCTCGAGGCCCTGGACGGCTCCGGGCGGGCGGACGAGGATGTCGTAGGCCGTGCGGAAGTGCTGGCCGACGTTGCCGGTCACCTCGAGCCGCGAGGACTCCGAGGCGCCCGTGAGCACCGTGAACGACACGGTCGCGACGGCGATGCCGGCCAGGAGGGCGAGCGCGCGGCCACGCCGGTGGCGCAGCTCGGCGACGATCAGGCGCAGCACAGCGGCTCAGACTGTCAGACGGGGGCGCGGCGCGCAAAACACCACGGTCTACCCGAAGAGGTCTTCGTCGCGGCTGCGCAGGAGCGCGACCGCGCCGGGTCCGTCATCGGCCGTCACGTGGCGATCCAGGCCGGTGACGACGACCGCGGGCTCGCCGGCGTCCTTGCCCCCGCGGGCGAGATCGGCGGCGGCGGCCGCCTGGTCGGCGATGGCGATCCACGTGGCGCGCAGCTCGCGCCCGTGGCCGTCGGTCCGCCCGCGCCAGTCCTCCAGCGGCGCGAGGCCGGCGATGCCGATCGCGACGTCGCACTGGCCGTGGCGCCAGGCGCGCCCGAAGGAGTCGGCGATGACGACGGCGGGATGGCCCGGCAGGGCGGCGCGCAGGGCGCGGGCGCTGGCGTCGGGGTCGACGGGCAACATGATCAGCTCGTCGGGCTGCGCGGCGTTGGAGGCGTCGACGCCGGCGTTGGCGCACACGAACCCGTGGTGCGTGCGGGAGATCAGCACGCCGCGCTCGGCGCGCACGACCTCGGCGGTCTCGCGCAGCACGACCTCGACCGTCCGCGGGTCGTCCTTGCCCAGCGCGATCGCGACCTCCATCGCCAGCGGCGAGGCCTCGACCTCGTCGAGCGAGACCACGCGCCCCTCGGCCTTCGAGACGATCTTGTGGGCGAGCACGAGCACCTCGCCGGGGGCGAACCCATCGTCGCCGCGCGCGGTGGCCAGGATCCCGGCCAGGTCGTCGCCGGTGCCGATCTCCGGAATGGGTGGGTGGGTCCCGATCACCCGGGCGGCGATCATCGCCCGGCCACGCGCCCCACCCGGGCCAGCAGGCCCCGGGTGTGCGACGCGCCGCCGCGGAAGTCCTCCAGCGCGGCGCGCAGCGCTTCGAGGTCGTCGAACGTGTCGACGTCGAGGCCGAGCGTCTGGAGCTCGACCACCTCGCAGCGCGCGCCGGCCTCGGCCGCGAGCCGCTCGTGGCGCTCGCGGCTGCCCGGCCCGAAGGCGGGGCGCAGCACGTCGGGCGGCGTGAGCACGAGCGCGTTGGTCCCGTCGCCGTGGCGATCGGGGACGACGAGGACGTCGGGACCGCCCTCGGCGCGCTCCAGGAGCTGGTCGACCTCGGCCGGGTCCAGCGCCGGGCAGTCGCCGGGGACGAGCAGGACGCGCGTGGCCCCGCGCTCCATCGCCGCGGTGACGCCGCGGACGGCCGCGGAGCTGTGGCCGACGTCGTCGGGGTCGTCGATGACCGCGGCGGCGTCGTAGCCGGCGGCCAACGCGACGGCGGCGTGCTCGCCGGAGACGACCAGCACCTCGTCGACGAGCTTGGCGCGCCGCAGCGCGATCAGGACGTCGGTGACCATCGCCTCGGCCAGCGCGCGGCGCGTGCCCTCGGAGATGTCGCCGTCCAGCCGCTGCTTGGCCGCCGAGAAGCGCTTGACCGGCAGGATCGCCGCGGTGCGTTCGCGTGGGGCGCGCATCAGCGCAGGCCCTCGGCGAAGGCGAGGACGTCGGTGGCCAGGCGGGTGCGGCCGGCGGCGTCGGCCATCAGCGTGTCGGTGTGGAGCATGGGGAGGTCGGAGCCGGGCAGCGGCTCGTCGGCGACGATGCCGTCGAGGACGTCGCCGTAGTAGGCGGCGATGCCCGGGGCGTCGGCCGTCACGCCCGCCCAGGCCAGGAACGGCTCGGTCGGGCCCTTGAGGACCTGGCCGCCGACGACCGGCGAGATGGCGACGACGGGCGCGGTCGCGGCGCGCAGCGCGTCGGCCATGCCGGGGACGGAGAGGATCGGGCGGATCGAGATCACCGGGTTGGAGGGTCCCACGACGATGGCCCGGGCGGCAGCCAGGGCGGCGAGCACCTCGGGCGGCGGGGCGGCCGCGTCGGCGCCGTCGAAGCGCACGTCGTCGATCGGGATCGCCGCGCGCTCGCGCACCATGAACTCCTGGAAGGGCACCCAGCGGTCGCCGCTGCGGATGGTGGTGCGGACGGGGGCGTCGGCCATGGGGAGGACCTGGGCGGTGAGCCCGAGGGCGCGGGTGAGCTCCGCGATCGCCTCGGTCAGCCGTGCGCCGCCGGCCAGCAGCTCGGCGCGCCGCACGCCGTAGGCGAGGTCGCGGTCGCCGAGGTTGAACCACACGTCGACGCCGAGCTCGCGCAGGCCGTCCATGACGGCGAACGTGTCGCCCTGCAGGCCCCAGCCGCGCTCGTCGATGCGGTCGGCCAGCCAGAAGGTCACGAGGTCGGGATCGGGCGCCACGTAGGCGCCGTACAGCTCGACGTCGTCGCCGGTGTTGGCGATGACGATGAGATCGTCCCCGACCACGTCGAGCATCCCGCGCGCGAACTTCGCGCCACCGGTGCCGCCGGCCAGGACGACCACCGGGGAACGGGAGTCAGAGTCCATGCGGCGCGGACGATAACGTGCCGCTCGCCGTGACCGAGATCCACGAACACGCCTTCGTCGTCGAGGGCATCCTCCTGACCGACGTGCGGGGCTCGCTGCCCCACACGGTGCTGTCGACGCCGGGCATGATCGGGATGATGGAGCTCGCCGCGACGAACCTGGCGCGTCTGCACATCGAGCCCGGCACGACGACCGTGGGGTTCGAGGTCTGCATCAAGCACGTGGCCGGGGCGCGCGAGGGCGCGCACTGCGTGGCGGTCGCCGCGCTGCGCGAGATCGTCGACGGCCGCAAGCTGCGCTTCGACGTGGAAGTGCGCGAGGGCGAGCGCGTGATCGGGGTCGGCACGCACGAGCGGCGGATGGTCGCCGGCGCGCCGGAGCCGGTTCCGCCGCTCGGGCCGTAGGGGCGGGGGTGGCTGGCGTCCAGCTCGGGCGCTGGTCGGGGTGCGCGTCGTGGTCGGTCGGCAATGACGACGGAGCTCTCATGGGGCGCGGCGTCGTCGTTCCTCCGCGTGCGCCCAGGGCGGGCCGTTCGGTGTCGATCGATCGCCCGCGCGAAGATCCGGGTCGCTAGGAGCTGTCTCCAGCAGCTTTCAGCGACCCGGATCGACCGTCAACGCCCGAACGACCCGCCAGCCGGGGCCGGGGCTACCGCCCCGTGAACGCCGGCTGGCGCTTCTCGGCCAGCGCCCGCGCGCCCTCGGCGAAGTCCTCGGAGCTCGCGCAGACCTCCTGGGCCACGACCTCCATCTCCAGCGACGTCGACAGCGTCGGCTTGGCCACCGAGTCGAGCAGGCGCTTGGCCGCGGCGACCGCGCGCGGGGCGCAGGCCAGCAGCTCGCCGACGAGCTGCTCGGTCGCGGCGTCCAGCTCGTCGGCCGGCGCGACGCGGTTGACCAGGCCGATGCGCTCGGCCTCGATGCCGTTGATCAACTTGGAGGCCATGATCATCTCCTTGGCGCGGCCGAGGCCGATGACCGACGGCAGCCGCGACGAGCCGCCGACGTCGGGCACCAGGCCGACGCGCGTCTCGATCAGGCCGATGACCGCGTCAGCGGCCATCACGCGCAGGTCGCAGGCCAGCGCCAGCTCCATCGCCCCGCCGATCGCCCCGCCGTGGATCTTGGCGATCGTCGGCTTGGGCATCTCCTCCAGGAGGTTCCACGTGTCGATGATCGGGCGGCGCGACGCGCGCAGGCCGCTCGGGTCGTCCGCGAGCGCGCCGAGGAAGTGCACGTCCATGCCCGAGGAGAACATGGCGCCCGCGCCGCGCAGGACGACGCAGTGGATGGCGTCGTCGTCGGCGGCGGCCTCCAGGGCGACGCGCAGGCCGAGGACGAGCTCGTCGTTGAAGGCGTTGCGCTTGTCGGCGCGATTGAGGACGACATGGCGGACCGCGCCGCGGTCCTCGGTCAGGACGATGGACATGGCGGCACTGTACGGGCCGGGCCGGGTGGCCGGCGCGGTCCGCCGAGTACCGTTTGGCCGACACCCCACTGGGCACCGCAAGGAGCATGAGCTTGTCCGATACCACCGTCCCCGCCATCAAGCTGCGCGACGAGGAGCAGATCCCGCAGCTGGGCTTCGGCACCTGGCAGGTCCCGCCGCAGGACACCGCCGACGTCGTCACCCGCGCCCTGTTGACCGGCTACCGCCACGTCGACACCGCCGCGGCCTACCGCAACGAGGCGGGCGTCGGCCAGGCGATCCACGCCGCCGGCCTGCAGCGCGAGGACGTGTACATCACGACCAAGCTGTGGAACGGCGACCACGGCTACGACCAGGCCAAGCGCGCGCTGCGCGCCAGCCTCGACCGGCTCGAGATGCCGCACGTCGACCTGTACCTGATCCACTGGCCGGTGCCGTCGACCGACAAGTACGTCGAGACGTGGAAGGCGCTCATCGAGCTGCAGCAGGAGGGGCTGACGCGCTCCATCGGCGTGTCGAACTTCCAGCAGCCGCACCTGGAGCGGCTCGTCGCCGAGACCGGCGTGACGCCCGCGGTCAACCAGATCGAGCTGCACCCGTTCCTCCAGCAGGCCGGGCTGCGCCGCGCGCACGCCGACCTCGGCATCGCGACCGAGGGCTGGAGCCCGCTGGCCCAGGGCAAGGTCGCCGCGGACCCGACGATCAAGGAGATCGCCGACGCCCACGGCGTCAGCAGCGGCCAGGTCGCGATCCGCTGGCAGCTGCAGCTCGACTGCATCGTGTTCCCGAAGTCGGTCACGACGTCGCGGATCGAGGAGAACTTCGACGTCTTCGGGTTCCACCTGACCGACGACGAGATGGCGACGATCGAGGCGCTCGACGCCGGCGTGCGCACCGGCCCCGACCCCGACACGTTCGTCGCGCCGTAGGACGGCAGCGGAGGACTGCCACGCCGCGCCCCGAAGGGGGCGGCGTGGCTTCCTCATTGCTGAACCCGCTGCGCCCGAAGCCGTTCCGCGGCGACGTGATCGCGGCGGGCGTCGTGGTGCTCGCGACGCTGGTGTGGGTGGTGCGGGCGCGGTTCGGGGGCGTGTGGGGCTCCGGCGGGCTGCTCGCGTTCGCGGCGGTGCCGTGGGCCTTCGTGACGCTGCTGGCCGTCCTCGCGCCGATGGAGCGCGAGGAGCCGCGGGCCTACCAGTCGGTGTTGTACGTCAGCAGCGTCGCGCTGGCCATCGCGGTGCTGCTGTCGCTGAGCCAGGTGCTGGGGATGGAGCGCTGGTCCGCGCCCGCCACGACGGCGATCTTCGCGGTGCTCGCTGCGCTGAGCTTCTTCTTCGCGGTCGCCCGCAACAGCGCCGTCTGCACGTTCGTGGGGGCGTTGGGCGGCGGCGTCGCCGCGGTCGCACTCTTCATCTGGATCGTCTCGCCCGACAACGACGCGGCCTTCCGGTGGCTGCTCCTGGCCCTGATGTTGGCCTACACGTTGGGCGCCGTCGCGCAGCGCGACCGGCACCTGCGCCACGGCGTCGCGTTGATCGACGCCGCCGGGGTGGCGGTGGTGACGCTCGCGACGAGCTTCGTCCCCATCTTCACGTTCTTCTTCGACTTCCACGACGGGGACATCGACGCCGATGCCTACTCCGGCACATGGGCGGCCTGCTTCTCGCTCTCCGGCGCCTGCGCCTCCGACGTCTCGGTGGGGTGGGGCTGGGAGCTGGTGATCCTCGCGGCGGGCTTCGGCCTCGTCGCCTACAGCTCGATCGACCGCCAGCCCGGCCCGGCCTACTTCGGCGTGGTCACGCTCGGCCTGTCCGCCCTGGTCATCTCGGCGGACCACGGTCCCGCGACGCTGATCGGCTGGCCCCTCATCCTCGCCGTCGCCGCCGCGATCCTCCTCGCCATCGGCCTGCGCCCGAGCACCCCGGCGCCGCCGCCGCCCGACATCGACGCGCCCGAACCGCCACCGTTGCCGCTGCGATGATGACCGACATCACCACCTACGACGATCCCGCCTTCGCGACGCTGGCCGTCGCGCAGGAGGACGAGCTGCGCGAGCGCTACGGCGGCGAGTCCGAGCCGGGCGTCAAGCCGAGCGCGGAGGATGTCCTGCTGGCCGTCGTGATCCGCGACGACGACGGCACGCCGGTCGCCTGCGGCGCGCTGCGGGTGCTCGACGACGAGGCGGTCGAGCTCAAGCGCATGTACGTGGTCCCGGAGGCGCGGGGGCGGGGCCTGGCGCGCGCGGTGATCGCCGCGATCGAGGACGCGGCGCGGGCGCGCGGGTTCACGGTCGCGCGGCTGGAGACCGGCTCGTGGCAGGACGACGCGATCGCGCTCTACACGTCGTCGGGCTACCACGAGATCCCGCTGTTCGGCGCCTACGCCGGCGCGCCCGAGTCGCGCTGCTTCGAGCGCTCGCTCACGCCACCCCGGTGAGCCCGCCGTCGACCACGAGCTCCTGGCCCGTGACGTACGACGCCCGCTGCGACAGCAGGAACACGACCGCCTCGGCGATCTCCCACGCGGTGCCCTGGCGGCCGAGCGGGATCGGCGTGGCGTCACGGCCCGGGTCGACGCGCGAGGCCGAGCGGCCCAGCGGCGTGTCGATGAGCCCCGGCACGACGACGTTGGCGCGCACCCCGCGCGGCGCGCCCTCCTTGGCCACGTGGCGCGCGAGGCCCGAGAGCGCGGACTTCGACGCGGCGTAGGCCGGCATCACCGTGCCCGACGCGGAGATCCCCGCGATCGAGGAGATCAGCACGATCGCGCCGCCGTCGCCCATGCGCGGCAGCGCTTCGCGGCAGCCGACGAAGTGCGAGCGCACGTTGACGCGGAAGACGATGTCCCAGGCGCGCACCGTCGTGCCCGCCAGCCCGTCGCCGGCGCCGATGCCGACGTTGAGCACGAGGCCGTCGATGCCGCCCATGGCCAGCTCGGCGTCGGCCACGATGCGGGCGACCGCCTCCTCGTCGCTGGCGTCGCCGACCAGCGGCCACGCCTCGCCGCCGACCCGGCGGACCGCGGCGGCGGTCTCCTCG
Source organism: Baekduia sp. (assembly GCA_036500525.1). Lineage (GTDB taxonomy): Bacteria > Actinomycetota > Thermoleophilia > Solirubrobacterales > Solirubrobacteraceae > Baekduia. Next base: position 751 of record DASYBY010000034.1, on the reverse strand, counting down.
GCGGCGTCGGCGTCACGGTCGGCGACCGCCACGCGCGCGCCCTCGCGCGCGCTCAAAACGCTGATCGCGCGCCCGATGCCCTCCGGCGGATCCTCCTCGCCGTAGCGCTGCTGCCCGCCGCCCATGACCAGGACGCGGCGCCCCTCCAGCGAGCTCATCGCGGCTTGCGGGGCGTGCTCGCGCTCTCGAGGACGGCGACGCCGGCCTCCTGGTCGAAGTCGATCTCGACGGTGTTCATGAGCGCCGCCAGCCCGCGGTACTGGCCGATGACCAGCAGGAGCTCGATCAGCCCGCGGTTGCCGAGCGCGGCGAGCAGCTCGTCGACGGTCTCCGGGCGGCCGCGGCCGTCGGCGGCGAGCTCGTCGACGAGGCGCAGCACCGGTCCGTCGAGGCCGTCGCCGGCGGCGCCGATCGTCGTGGCGGTCGCGATCTGCGCGTCGGTCGCGCCGACGGCGGCGGCGATCGGCACGTGCTGGAGGCGCTCGTAGTCGCAGTCCGACAGCACGGCGACGCGCAGGATCGCCAGCTCGCGCAGCACCGGATCCAGCTCCAGGCGCGAGAGCAGCGTGCCGCCGTAGCGCAGGAACGGCCGCAGCGCGGTCTCCGCGTGGGCGACCATGCGGAACACGTTGAGCGGCGGCACGTTCTCGAACGCGTCGCGCACGCGGTCGGGCGCGGTCTCGATATCGACGTACGGCAGTCGGGCCATGCAGCACCTCCGGCAGACAGTGGATGCGACCCGGCCACTATG
>DASYBY010000033.1:0-2940 GCA_036500525.1 Baekduia sp. | reverse complement strand
GAGCTGACGAGCATGTCGGTGACCAGCGCGAGGACCGACGCGAGCAGGATCGCCGAGACGGCCATCAGGCCGATGTCGAAGATCTTCAACCAGTCAGGGGCGCCGAGCAGGTTGATGTCGCCGTAGCCGACGGTCGCCATGGTCGTGGCGGTGAAGTAGACGGCGTCGAGGAGCGGGAGGTGGTCGGAGAGGGCGAAGACGGCGGTGGCCGAGGCGAAGACGGTGGCGATGGCGAGGAGCAGCCAGAGGGCGCGGGCGGGGATCGTGTGGAGGGCGGCGGTGGCGCGGGCGGCGCGGGTGTGGCGGGCGCGCGTGGTGCGCTTGGCGCTGCCCGTGGCGCCGTCCGCCAGCCGTGCGCGCTGGTGGCGGGCGACCGCGCCGGGGAGCGAGCCGCGCGCGCCGGTGACGACCGACTCGGGGTCGGTCAGGCCGAGCACGAGCGCGCCGAGCGCGTGGCGCGGTGGCAGGACCTCGGTCGGGGTGTCGGCGTTGCAGAGCGCGACGACGAGCCGGGGGTCGGCCGGGTCGACCTCGGCGACCTCGAGCACGCGCCCGGCCACCGTGACGCGCTGGCCGGTGTTGCCCGACAGCGCGGCGCGCAGGAAGGCGGGGGCGGCGACCTCGGTCTCCGACAGCACCGTGCCGCGCCCGCCGAGCATGCGCTCGATGCCCTGGGCCAGGTCGCTGGAGAAGAGGCGGACGACGATGCGGGCGTCGCTGGTGTGCTCGGCGACGAGCAGCGCGGCGTTGAGGTTGGTGAGGTCGTCGGGGCCGAGGAGCCCGATCGCCTGCGCGGTCGCGAGGCCGGCGGCCTCCCAGGTGTCGAGCACGGTGGGGTCGCCGAGGACGACGCGTGCGCCGGCGGCGGTCGCGGTGCGCGCGGCCGGGGCGTCGGGCGACGAGCAGATCGAGACGGTCTGCACGCCGGCGCCGGCCAGCTCCTCACGGACGCGGACGGGGACGCCGTCGTCGCCGGCGAGCAGCACGGCCGCGGGGGTCGGGGCTCCGTGGGGCGCGGTCGTGGTCGTCGTCAAGGAGGGCCGCATCGTCCCAGCCGGCCGGCGCCGTGGCTGTGGACCGGCGGGCGGGAGCGGGAGGCCCGGCGGTCGATCGGCGGACACCGCGCCATCACCTGCGGGGGTGCGTCGCGTTCGATCGGCATGACCCTCTCCCGCTCCCTCCTCACCTCCGCCGCGGTCGGCGCGGCGCTGACCGCACCCTCAGCCGCCCACGCCGCCCAGGAGTTCACCGGCGTCACGAGCGCCGGGCAGGTCGCCACGTTCCAGAGCGACGCGGTCCCCGGCCTGAAGTCGCTGGTCGACGTGTCCGGGCTCGGCTCGGGCGAGCACGTGGTCGGCCTCGACCGCGCGCCCGACGGGCAGCTGCTCGCGCTCACCTCGCTCGGCAACGTCGCGACGCTCGACGCCGCCAGCGGCAAGACCACCATGAAGTACCCGGCGCCGGTGACGGCGGCGATCGACAGCTCGGGCCCGGCGACCTTCGCGGTCTCGCCCGACGGCGCGACGGCCCAGATCATCGCGCCCGGGCGTGACGAGACGCTGACGCTCGCGACGGGCGCGGTGGCGGCCAGCGCGCCGGCGCTCGCCTTCGCGCCGGGCGACGTGAACGCCGGGACCGACCCGGGTGCGTCGGTCGACTACGGCGCCGACGGGCGGCTGGTCGGCGTCGCGGGCGCGCGTGGCGCGTTCGTGGGTGAGAACGCGCCCGGCCTGCTGTCGACGGGGCCGGCGGTGCCGTTCCCGATGCCGGAGCCCGTGCGCGCGACGGTCGGCAGCGACGGCGGCGTGTACGTGGTGGCCAACTCGGACTCCCAGAACAAGAACGCGCCGCCGCAGTCGCGGTTCGTCCGCTACGACCCGGCCACCGGGCGCTTCACCGGCGAGCACGGCGCCTACTTCGGTCAGCGGTTTGACGCGATCGCCGCCGAGGGCGAGGTCGCCGACGACACGGTCGCGCCCAAGGCGACGTTCTCCGGCGGCGCGCTGCACCGCCACGTCAACCGCGGCAACGCGTACTACACGGGCCTGCGGCTGAAGGTGAACGAGGGCGGGCAGACGCTCGCGTCGCTGCGGCTCGGCGGCAAGGTGGTGGGCTTCGGGCTGCTGTCGCGCTACGACGCGGGCAGCGGCGAGATGCAGATCGCCCCGCGCCGGGGCGCGAGCGCCGCGCTGAAGGCGGCGGCGCGCAGCGGGCGCAAGGTCGTCGTGCACCTGACGGTCCACGACTGGGCCGGCAACAAGCGCGTCTACGACCACGCGATGCGCGTGGCGCGGTAGGCCCGCGCTTCATCCGGCCGCGACGGCCGCCCCGGGGCGCTGAGGCCCCGGGGCGGCCTTGGCGCGCGGCCGAACCCTCGGCCTGCAGGACCGGCGCGGGCCGAGCGCTCGAGGCCGGCCGGCCTTCGCGCGCTCACGGGTGGTCGGCGGCGCCGAACTCCTCGGCGGCGAGCACCGGCTTGAGGGACCGGTCCAGGTCCGGGCCGGCGAAGGCGGCGCGCAGCGTGTCGTGGTCGAGCGCGTTGCCGAGCGAGGCCATGATCATGCCTTGGTCGAGCGACAAGTAGGCGTTGCTCGTCGCGCCGCTGTCGACGTTGACGCTGTCGCGGAAGCCCCACGGTCCGTAGAGGCCGGGGAAGTCGTGGGCCAGGCGCGCGAGGTCGGCGGCGGCCGCGCGGGGCGCGTAGCGCAGGGCCAGGAACGCGGCGTGGGGGGTGACGACGCCGTTGGTGTAGGCCGACGGCGGCGGGTCGGGCTGCGGGTCGCGGCCGGGGCAGCCGGCGAAGCCGTGGTCGACGAGCGTGTGGTCCTCGTTGGACGCGTTGCCGTTGGGGTCCATCCCGATCGCGTCGACGCCGTAGGTGCCGTAGCCGCCCTCGGGCGTGTTGGACGGTGAGAACCCCCAGTAGCCGTAGCCGGCCTC
>DASYBY010000032.1:0-10995 GCA_036500525.1 Baekduia sp. | reverse complement strand
TGGGACGAGGACGCGACGCTGACCTACGTCAGCCCGCAGATCGAGGGGCTGCTCGGCTGGCCGGCCGAGGCCTTCCTCGCCGACCAGGGCCTCTGGTACCGCTGCGTGCACCCCGACGACCTCGACCGCGTCCGCGCGCAGGAGCGGGCCGCGTTCGCCGCGGGCGAGCGCGTCGACCTCGAGTTCCGCATGCTGCACCGCGACGGCCGCGAGCTGTGGGTGCGCGACAAGGAGGCCGTGGTCCGCGACGTCGACGGCAAGCCGCGCTTCAGCCAGGGCGTGCTCGTGGACGTCACCCCGGTCCGTCAGACCGAGACCGCGCTGCAGGACGAGCGCCACCGCGCGCAGCGCTACCTCGACATCGCCGGCGCGATCATCGTCGTCCTCGACGCGACCGCGAACATCACGCTGCTCAACCGCGCCGGCGCCGAGCTGCTCGGCTACCCGGAGGGGGAGCTGGTCGGCCGCAACTGGTACGACACGGTCGTCCCGTCCGACGTGCGCGAGACCGGCCGCGCGGCCTACCTCGCGCTGCTGGCCTCGGCCGACGAGGACGCCGTCAACGAGAGCCGCGTCCTCACGCGCGACGGGCAGGAGCGCGTGATCGCCTGGCGCGACACCGCGGTCCGCGACGCCGACGGCACCGTCACCGCGTTCATGAGCTCGGGCGTCGACCTCACCGAGCGCCGCGCGGCCGAGGAGCAGATCGCCTACCTCGCCTACCACGACCCGCTCACCGGCCTGCCCAACCGCGCGCTGCTGCAGGAGCACCTGGAGCTGGCGCTGGCCCGCGCGCGCCGCCAGGGCCAGGCGATCGGCCTGCTCTACCTCGACCTCGACGGCTTCAAGCTGGTCAACGACTCGCTCGGCCATCCCGCCGGCGACGAGCTGCTCTGCCACGTGACGATGCGCCTCAGCGAGCGGCGCCGCAACATGGACCTCCTGGCCCGCCAGGGCGGCGACGAGTTCCTGCTCCTGCTCGCCGACCTCGATCGCGACACCGCCGAGGGCGCGGCACGCGGCGTGGCCGACGACCTGCTGCGCGCGATGACCGAGCCGTTCTCGATCTCGGGCGCGGAGTTCCACATCGGCGCGTCGATCGGCATCTCGCTCTACCCGCGCGACGCGGCCGACGCTGACGAGCTGCTGCGCCACGCCGACGCCGCGATGTACGCCGCCAAGAACGCCGGGCGCAACGGCGTGACGGTCTACACCGGCGATCCGCACGAGCCGCTGGAGCGCCTGTCGATGACCAGCCGCCTGCGCAAGGCGCTGGACCGCGAGGAGTTCGTGCTGCACTGGCAGCCGATCGTCGACCCGCGCGACGGCGCGCTGCGCAAGTTGGAGGCCTTGATCCGCTGGCAGGACCCGTTCCGCGGCCTGGTCATGCCCGACGACTTCATCGGCTTCGCGGAGGAGACGGGCTTCATCGATCGCGTGGGGGACTGGGTCGTCGGCGCGGTGCGCGATCAGGTGCTGGCCTGGGAGGCGGCGGGCTACGCGCCGCCGCGCACGACCGTCAACGTCTCGCCGCGCCAGCTGCGCCGCCCGGACTTCGGCCAGCGGCTGCTCGCGCTGGTCGCGCAGGAGGGCGTCGCGCGGCGCCTCACCGTCGAGATCACCGAGTCGGCCGCGATGGCCGACCCGCTGCGCACCGACCCCGTGCTCACCGAGCTGGCCGGCAACGGCGTCGAGATCGCCGTCGACGACTTCGGCGCCGGCTACTCGTCGCTCTCGCGGCTGCGGACCATGCCGGTGCAGGTGCTGAAGATCGACAAGACGTTCCTCGAGGCGGTCCCGCACGACCCCGAGGCGACGGCGATCGTCACCGCGATCATCGAGCTGGCGGCCGCGCTGGGCATGGAGGCGGTGGCCGAGGGCGTCGAGAACGAGGAGCAGCGGCGCTTCCTCGTGGAGAGCGGCTGCCCGCTCGCGCAGGGCTACCTCCTGGGGCGTCCGGTGCCCGCCGCGGAGATCGAGCCGCTGCTCACGCGTGCCGGCAGCACCAGCGCTTCGTAGACTGCCGCCCGTGGAGATCAATTACGACGCCCAGGGCCTCGTGCCCGTCGTCATCCAGGACTGGAGCTCCGGCGAGGTCCTGACGCTGGCGTACGCCAACGCCGAAGCCGTCGCGCGCACGCGCGAGACCGGCGAGCTCCACCTCTGGTCGCGCTCCCGCGACGAGCTCTGGCACAAGGGCGCGACCTCCGGCAACACGCAGGCCGTCAAGGCGCTGCGGGTCGACTGCGACGGCGACGCGCTGCTGGCGCTGGTCGAGCCGGCCGGTCCCGCGTGCCACACCGGTGAGCGGACCTGCTTCTTCACGGGCGAGCTCGAGCCGCCCGCGCCGCACGAGGTGCTGCCGGCGCTGGAGCGCACGCTGCGCGCCCGGCAGGCCGAGCGGCCCGAGGGCTCCTACACCGTCGCGCTGCTCGACGATCCCGGCCACATCGGCGAGAAGGTGCAGGAGGAGGCCGAGGAGGTCGCCCGCGCCGCGCGCGAGGAGACCGACGAGCGCGTCGACAGCGAGGCCGCCGACGTCCTCTACCACCTGCTCGTCCTGCTGCGGTCGCGCGACCGCAGCCTCGCCGACGCCACCGAGGTGCTGCGTGACCGTCGAGGCTGAAGTGGAGGGGCTGGCCGTCGAGCCGTCGCTCGACGAGGTCCGCGCGCTGGCCGCCGACCACGACCTGATCCCGCTGCGCCACACGTTCATCGACGACTGCGAGACGCCGGTCTCGGCGTTCCTCAAGCTGCGCGGCCGTGGGGTGGGTGGGTACGCATCTCCCGCGTTCCTGTTGGAGTCGGCCGAGAAGGGCAAGCAGGTCGGCCGCTACTCGTTCATCGGCATGCGCCCGCGCGAGGTCGTGCGCTGGTCGCTGGGCGACGACGGCGACCCGTACGCCATCGCCGAGAAGGCCGCCGCGCTGCGCCAGGCGACCTTCCCCGACGCCCCGCCGTTCACCGGCGGCGCCGTCGGGTTCTTCGGCTACGACCTCGTCCGCACGGTCGAGACGACGCTGGGCGAGCCCAACCCCGACGTGCTCGGCCTGCCCGACATGGCGCTCATGCTCTCCGACGTGCTGGTGGTCTTCGACCACCTCAAGCACACCGTGACGATCATGGTCAACGTCGCGGCCGACGACGTCGATGCCTCGTACGCCGACGCGGTCGCCACGATCGCCAAGGCGCGCGGGCTGATGGACGGCCCCGTGCCCAAGCCGGCCGCCGACCGCCCGCCGCGGCCGGTGCCGACGTTCGAGTCCAACATGCCCCGCGAGAAGTTCGAGGGCATGGTGTCGCGGATCGTCGAGTACGTGTACGCCGGCGACGCGTTCCAGGTCGTCCCCTCGCAGCGGTGGAGCGCGCCGCTGGAGGGCGTCGACCCGTTCTCGGTCTACCGCGGCCTGCGGGTGGTCAACCCGTCGCCGTACATGTACTTCCTGGACTTCCTCGACTTCCAGATCGCCGGCGCGTCGCCCGAGCCGCTGCTGACCGTCGCCGGTCGCCGCGCCTCGACGCGGCCGATCGCCGGCACGCGGCCGATCGACTCCGACCCGGCCGAGCTGCTGGGCGACGAGAAGGAGCGCGCCGAGCACGTCATGCTCGTCGACCTCGGCCGCAACGACCTCGGCCGCGTGTGCGAGTACGGCAGCGTCAACGTCGACACGTTCATGGCGATCGAGCGCTACTCGCACGTCATGCACATCGTGTCGTCGGTCTCGGGGACGCTGCGCGAGGACGTCGGCCCGATGGACGCGCTGCGCTCGATCCTGCCGGCCGGCACCCTCTCGGGGGCGCCGAAGGTTCGGGCGATGCAGATCATCGACGAGCTGGAGTCCGTCAAGCGCGGCGGCTACGGCGGGGCGATCGGCTACCTGAGCTACTCGGGCGACCTCGACACCTGCATCCACATCCGCACCGTGGTCATCAAGGACGGCACGGCACACATCCAGGCCGGCGGCGGCACGGTCGCCGACGCCAAGCCGGAGTACGAGTTCGAGGAGTCGGTCAACAAGGCCAAGGCCGTCAAGGGCGCGATCGAGCTGGCGGCCAAGCAGCCGGATTGGGCATGAGCACCATGAACGTTCTCATCGTCGACAACTACGACTCGTTCACCTACAACCTGTTTCAGTACCTCGGCGAGCTGGGTGCGACCGTCGACGTGGTGCGCAACGACGTCGACACGATCGACGAGCTGCTGGAGCGCGACCCCGACCGCGTCGTGGTCTCGCCGGGGCCGGGTACTCCGGACGACGCCGGCGTCTCGATGGCGGCGATGCGGCGCTTCCCCGAGGCCGGGATCCCGACGCTCGGCGTCTGCCTCGGCCACCAGGCGCTGGCGCAGGCCTTCGGCGGCACGGTGCTGCGCCACGAGCCCATCCACGGCAAGACGACGGCCATCGAGCACGACGGCCTCGGCGTCTACCGCGGGCTGCGCGGCGCGCTGACCGTCGGGCGCTACCACTCGCTCGTCGTGGCCGAGGAGGACCTCCCCGAGGAGTTCACGGTCACGGCCCGCGGCGGGGGCGTCCTGATGGGCATCCGCCACCGCGAGCTGCCCGTCGAGGGCGTCCAGTTCCACCCCGAGTCGGTGCTCACCGAGCGGGGCAAGGACATGCTGCGCAACTTCCTGTCGGCGGCCTGAGCCGGCGAGCTCGCACGTCGCGCCTGCCGTACCTCTAGTCTTCCGCAACCTTCGATGTCCAACGACGTCCTCACGGCAGCGATCGACGCGCTCGCCTCCCGCCGCGACCTCAGCCGCGAACAGGCCCGCGACGTGCTGGCCGAGATCATGGCCGGCAACGCCACCAACGTGCAGGTCGCGGGCTTCTTGATCGCGTTGCGCACGAAGGGGGAGACGATCGAGGAGATCGTCGGCCTCGCCTCCGCGATGCGCGCGCTGGCCACCGGCGTGCCGACCCGCCGCCACGATCTGCTCGACACCGCCGGCACCGGCGGCGGGCGGCGGACCTTCAACGTCTCGACGACCGCCGCGCTGGTCGCCGCGGGCGCCGGCTGCGCGGTGGCCAAGCACGGCAACCGCTCGGCCACCGGCCTGTCGGGCTCGGCCGACGTGCTCGAGGCGCTCGGCGCGCGGATCGACCTCACGCCGGCCGCGGTCGGGCAGTGCGTCGACGAGATCGGCTTCGGCTTCATGTTCGCGCCGGCCCACCACGCGGCGACGCGCTGGGTCATCCCCGCGCGCGGCGAGCTGGCCGTGCGCACGATCTTCAACTTCCTCGGCCCGCTGACCAACCCGGCCGGCGCGCGCCGGCAGCTGATCGGCGTCTCCGACGTGAGCTACATCGAGGCGCTCGCCGGCGCGCTGGCCCGTCTGGGCTGCGACCGGGCGCTGGTAGTGTCGTCGGCGGATGGCCTGGACGAGATGAGCACGTCCGCTCCGACGCACGTCGTGGAGGTCAACGGCGACGAGCTGACGCGCTACGACGTGGCGCCGGCCGACGTGGGCCTGCCCGAGGCGTCCCCGGACGCGATCGGCGGCGGCGACCCCGCCGCCAACGCCGCGACGACCACCGCCATCTTCGAGGGCCGCGCCGGACCTGACGCGGACCTCGTGCTGCTCAACGCCGGAGCGGCGATCTACGCTGCGGGAGTCGTGGACGATCTGAAGGCCGGCGTGGAGCTCGCGCGGGAGACCATCGCCTCGGGGGCCGCCGCCCGAACCCTCGAGGAGTACGTCCGCATCAGCGGGGAACTCGCACCGAAAGCCGCATGAGCAACGTCCTGGAACGCATCGTCGACACCGCCCGCGACGAGGTCCGCCGCCGCAAGCGGGAGATCCCGCTCACGCAGCTGGAGGCGCGCATGGCGCCCCACCGCGAGGGCCGGCCGTTCTCCGAGGCGCTCGTGCGCCCCGGGGTCTCGATCATCGCCGAGCACAAGCGGCGCTCGCCGTCGGTGGGGGAGATCCGCGCGGGCGCGACGGTCACCGAGATCGCCCAGGCCTACGAGCGCGGCGGGGCGGCCGCGCTGTCGGTCCTGACCGAGGGCCCGCACTTCGGCGGCTCGCTGGCCGACCTGGAGGAGGCGCGCCACGCGACCGGCCTGCCGATCCTGCGCAAGGACTTCATGGTCGACGCCTACCAGGTGTACGAGGCCGCGGTGGCCGGCGCCGACGCCATCCTGCTGATCGTCGCCGCGCTCGATCCCTCCGACCTCGCCGAGCTGCACCACGAGGCGCTGCAGCTCGACCTCGACGTGTTGGTCGAGGTGCACGACGAGGAAGAGCTCGACATCGCGCTGGCGACCATCGACGCCGACGTCATCGGCATCAACAACCGCAACCTCACCGACTTCACCGTCGACGTCGAGCGGACCTACGAGCTGCTCAGCGACGTGCCGGCGGGCAAGACCGTCGTGTCGGAGTCGGGCTTCCACACCCGGGCGCAGATCGAGGAGCTGGAGCGCGTCGGCGTCGACGCCGTCCTCATCGGCGAGACCCTGATGCGCGCACCCGAGCCCGAGGCCGCGCTGCGCGATCTCGCCGGGCATGGCGGCCACGCCGCCGAAGACGCGTTGTGATCCCTGCCATCCGGCACCGTCCACCCGTCCGCTTTAGCAAGATTTAGGACCACTTCAGCGCCGCTTCAGCGATGCTCGCGAACCTCAGACGCGTATGAGTCAGCCGCCCGCCCCCTCTTCCCGCTCGATCGTCCTGCCTCTCGTCGTCGCGGCGCTGCTCGGTGGCGGGGTGGCCGCGGGCGTCACCGCGGTGGTCGACAGGGGCGATGAGCACACGACGACGGTCATCCGGCAGCCCGCCGTGGCCGCCACCGGCGCCGACAGCAAGTCCAACGTCGCCGAGGGCCTGACCGCCGCCGACATCTACAAGCGCTACGCCCCGGGCGTCGTGTTCGTGCGCTCCGAGATCACGCAGCAGACCGACAACCCGTTCGACACGTTCGGCGGCACGCAGCAGAGCGAGGCCACCGGCTCGGGCTTCGTCATCGACGCCACCGGCGACATCCTCACCAACAACCACGTGATCGACGGCGCCACGCCCGGCTCGATCACCGTGCAGTTCGCCGACAAGAAGACGCTGAAGGCGACGGTCGTCGGCAAGGACCCGTCGACCGACCTCGCGCTGCTGAAGGTCGACCCCGAGGGCCTGGACCTCAAGCCGCTGCCGCTCGGTTCCTCCAAGGACGTGCAGGTCGGCGACCCGACGATCGCCATCGGCAACCCCTTCGGCCTGGACCGCACGCTGACCACCGGCGTCGTCAGCGCGCTGCAGCGCCAGATCCAGGCGCCCAACGGCTTCGCGATCAAGGACGTCATCCAGACCGACGCCGCGATCAATCCGGGCAACTCCGGCGGCCCGCTCATCGACGCCGCCGGGCGCGTGATCGGCATCAACTCGCAGATCGAGACGGGCGGCAGCGGCTCCGAGGGCAACCTCGGCATCGGCTTCGCCGTCCCGATCGACACGGCCAAGCAGATCCTCAGCTCGCTCAAGAGCGGCCAGTCGGTGCAGCGCGCCTACCTCGGCGTGACGTCGCTGACCGTCGACGGCCAGCTCGACTCGCTCGTGCCGGTCAACCACGGCGCGCTCGTGCAGAGCGTCGAGCAGGGCAGCCCGGCCGACCAGGCGGGGCTGAAGGCCGGCGACCTCCAGGCACAGATGCAGGGCGGGGGCTCCGACAACTCGGTCGTGCTCGGCGGTGACGTCATCACCAAGATCGACACCACCAACATCACGTCGGGCGATCAGCTGGCGCAGCTCGTGGCGGCCCACAAGCCGGGCGACAAGGTCAAGCTGACCCTCGTGCGCAAGAGCGGCTCCAAGACCGTCACCGTGACGCTCGCCAAGCGTCCGCCCCAGCTCCAGACGGGCTGAGGGCCGCGGGGGCGCGCACCCTCCTAGGATGGTGGCGTGGCCTATCGCGTTCCCCGCATCAAGTTCTGCGGCATCACCAACCTCGCCGATGCCGAGCTGGCGGTCGCCGACGGCGCCTGGGCGATCGGCCTGATCCTCTGGCCCGAGTCCAAGCGCGCGTGCGATCCAGCCGAGGCCGCGCGCATCTCCGCGCGGCTGCGCCGCCAGGTCGAGATCGCCGGCGTCTTCGTCAACCAGACGCTCGACGAGGTCGAGCGCCTCGCCGACACGATCGGGCTCAGCCTGATCCAGCTCCACGGCGACGAGGGCCCGTCCTACGCCAACGAGGTCGCGCGCCGCACCGGGGCCAAGGTCATCAAGTCGGCCTCCGTCCGGCTGGCCTCCGACGTCGTCGCGATCCAGGCGTTCCACACCGACTTCCATCTCCTCGACACCCACAGCGAGACGCTGCGCGGTGGCACGGGGGAGACGTTCGACTGGGACATGGTCAGCCGCCGCTACTCGAAGATCCCGCTGATCCTCAGCGGCGGCCTGACGCCGGACAACGTGGTCGAGGCGATCACGAAGGTGCACCCGTTCGCGGTCGACGTCGCCAGCGGCGTCGAGGCCTCGCCCGGGATCAAGGACCCGATCAAGATGAAGGCCTTCGCCGACGCCGTGCGGAGCACCGCCGCCGAGGGCGAGGACGTCGAGCCGCTGCCCGGCCCGCGCCCGTCGGAGATGGCCGCCGAGGCCGCCGCGGAGTCCGCGGCCGCCGCGCCGCCCGCCGGCCGGGGCAGCCCGGTCCGCCCGCCGGCCGCCGCGACCGAGGCGCCCGGCGCATGAGCACCGGCCTGGAGATCCGCTTCGGCGCATACGGCGGTCAGTACGTCCCCGAGACGCTGATGCCCGCGCTGGGCGACCTCGAGCGCGTGTGGCTCGACGCCTGGGCCGATCCGGCGTTCCGCACCGAGCTGGAGTACCTGCAGCGCCAGTACGTCGGGCGCCCGTCGCCGCTGTACCTCGCGCCGCGCCTGTCGGAGGTCGCCGGCCGCTCGATCTACCTCAAGCGCGAGGACCTCAACCACACCGGCGCGCACAAGATCAACAACGCGCTGGGCCAGGCGCTGCTGGCCAAGCGCATGGGCAAGCCGCGCGTGGTCGCCGAGACCGGCGCCGGCTCGCACGGCACCGCGACCGCGACCGCCTGCGCGCTGCTGAACCTCGAGTGCGTCGTCTACATGGGCGAGATCGACATCGTGCGCCAGAAGCCCAACGTCGAGCGCATGGAGCTGCTCGGCGCCACGGTCGTCCCCGTGAAGGCCGGCTCGCGGACGCTCAAGGAGGCCACCTCCGAGGCGATCCGCGACTGGGTCACGAACGTCGCCACCACGCACTACGTCCTCGGCACGGTCGCCGGCCCGGCGCCCTACCCGGCGCTGGTGCGCGAGCTGCAGCGGATCATCGGCGACGAGGCGCGCGCGCAGCTGCTGGAGGCCGAGGGCCGGCTTCCCGACCGCGTGCTGGCCTGCGTCGGCGGCGGCTCGAACGCCATGGGCATCTTCGCGGCGTTCATCCCCGACGAGGGCGTCGAGCTGGTCGGCGTGGAAGCCGGTGGCGAGGGCCTCGACGGCCGCCACGGCGCGCCGCTGACCGCCAACGGCCGCCCCGGCGTGCTGCACGGCTCGTTCAGCGCGATCATGCAGGACGACGAGGGCCAGGTGCTGGAGGCCCACTCGATCTCCGCCGGCCTCGACTACCCCGGCGTCGGGCCCGAGCACACGCACCTGCGCGACACGGGCCGCGCCCGCTACGTCGCGGTCACCGACGACCAGGCGGTGGCGGCCTTCAAGGAGGTCACGCGCCTGGAGGGCATCATCCCGGCGCTGGAGACCAGCCACGCGCTGTACTACGCGCTGCACGAGCCGTCCGAGTCCGCGCTCGACGTGCTCTGCCTCAGCGGTCGCGGCGACAAGGACCTCGCGCAGGTCCTCGCTCGCCCCTAGGGCGACGCCGCGGGCTCGCGCTCGTGGCCGGGCTCGTGCCCGGGGAGGACCTCGGCGCCCTCGGCCGCGCGGCGCAGCGTCGCCAGCGCCAGCACGCCGGGCAGCGCCGGCAGCCACACGGAGATCGCGCGGTAGGCCAGCACGGCGACGAGCGCGATCTCGGCGTTCATGTCGAACGCCGCGCACGCGCCGACCATGCCGCCCTCCACGCCGCCGACGCCGCCCGGCAGCGGCAGCAGGTTGCCGAGCATCCCCAGCAGGTAGGCCATCACCAACTCCGGCACGTTCGGATGCCCGCCGAAGGCCCAGAAGCAGGCCCACAGCGTGGCGATGTCGAACGCCCACCAGATCACGGTGCCGAGCAGGCCGCGCTCGCGGCGGCGGATCAGCTCGATCGTGAAGTGCGTGCCGTCGGCCAGCGCCTGGGGCGCCGCGAGCAGCCGCCGGCGCCAGCGCCCGCCCTGGCCCAGGCGCCGCTGCAGCGCGTCGGGCGCCTGGATCGCCACGCCGAAGAGCCCCATGATCACCGCGGCCAGCACGGCGGGCACCGCGCTGAGGAACGGATCCTGGCCGGCGATGGCCAGCCCGGTCCCGAACAGGACGATCGCCGCCATGAACACGCCGTAGGTCGCCACCAGGTGCGAGGAGACCTGCTTGGCCGCGCCCTTGGGGCCGTGCCCGGCGCGCGACAGCGCCCACGTCGTCACGGCGATCCCGCCCGCGCCGCCCGCGGCCAGCAGGCGCGTGGCGGCGGTCGCGGCGAGCGTGATCTGCGTCGAGCGGCGCACGCCGAGCACGACGCCGTCGGCGGCGCTGACCGCCGCCATGTTCCACGCGTAGCCGACGTAGGAGACGCCCTCCAGCCCGATGGCCGCCGCGAGCCAGTAAGGCGAGCCGTTCTCGATGCGGTGCCACGTGTCCTCCAGGCCCGCGAGGCGCGGGATCAGGAGGTAGACGACGAGGATCAGGACCGCCGTGGCCCCGAACCAGATCAGCGCGCGACGGCCCGTGGGACCGGGCATGGTGAGCGCATCGCGGACGCGGCGGCGCTCTTCGGTGTCGTGGTCCTGCTCCGTCACGGGCGCAGCGAGCATAGGCCCGGCGTCGGCGCGTAGGCTTCGCCGTCCTCATGGACGGACCCCAGCGCAT
>DASYBY010000031.1:0-2510 GCA_036500525.1 Baekduia sp. | reverse complement strand
CTTGCGCATCCGCTCGGCCAGCGCGACGTCCTGCGTCGTGATCATGCCGCCCTCGCCGGTGGTGATCACCTTGCGCGGGTGCAGCGAGAAGCAGGTCGACGGGCCGAGCGAGCCGATCAGCCGGCCCTTGTAGCGCGCGCCCACGGCGCACGCGGCGTCCTCGACGATCGCCAGGCCGTACTCGTCGGCCAGCGCGAAGAACGCGTCCATGTCGGCCGGCAGCCCGACCTGGTGGACCGGCATGATGGCCTTGGTCCTCGGCGTGATCGCCCGTGCCGCGGCGCCCGCGTCCAGGTTGTAGGTCATCGGGTCGATGTCGGCGAAGACCGGCGTCGCGCCGCACGTCCACACCGCGTTGGCGGTGGCGATGAACGACAGCGACGGCACGATCACCTCATCACCCGGGCCGACGCCGGCGGCGTAGAGCGAGAGCGACAGCGCGGTCGTGCAGTTCGACACCGCGATCCCCTCGGCCGCGCCGACGCGATCGGCGAACGCGCGCTCGAACTCGGCGACCTTC
This sequence comes from Baekduia sp., assembly GCA_036500525.1. Lineage (GTDB taxonomy): Bacteria > Actinomycetota > Thermoleophilia > Solirubrobacterales > Solirubrobacteraceae > Baekduia. The sequence continues at coordinate 1,990 of DASYBY010000031.1, read as the reverse complement.
GGCCCCTGCGACACCCACCCGGAGGCGATGACGGCCGCGACGGCCGCACCCTCGTCCCCGCGCAGCGTCGGCTTGGCGAACGGGACCTCCATCACGACACCGCCACGGGCTGGACGCCCTCGTGCTCGCGCTCGGAGCGCCACCAGGCGACCAGGCGCGTGAGGCCCTCCTCGAGGTCGATCTCCGGCTGCCAGCCGAGGCCGTCGCGGGCCTTGGCGATGTCGGCCAGCCGGCGCGTCACGCCGTTGACCGCGCGGGCGGGGCCGTACTCGACGTCGAGGTCCGAGTTCATGACCTTCAACAACATCTGCGCGAGGTCGCCGAGGCTGGTCTCCGTCGCGCAGGCGATGTTGAAGACCTCGTCGGTGACGTCGGAGGCGGCGGCCAGGACGTTGGCCCGCGCGATGTCGGCGATGAACACGAAGTCCATCGTCTGCTTGCCGTCGCCCATGATGATCGGCGGCTGGCCGGCGGCGATCCGCTCCATCCACCGCACGAGCACCTCGGTGTAGAGGCCGTGGATGTCCATGCGCTCGCCGTAGACGTTGAAGTAGCGCAGCGCGACGTAGTCCAGCCCGGTCATCGCGTGGTAGCTGCGCAGCAGCAGCTCGTTGTAGACCTTGGCCGCGCCGTAGATGGTGTCGTTGGCGTACGGGTGGTGGTCCTCGTCGGTCGGGAAGACCGTCGCCTGCCCGTAGACCGACGCCGACGACGACGCGATGAGCTTGCGCACGCCGTGCTCGGCGGCGGCCTCGATGACGTTGAACGTGCCGTTGACCAGCACGTCGTTGGCCAGCCGCGGCTCCTCGGCGCACTGCGTGATCCGCAGCGCCGCCAGGTGGAACACCAGGTTCTTGCCGTGCGTGAGGTCGTGCACGAGGTCGCGGTCGCAGATGTCGCCCTCGACCAGCGTGACGGGGCCGTTGGCCAGCGCCCACGCGAGGTTGTCGCGGCGGCCGCGGACGAAGTTGTCGAGGACGACGATCTCGTCGGCACCCGCGGTGACGAGCTGGTCGACGAGGTTGGAGCCGATGGCCCCACCGCCGCCGGTGATGAGGATCCGCTCTCCGGCGATCATTCGGCCTCCTGCCTGTTGACGTACATGTCCACGACTAGCCAACGGTCGCGCCCATCTCGATCTTCCGCGGCGCGCGGACGACGGACAGCACCGTGAGGCCGACGCCCTCGTCCGGATCGAGGAGCAGGGCGGCCGCCTCGGCGCGCGAGCGGACGTCGAGCTTGCGCAGCGCGGACGAGAGATGGGTCTTGATCGTGCTCTCGGCGAGGACGAGCTCGGCCGCGATCTGCCGGTTGGTGTAGCCCTGGACGACGAGGCCCATGATCTCCTTCTCGCGGTGCGAGAGCGGGCGCCGCGTGAGACGGCGGGCCAGCGCCATCGGCACGGCGAGCTGGCCGGCGGCCACGGCAAGGGCGGTCGGGCCGAGCCGCGACGCGACGTCGTCGTCGCCGACGATCCCCGAGGCGCCCGCCTGGACGGCCTTGCGCAGCTGCGCGCCCGTGGCGTCGCCGGGCATCAGCGCCACCAGCGGCAGGCCCGGGTGCAGCAGGGCCGACGACGCGATGGCCGCGATCCGCGCCGCGGCCGGTCCGCCGGCGCGCAGGACCCCGAGCGCCGCGGTCGTCGCCTCCGCGCCGAGAGTGGCGGTGGCGAAGCCTGCGCCGTCCAGCGCGGCCGCGATCGCCCCGTCGACCGGCTCGCGCTCGCGCTCGCCGAGCAGCAGCGCGGTACGGGTCGGGTCGATCGCCGCCAAGGCCTCCATCGCCCCACCAACGGCGCAGCGCGGGGGCTGCTTCCACGCGGGCGGGTGAGACGGGTGCCCGCGACCGGTCCAGGCTCCTCCGTTTTTCCCCCCAACGGAGCGGACCGTCGCGGTTGTTGCGTGCGTGTCACCGCGTTGATCCCCGTATGGAGATCGCCAAGGCGCTCATCCTCACGGCCGAGGAACGGGAAGACGGCTCATGGCCGGCG
>DASYBY010000030.1:0-4669 GCA_036500525.1 Baekduia sp. | reverse complement strand
GAGCGCGTCGGCGTTCACGATGGCCTTCGCGATGCGCGAGCGGCGGGCGATCCCGGCGTTCAGCATCCTCACGGCGCTGACCGTGTACACGCACAACTGGGGCCTGTTCCTGGCGGTCGGCATGGGCGTGGCGTTCCTGGTCCTGTGGCGCACCGCGCCCGAGGACGAGCGCCGGCCGCTGCTGCGCGACGGCGTCATCGGCTTCGGTGTGTTGTTGGTGCTGTACCTGCCGTGGGTCCCGACGCTGCTCTTCCAGGCGGCCCACACCGGCGCGCCGTGGGCCGAGGCGCCGACGATCGACGCCGCCGTGAGCGGGTTGATGAACCTGGTGGGCGGCGTGCAGACCGCGCTGGTGATCACCGTGGTCGGCGTCGCGGGCCTGCTGACCATGCGCGGCAAGGCCGAGGGCACCCCGCGCTCGCGCGCCGTGCTCGCGCTCTCGGTCACGCTCGCCGTGTCGGTCGTCCTCGCGTGGCTGGCATCGCAGGCCTCCCCGGCGTGGTCGACGCGCTACTTCTGCGTGTTCCTGGGCCCGGCGCTGCTGCTGGCGGGCGCCGGCCTGGTGCGCTTCGGCAAGCTCGGGACGATCGTGCTGCTGGTCGTGCTGTTCCTGTGGTTCAACCCGCACGAGCGGTCGATCCGCGGCAAGAGCGATGCCTACCGCGTCGCGCGCACGCTCAAGGACGATGGGTTGATCGCCCCGAACGACCTCGTCGTCGCGGTGCACCCCGAGTACGGCCCGGCGATGCGGTACTACCTCGGCAACGGCTACCAGTGGGCCGACGCGCTCGGCCCGGTCACCGACAACCAGGTCTTCGACTGGCGCGACGCGCTGCCGCGGCTGAAGGCCGCCGGGCCGAAGCGCACGCTGGACAAGCTGGCGCCCGAGGTCAAGCCCGGCCACCACCTCATCCTGATCCTGCCGATCATCCGCACCGCCAACTGGGGCGCGCCGTGGACGGCCGAGATCCGCCATCGCGCGCCGCAGTGGGAGAGCGCGGTCGATCACGATCCGCGCTTCCTGCGGGTCGCGCCGGTCCCGCGGTTCGGCCTGCACGCGCTGCCGCGCGGCGTGCGCGCCGTCGTGTACCTGCGGCGCTAGGGCGACCCGCGGCCGCGGGCTCCCAGGCAACGCCCAGCCGCGGTTCAGGCGCGGTTCAGGCCGGGTGCGGATCCTCCTCGGCATGCCCGATCTCCCTCCTGCCGACCCGGCCCCGCGGCGCCGCCGCGCCCCCGGGGCCCGGTCCCTGATCGCGGGGGCGCTGGCCAGCGCCGTCGCGATCTTCGGCGTCCTCGCGCTCCGCGTCCACGCCGGCGACGACCCCGCGCTCGGCCAGGCCAAGGCCGCGACGGCGGACACCACCACGTCGTCGTCCTCCCCCGCGGTCGATCCGTACGACGCGCCGGCGACCGGCGACGACGGCTTCGGCGCGCCGTCCGACGGGGACCAGTCCTCCGCGCCGGCCGCCGCCGCGCCGACCACCCGCGCGTCATGAGCCGCCTCGACGTCACGTTCCCCGCGATGGGCGGGCAGGCGCGCCTGCTCCTCGCCGACCGCGCGCCCGGCGCCGAGCCGTCGCCGCGCCTGCGCGCCGCCGCCGCCGACGCCCGCGCGCTGCTCGCCGAGCTGGAGGAGCGCTGGACGCGCTTCGACCCCGGCTCGGACGTCTCCCGCCTGACCGCCGACCCGCGGCGCGACGTGCCCGCGCACGCCCACGTCCAGGCGCTGGTGCGGGCGGGCGCCTGGGCCGGGCGCGTCTCCGGCGGGCTGGTGGACATGACCTTGGGCGAGGAGATCGTCCGTGCGGGATACGCCGGGCACTGGGCCGGTGAGACGGCACCGCTGTCCCGGGCGCTGGCGGCCGCGCCACCACGCGCGGCCGCCGCGCCCCATCCCGCCGCGCGCTGGCAGGGGCTGGGGACCGACCGGCGCGCCGGGACCGTCCGCCTTCCGCCCGGTTCCGCGCTCGACAGCGGCGGCCTCGGCAAGGGCCTGGCCGCCGACCTCGTCGCCGCGCGGCTGGTCGGGCTGCGCTACGTCGTCGACGTCGGGGGCGATCTCGCGATCGGCCACGGCGGCGGCGGGCACCACGAGATCGCCGTCGAGCATCCGCCGATCGCCGGCGCCGTCGCGCACCGGCTGCGCCTGGGCGGGGGCGGCGTGGCGACCTCGGGGATCCACCGGCGGCTGTGGATCGACCGCGACGGCCGGCCCGGGCACCACCTGCTCGACCCCGCGACCGGCCGCCCCGCGTGGACCGGCCTGCTCGCGGCGACCGCGGTGGGGCGCACGGCGCTGGAGGCCGAGACGCTCGCCAAGGTCGCACTGCTGCGCGGCCCGGCCGGCGCGCGGACGGTGCTCGCCGGGCTGGGCGGCGTGCTCGTCGCCGAGGACGGGCGGGTCACGATCGTGCCACCGCTGCGGCATGTCGTCGCGCGGACCGTCGACGCGCTGGCGGCCTGACGTGGACCCCTTCGCCTACACGTGGTGGCTGGCCAGCCGCGCGTTCGGGATCGTCGGCTTCACCGCGCTGGGGATCGTGGCCGTGCTCGGCCTGGTCTCCGCGCTGAAGCTGGTGTCCCCGACGCAGGCCGCCCGCCTGCGGCCCTGGCACGAGCGCCTGGCGCTCACCGGCCTGGGCTGCACCGCGCTGCATGGCGGGCTCCTGCTCCTGGACCCGTGGCTGCATCCCGGCCTGATCGGCATCCTCGTGCCGTTCACGATGGACTACCGCCCGTTCTGGACCGGCCTGGGCACGATCGCGGGGTACGCGCTGGCCGCCTTCGGCCTGTCGTTCTACCTGCGCCGGCGCATCGGGGCGCGCCGCTGGCGCAGCGCCCACCGCTTCGCGTCGGCGGCCTTCGTCCTGGGGGCGGTCCACGCCTTCTTCGCGGGGACCGACGCGCGCAGCCCGGTGCTCCTCGGGCTCCTGGCCGCCGGCGCCGCGCTCGTGGTCGCCCTGGCCGCCGCGCGGGCGCTCGGATTCCCGCAGGCAAAGGCCTCGCGACGGCCCGCCGTTCAGCCCCGAACGGTCCGTTCCGGGCGATGAAGGAGCACCGAAGGGGTCGGTGAAGAACTGTTAGGACGCGTTAGTAGAAGGCGGTATTGGGCCCCCGAGCGGGCAAGGTTGCACCATGACGCTCGTCGACTCATCGCCGAACCTGCCGCCGTCCGAGGACGACGACGGCTCGGGGGACGCTCGCCCGTACGTCGTGATCGGTGGCGGACCCGCTGGTCTGTCGGCGGGTTACCTGCTGGCCAAGGCGGGTCGCAAGGTCATCGTGCTCGAGGCCGAGGACCAGGTCGGCGGCATCGCCAAGACCGTCGTCGATCCTGACGGCTACCGCTTCGACCTCGGCGGCCACCGGTTCTTCACGAAGAACAAGGAGGTCGACGCCCTCTGGCACGAGATCATGGGCGACGAGTTCCTCAAGCGCCCGCGCATGTCCCGCATCTTCTGGCGCGGCAAGTACCTCGACTACCCGCTCAAGGGCGCCGACGTCATCAAGAAGCTCGGTCCCATCGAGCTGACGCGCTGCGGCATCTCGTACCTGTGGGCGCTGGTCAAGCCCAAGGGCCCGGAGGACAACTTCGAGCAGTGGGTGTCCAACCGCTTCGGCAAGCGCCTGTACACGCACTTCTTCAAGGGCTACACCGAGAAGGTCTGGGGCGTCTCGACCACCGAGCTGCGCTCGGAGTGGGCCGCTCAGCGCATCAAGGGCCTGTCCTTCTTCAGCGCCGCCAAGGCCGCGTTCTTCGGCAACAAGGGCAACGAGATCAAGTCGCTCATCGACGCCTTCAACTACCCGCGCTATGGCCCGGGTCAGATGTGGGAGATGATGACCGAGCGGATCGAGGAGATGGGCGGGGAAGTCCGTCTCGAGTGCCCGGCCACGAAGATCGAGGTCGAGGACGGCCGCGTCGTGCGCATCGACACGCCGCAGGGCGCCATCGAGCCGCGCGGCACGATCTCGTCGCTGCCGCTGCGCCACATGGTCGGCCTCACCAGCCCCGAGGCCCCGGCCAAGGTGCAGGAGGCCGCGCAGGGCCTGCGCTACCGCGACTTCATGACCGTCGCGCTGATCCTCGACGGGGAGGACCTCTTCCCCGACAACTGGATCTACATCCACGAGGACGCCGTCCGCGTCGGCCGCATCCAGAACTACCGCTCCTGGTCGCCCTGGATGGTCCCGGACCCGGACACGGCCTGCGTCGGCCTGGAGTACTTCGCCTTCAAGGGCGACGACCTCTGGACGATGGATGACGACAAGCTCATCGAGCTGGCCACCCACGAGCTCAACGAGCTCGGCCTCGCCACGCCGGACAAGGTCCGCCGCGGCTACGTCGTGCGCGTGCCGCTGGCCTACCCGATGTACGACGAGACCTACGCCGAGCGCGTCGCGACGATCCGCGGCTGGCTCGATCCGCTCGTCGACTTCGTGCAGGTCGGCCGCAACGGCCTCCACCGCTACAACAACTCCGACCACTCCATGCTGTCGGCGATGCGCGCGGTGGACAACATCCTCAAGGGCACCGACCACGACATCTGGGCGGTCAACGTCGAGTCGGTCTACCACGAGGAAGAGACCGACGCCGACAACGAGAACCCCTACCACAACGTCCCCGCGACGGTCTACGAGCGCGAGCCGCTCATCTCCAACAACTAGG
>DASYBY010000029.1:0-4438 GCA_036500525.1 Baekduia sp. | reverse complement strand
GAAGTAGCGGGGGCAGGATTCGAACCTGCGACCTTCGGGTTATGAGCCCGACGAGCTACCAGACTGCTCCACCCCGCGGCGGAGAGAGAACTATAGCTGAACGGGGCCGAACCACCCTTGCGGTGTAAACGGCCTGACGCGTTCGGATCGGCTACACGCGTGTGCGGCGGAGGCAGGTCACGGCGAGCCAGCGGCCGGGTTGGGCGGTGGGGGTCAGTGGGAAGGCGAGGTCGCCGGAGATCGCCCAGAGTGGTGCGGGGCGGTCGGAGACGGCCCAGCCGGGTGGCCAGCGGGTGATGTCGGACTCTTCCAAGGCCTCCAACAAGCCGCGGACGACCTCCTCCATCCCGGGCACGCGGACCGGCATGCGCTCGCGGTAGCGCATCACGCAGTGCGTGCTGGGCACGATCTCGGGCGCCTCGGGATGGCCGGTGCGCGCCGTGCCCACGAACATGGCCGACAGCGTACGGGCCGCGGCCCCGCCCGCCTGCCCTGCCACGATCCCCGCATGGCCCACGTCTTCGTCACCCGCGCCGTCACCGGCGACGCGCTGCAGCAGCTGACCGCCGCCGGCCACGACGTCGACGTCTGGCCGGGCAACCTCCCGCCCCACCCCACCGAGCTGCGCGACCGCGCCGCCGGCGCCGATGGCCTCCTCACGATGCTCACCGAGCGCGTCGACCAGCAGCTCCTCGACGCCGCACCCCGACTCAAGGCCATTGCCAACTACGCCGTCGGCTCCGACAACATCGACCTGCAAGCCACGGCCCAGCGCAGCATCGCCGTCGGCGTCACCCCCGACGTCCTCACCGACGCCACCGCCGACCTCGCCTTCGCCCTCCTGCTCGCCGCCGCCCGCCGGCTCCCGGAGGCCGAGGCCGCCGTCCGCACCGGCCGCTGGCGCACCTGGGAGCCGCGGGGCTGGCTCGGCGCCGACGTGCACGGCGCGACGCTCGCGATCGTCGGCGGCGCCGGCCGGATCGGCGCCGCCGTCGCCCGGCGCGCCCGCGGCTTCGACATGCAGGTCATCACCGTCGGCCGCCACGACGACCTCCACCAAGCGCTACAACAAGCCGACTTCGTCTCGCTCCACGTCCCGCTCACCCCCGAGACCCACCACCTGATCGACGCAGCAGCGCTCAATGCCATGCGCCCCACCGCCATCCTGATCAACACCGGCCGCGGCGGCCTCGTCGACCAGCAGGCCCTCAAGCGCGCCCTCGACGACCAGACCATCGCCGCCGCCGCGCTCGACGTCACCGACCCCGAGCCGTTGCCCGCCGACGACCCCCTGCTCGACGCCCCCAACCTGCTCGTCGTCCCGCACATCGGCTCCGCGACCCACACCGCCCGTTCCCGCATGACCGCCATGGCCGTCGACAACCTCCTCGCCGCCCTCGACGGCCGCCCGATGCCCCACCCCGCGAAGTAGCCTGCCCGCCATGCGCGTCGCCGTGGTCGACATCGGGACCAACTCGACCCGGCTCCTCATCGCCGACGTCCCGGACGACGGGACCACGCGGCTCACCCAGCTCCTCCGCCGCACCACCGTCACGCGCCTCGGCCAGGGCGTCGACGCCACCGGCGCGCTCGCCCCCGAGGCGATGCAGCGCGTCTACGCCGCGCTCGACGCCTACAAGAACGACATCGACGACAACAACGTCACCGCCACCACCGCGGTCCTGACGAGCGCCGTCCGCGACGCCCGCAACGGCGCCGAGTTCACCCAGACCGTGCGCGACACGTACAACCTGGACGCCCGCACCATCACCGGCGACGAGGAGGCGCAGCTCACCTTCCTCGGCGCCACGAGCGAGCGCCCACCCAACGACGACCCGCTCGCGGTCTTCGACGTCGGCGGCGGCTCGACCGAGCTGGTCGTCGGCCACGACGGCACCGTCGACTTCCACGTCTCGACCCAAGCCGGCGTCGTCCGCCAGACCGAGCGCTTCCTGCACCACGACCCGCCGGCCACCGAGGAGCTGCAGGCCCTCCGCACCGAGGCCCGGACCATCTTCACGACCGCGGTCCCGCAGAAGACCCGCCAAAGCGTCACCGCCGCCCTCGCCGTCGCCGGCACCGCCACCTCCGCCGCCGCGCTCCTCCAGGAGCTCGAGCCCTACGACCCCGTGCGCGTCCACGGCTTCCGCCTGCTCGCCGCCCAGTGCGAGATGTTGCTCGCCCGCCTCGCGGCCATGGACAACGCGGAGCGGGCCAGGCAACCCGGCCTCCACCCCGACCGCGCGCCCGCGATCGTCGCCGGCCTGATCCTGCTCATCGAGGCGATGCGCGCCTTCGACCTGGACGAGGTCGAGGTCTCCGAGCACGACATCCTGCGGGGCGCCGCGCTGGACCTGGCCCGCCGCTCCGAGGGCAGTCGCGGCGGGACGGGCGAGGGCTGAGGAACACGCCCGCCCCGGTCGCTTACGACCCGGGTTGAGCGTGCCCCGAAGGGCGGCGCCGTCCCGTCTGCCGCACGGCAGGTTGTACCTCGCATCCCCACTTCTCGGAACACCCCTGGACGGGTGTCTGATTGTGAGCCCTTCCGGCCCGCCGGGATACTCCTTGCGTCGGGCCGGAGGGTGTACGTGCCGTACAGGCTCGTAGTCCCGATGGCGCGGCGCATAGGTCCGGACGAAGCCGCATCGAATCGGCGCCTCCCGCCGTCCGGGCCAGACAATCAGGCCCCCGCAAGGCACGTACCCCTGCCCGTCCTGTCGGGGCCGAGTTTGGAAGCCGCCTCTCGAGGCGGCTTCCGACGTTCCAGGGTGCCCGACGCACCGGAAACCCCCACCCTTCTTCCTACCGGAGAACGGTCGATCACCCGATGCCCCGCGCTCAGGCCAGATTCGACCGCCGCGGATACACCACATCGGGGTCGGTCAGCACGTTGACGAGCGCCGGCAGGCCCGATTCGAAGGCCTTCGCGATCGCCGGCTTGAGCTCCTCGGGACGCCGCACGAGCGAGCCGTGGCCCCCGAGCGCCTCGACCATCTGGTCGTAGCGCGTCTCGGGCCGCAGCTCGGCCGCGACCGAGTACCCGTACAGGAACTCCATCGGGTGCTTCTCCAGCGCCCAGATCCCGTTGTTGCCCATCACCGCGACGATGTTGACCCCGTGGCGCGCGAGCGTGTCGAACTCCATGCCGCTGAACCCGAAGGCGCCGTCGCCGACCAGCAGCACGACCTGCCGGTCGGGATGCGCGAGCTTGGCCGCCAGCGCGTAGCCCGGCCCCGTGCCCAGGCAGCCGAACGGCCCCGGATCCAGCCAGCAGCCCGGCTCGTAGGTGTCGATCACGCGGCCGGCGTAGGAGACGAAGTCGCCGCCGTCGCCGATGACGATCGCGTTGCGGTCGAGCATCTCGCCCAGCTCGCGGTAGAGCCGCATCGGATGCAGCGGCGAGCGCGCATCGTCCAGCTCGACGCGCTCGGCCGCGCGCTTCTCGGTCTCGGTGGCGCGCAGGTGCGCGACCCACTCGCCGGTGTCGCGGCCGTCGCCGATCAGGGCGCGCAGCGTCGCGTCGATCCCGCCGTACAGCTCGGCGGCGACCGCCCGCGGGTGGTCGCGCACCGGCTCGGCGCGGTCGATCGCCACGATCTCGGTCGCCTCGCCGAACGAGGCGCCGAAGGCGAGGCGGAAGTCCATCGGCACGCCGATGACCAGCGCGAGGTCGGCGCCCTTCAAGCCCTCGGCCCGCGCACGCGAGAAGAACAGCGGGTGGTCGGCCGGCACGCAGCCGCGCGCTTGGCCGTTGAGGTAGACCGGGATCCCGCGGCGCTCGGCGAGCTCCAGCAGCGCGGCCTCGCCGTGGCCCCAGTACAAGTTCGTCCCGGCCATGATCACCGGGCGCTCGGCCTGGTCCAGCAGCGCGCGCACGCGCTCGACGCCCTCGGCGACCGGCTCGCTCAGCGGGTCGTGCAGTGCGCCCTCGATGCCCGCGTCCTCGCCCTCGGAGAAGACGTGGTCCATCGGGAAGTCCAGGAACGTCGGGCCCGAGTGCGGGCGCAGCGCCGCGGCGAACGCGTCGTCGACCAGCTGCGGGATCTCGCCCGGCGACTCGGCCGTCGCCGCCAGCTTGGTCAGCGGCCGCACGAACGGCACGTGGTCGATCTCCTGCAGCGAGCCCATGCCCCAGCGCATCGCCGGCGCGCGACCCGCCAGCACGACGATGGGCGATCCCGACTGCTGAGCGGAGGCGATCGCGCTCATCCCGTTGGTCACGCCCGGGCCTGCGGTCAGCGCCGCCACGCCCGGCTGGCGCGTGACCTTCGCCCAGCCCTCCGCGGCGAACGTCGCGGCCTGCTCGTGGCGGGTGTCGACGATGTCGATGCCCTCGGCCCGGCAGCCGTCGTAGATCGGGAAGATGTGCCCGCCCGACAGCGTGAACAGCTTCGTCACGCCGTGGGCCTTCAGCCGCCGGGCGATCAGGCGACCGCCG
>DASYBY010000028.1:0-2665 GCA_036500525.1 Baekduia sp. | reverse complement strand
CCACATCTTCGTGACGCGCAAGCTCGCGACGACGGTCCTCGGCCTGCAGTACGTCCACTTCGACAACGACTACTACGAGCGCAACGAGACGACCTCGCCCACCGGGATCTCCGACCACGACCCGCCGGTCGTGACGCTCGGCCTGAAGGCGGGCGGGCTGGGGTAACCCGCGCGCGATCATGGCCGGCGGACCTCAAACTGACGCAGCAACGTACGTTAGGATGACGTCATGGCCGACGACCGCTGCGACCTGCTCTGCCTCGACCTGCCGAAGGCCGAGGTGGTGCGGGCCGCGCTGCCGTCGGCCGCCGGCGCCACGGTGGCGGCGGCGCGCGCCAAGGCCCTGAGCGATCCCACCCGGCTCGCGCTGGCCGCCGCCCTCGCGGCCACCGACGAGCTCTGCGTCTGCGATCTGGCCTGGATCGTCGGGCGCGCCGAGAACCTCGTCTCCCACCACGTGCGCCAGCTGCGCACGGCGGGCCTGGCGCGCTCGCGCCGCGACGGCAAGATGGTGCTCTACGCGCTGTCGCCCGCGGGCCGCGCGCTCACCGGCGCGGTGCTCGCGCCCGACGGCGACGAGGTGGCGGCATGAGCGGGACCTTCGAGCTGCCGATCGCCCACGTCCCGGCCCACGACGCCGGATGGCTGCGCGCCGCGCGCCTGGCGCGCCTGCTGGCCTGGGCGAGCCTCGCGTGGATGGCGGTCGAGGGCGCGGTCGGGATCGTCGCCGGCCTGCAGGCCGACAGCATCAGCGTCCTGACCTGGGCGGCCGGCTCCGTCGTCGAGGGGCTGGCCTCGGTGATCGTCGTGTGGCGCTTCACCGGCCGGCGGACGCTCTCGCCGGAGAGCGAGCGCAAGGCCCAGCAGTGGGTCGGCGGGAGCTTCTTCCTCCTGGCGCCGTTCTTCCTGTACGAGGCGATCCACCGCCTCGTCACCGCCGACGCCCACGCCGAGACCACCACGCTCGCGGTCGGTCTGACCGCGTCGAGCGTCGTGCTGATGCCCGTGCTCGGCTGGGCCAAGCTGCGCCTCGGGCGGCGCCTGGACTCCGGCGCGACCGCCGGCGAGGGCGTGCAGAACCTCCTGTGCGCCGGGCAGGCGCTGGCCGCGCTGATCGCGGTGAGCGCCGCGGGCGCGGGCCTCGGCATCGTCGACCCGATCGCCGCGATCCTCATCGCCGGCGTCGCTGCGTGGGAGGGCGCCGCGCTCTGGCGCGGCGAGGAGTCCTGCGCCTGCTGCTAGGCGAACGCGCCCGAGCCGACCCAGTCCGTCGGGCCCGCCGAGCCGCGCGGCACGAAGAAGTAGCCGCCGCCGACCGGGGTGATGTAGTCGATCATCGGCTCGCCCGCGATGCGTCCCTGCACGGCCTCGAACTGCCGCTCCAGGTCCTGGTTGAAGGCGATGAACACCAGGCCCTGGTCGAGCTGGCCGGCGGTGTCGAAGCCGCGGCTGTAGTTGTAGCCGCGGCGCAGGATGCGCTGGTCGGCGGTCGCGGCGTCGCGCGGGTTGGCGAGGCGGATGTGCGCGTCCATCGGGATGCGCTCGCCCTCGGGGTCGAGGTCCAGGCGCGGGTCCTGGAGCTCGTCGGTGCCGCCGAGCGGGGCGCCGCTGGGGCGCGACCGGCCGATCATGTTCTCCTGCTCGCGCAGGCCGACGCGGTCCCAGAACTCCACGTGCATGCGGATGGTCCGCACGACCTGGAAGGTCCCGTCGGTCGTCCACGCCGGGCCGGTGTCGCCGGGCACCCAGATCAGGCGCTTCATCGCCGCGTCGTCGGTGACGTCGGGGTTGCTGGTGCCGTCGCGGAAGCCGAAGAGGTTGCGGCGCGCGCTGCGGGCGGTCGGGCCGCGGTCGGCGCTCTGGAACCCGTCGACCGCCCAGCGCAGCGAGAACGCGTTGCGTACCGGCCGCAGCAGCTCGCGCAGCGCGTGCACGACGGTGTCGCGGCGGTTGGCGGTGATCTGCAGCAGGATGTCGCCGTGCGACTGGGCGTCGTCGAGCGTGTCGTCGGGGAACCGCGGCATGACCTTCAGCCCGGCGGGCATCTGCTTGGCCAGGCCGTAGCGGTCGTCGAAGAGCGTGGCGCCGAAGCCGATGGTGATCGTCAGCGCGTCGGGGGCGACCGTCGTGCCGAGCGTGCCGGAGTCGGCCGGCGGCTCGTCGACCTCCTGCGGCCCGAGGACCGTGCCGTCGGCGAGCTGCCGGGCGCGGCTGCTGAGCGCCTGCAGCGCCGTGGCCAGGGTCGCGCGGTCGGGGGCGATCGCGTCCAGCGCGGCCACCGTCGCCTCGGCGCCGGCAGCGGTGATGATCCCAGACTGATGGAGGGCGTCGAACGGAACGCGCTCGTTGAGCGTTGCGGCCTGCGCGGCGGCGGGGTCCGTGGTGGTCTGCGCGGCCGCGGCGGCCGGCGCGGCGTGGCCGGCGACCTCGGCGGTCCCGGCGGCGGCGAGGCCGCCGGTGCCCAGCAGCGCGGCCGAGCGGGTGAGGAAGCTCCGGCGGTCGAGGCTCACTTCGTGTCCTTCGTGGTCGTCTTCGGGATCGCCGGGACGGCCGGCGGCAGCTGGGTCTCGAGGTCGCCGGGCACGCCGGAGAGCGCCTCCAGCAGCGCGCCGAGCGAGCCGTTGATCGACGCGTGCTCGCGCTGGGTCATCGCGCTCACCGCCGG
>DASYBY010000027.1:0-11490 GCA_036500525.1 Baekduia sp. | reverse complement strand
CCGGACGCCCGGCCGAGCATGATGTTCTCCTCCACCGTCAGGTTGGGGTAGATGCGCTTGCCCTGCGGCACGAGGCTCACGCCGCGCGAGGCGGGCTCGTACTGGCGGCGCCCCAGCGGCTTGCCGCCCACGCGGATCTCGCCGCGCACGGTCGGCACGCCGTAGATCGACAGCAGCGTCGTGGACTTGCCCGCGCCGTTGCGGCCGATCAGCCCCACGGTCTCGCCCTCGTCGACCGTCAACGAGACGCCGTCGAGGACGAGCGCCCCGTCGTACGAAGCCGAGATGGAATCGAGCTCCAGCAGGGCGGTCATGCCTGGCTCCCGAGGTAGGCCTCGATCACGACGGGGTCGGCGCGGACCTCGGCGGGCTTGCCCGAGGCCAGCACCTTGCCGAGTGACAGCACCGTGATCTCGTCGCAGACGCGGAAGACACCGTCGACGTCGTGCTCGACGAGGACCGCCGCGACGTCACGCTCGGTGCAGAGCGCCCGGATGTGATCCATCATCCTCACCGACTCCTCCTGCGAGAGGCCCGCGCCGGGCTCGTCGAGCAGCACGACGTGCGGCTTGCCGATCAGCGCCATGGCGATGTCGACCGACCGCTGCAACCCGTAGGAGATCGCGCTGCAGGGCTGGTCGAGGTAGGCCTCCAGCGCAAACGCCGCGATGATGCTGTCGAGGTCCTCCTCGCGGTTGCGCCGCGCGACCATCTCGAGCTGCGTGCGGACCGTCATGGAGTTGAAGACGCTCGTCCGCTGGAACGAGCGGGCCATCCCGTGGGTGCGCCGCCAGGCGACCTTCTTGCGCGTGATGTCCTCGCCGCCGAGCAGGACCTTGCCGGCGCTGAGCCGCCGGCGCCCGCTCAGCGCGTCCATGAACGAGGACTTGCCGGCGCCGTTGGGCCCGATCACCCCGTGGAGCACGCCGGGCGCGACGGCGATGTCCACGGCGTCGACCGCCACCACCGCCCCGTAGCGCAGGGTCACCCCGGTCGCCTCGAGCACCGCCGAGCCGCTCATGATCGCCTCGCCTCCTTCCGGCCGGCGGTCAGCGTTCGCAGCCGCCGAAGCTGCTCGACCACCCAGCCGGTGACGCCACCCGGCAGGAAGATGACCGCCACGATCAGCGCCAACCCCATGTACAGCTCGAGGTTGCCGGTGTCGCCGAACTTGCCCTGGGCGTAGATGTACAACACGGCACCGATGGCCGGCCCGATCAGGATGGTGAACCCGCCGACGATGGTGGCGATGAGCGAGTCGCCCGCAAGCTGGAAGCCCAGCACATCGGGCGACACGTAGCTGGCCTTCAGCGCGAACAGCACGCCGGCGATCGACGCGCACGCGCCCGAGATCGCGAAGGCGCCCAGCCGCGGCAGGTACGTGTTGTAGCCCGAGAAGCGCGCGCGCTCCTCGTTCTCGCGGATCGCCTCCAGCGTCACGCCGAAGCGCGAGCGTCCCACGAGCCACAGCGCGAACGCGACCACCACGAGGCAGATCCAGGCCAGTGGCCAGAACGTGTCCGGCTGGCCGAGATCGGCCTGGCTCAACCCGAGGAACGTCGTGCTGTCGCTCGGGTAGGTGACCGAGATGCCGTCGAACGCGCCGGTGACGCTCCGGACGCTGGTCAGCGTGCTCACCGCGTACAGCGCCTGGCCGAAGGCGAGCGTGAGCATCAGGAACCCAAAGCCGGTGCTGCGGATGACGAGGGCGCCGATCGCCACGGCCAGGAGCGTGCCGCCCACGATCGCGAACAGCGCCGCCGAGGTCGGCGACCAGCCCCAGTGCGTCGTCGCGATGGCCAGGCCGTAGGCCGACCCGCCGTAGAACGCGGTGTGACCGAGGCTGATCAGGCCCGAGCGGTTGGCGAGGAAGCCGATGCCGATGGCCATGATGCCGAGCACCACGCCGTCGGCGGCCACGCCCATGTAATAGGAGCTGGTGATGAGGTCGGGGACGAAGAGCCCGGCGACCAGCACGACGGCCGCGACGATCAGGCCGCGCAGCACCACGCGGCGCTGCAGCCCCACGGAGACGCGGCTGTCGAGCATCCCCCGGCCGCCGTCGTCGGGCTTGGGGACGACGGTCGGGTCGTCGGTCTGCACGGCGGTTGGCACGGAGCTCATCACACTCGCTTCCCGGCGATCCCGGTGGGTCGCCACAGCAGGACCACGATCAACAGCGCATAGGGCACCAGCACCGCCGCGCTGGGCAGCCAGACGTTGCCCATGATCTGCACCAGGCCGAGCAGCAGCGCGGCCGCCATCGCACCGCCCACGCTGCCGATGCCGCCGACGACGACGACGATCAGCACCGTGATCAGGATCGACTGGCCCATGCCGGGCGACACCGCGAAGTACGGCGCGGCGAGCGTGCCCGCCAGGCCCGCGAGCGCCCCGCCGAGGCAGACGACGACGAGGCTGACGCGATCGACGTTGATGCCGAGGATCCCCGAGGTCTCGGTGTCGTGGCTGGCCGCCCGGATGTGGAGGCCGACGCGGCTGTTGCGCAGCCACAGCACGAGCGCGGCCGCCATGGCCAGGGCGACGACGATGATCAGCAGCCGGTACGTGGGGTAGTCGGTGCCGAAGACGTTGGTGGTGCCGTCGACCGCCTTGGGCGCCGACACCGGATGCGTGTCGTCGCCCCAGATCAGGACGATGACGCGGTTGATCACCAGGGCGATGCCGAAGGTGACCAGCCCCACCTCGATGTGCGAGCGGCGCTGGAGGCGCCGGAAGAAGCCGAGCTCCAGGGCCGCGCCGACGATGGCGAGCCCTAGCGGCGCGACGATCAGCGCCAGCCAGAACGACAGGCCCTGGTTGGTGGCCTCGTACGCGAAGTAGGCGCCCAGCATGTAGAGGGCGCCGTGCGAGAAGTTCATCACTCCGCGGAGGCCGTAGATCAGGGCCAGCCCGGAGCTCAGGATCATGAGCAGGGCGCCGAGGGCCAGCCCGTTGAGCACTTGTGCGAGGTTCACGGTGATCGTCGCTTGGTCGTGTGGGGTAGTGCGCGTCCCGGGTGGTCCCTGTCGGGGTCCACCCGGAACGCGCGGGTCATCGCGGAGGGTCGCTCCGCCCTAGGACTTGCAGGCCGGGTCCACCGACGGGTGGGTCACCGACGCAGGGGTGGTCGTGACGATCTTGAAGCCGAGGCCACCGGGACCGCCGGCCTTGGCGACGACCTGGCCGACGTAGGACGGGCGCATCGCCTGGCCGTCGGGACCGACCGTCACGTTCTGGCCGCTCAGGTCGGGCAGCGACAGGCCGGCCATCGCGGCCTTGACCTTGTCGGGGTCGACGCTGCCGGCCTTCTTGACCGCGGCGAACAGGATCTGCGCCGCCATGTAGGTGTCGGCCGGGACGTAGTACGGGTCCACCCCGTTGGCCTTCTTGTAGTCGGCCACGAACGCCTGGTTGAACGGGTTGTCGGCGTCGACGTCGTAGCCGACGTTGTTGTAGAACCCGGTGATCTTCTTGCCGAGCGTCTTGAACAGCGGCTCGGACACCATGTTGAAGCCGAGCACCGTCTTGTACTGGTCGAACAGCTTGAACTGCGCGCCCTGGTTGACGAAGGCCACGCCATCGGCGCCGTACTCGACGGCGAACAGGCCGTCCGCCTTCGCGGACTTGAGCTTCGAGATGTAGGACCCGAAGTCGCTCGTGTTCAGTGGCGCGTACTGGGTCAGCACCACGGTCTTGCCCGCCTTCTTGGCGGCCGCCGTGAACGCGGCCGCTGCGGAGTGGCCGGTGCTGTAGTCCACCGCCTGGATGGCCCACGTCTGCGCCGGCAGCTTCTCCAGCGATGCGGCGATCGCGTTGACGTCCATCGCGCTGCCCGTGACCGACCGGAACGCGTTGGGGCTGCAGTCGGCGCCGATCAGCCCATCGTCCTTGCCGGTCGAGTTGAAGTTCAGCGCGCCCAGCGCCACGAGCTGCTTGCTCAGCGCGGCCTGCTCGGGCGACGTCATGATCCCGCCGATGTACTTGGCACCCTGCGCTGTCGCGAGCTTGCGCGCGGCACGGATCGTCGTCGCCGGCTGACCGTCGCTCGACGACTTGACCAGCTCGACCTTGTGGCCGTCGACGCCGCCCTGCGCGTTGGCCTGGTCGACCGCGACCTGCCAGCCCTTGACCTCGTCGGCCCCGAACACGGCGAGCGCACCGCTCGTCGGCGGGATCAACCCGATCTTCAGCGGCGTGCCATCGGACTTCGCGGCCGATGTGGTGGACGAACCGCCACTCGACGCGTCGGACGAGCTGTTGTCACTCGACCCACAGGCGGCTAGACCGCCACTCACGAGTAGCGCAATGAGCGCTGCACTGACCTTGGCCCTCAACACGGGTTCCTCTCTCCTCCAGGGGGGACTCCCTGAGTCCTGACCCAGTCGGGCCAGGTGCAGGTGTAGGTCTAACGGCCCAGTCCGCCGGTGGCGTCCCCCCAGGGGGGAGTCCTTGCCCCCCGTTGGGGGCACACGGGCCGGAGAACCCTTTGTTCTAGTTCATGGTGCTGCCGCCGTTGACCCCGAGAACCTGCCCGGTGATGAACGACGCCTCGTCGGATGCGAGGTACGCGACGGCCGACGCCACCTCCTCCAGCGCGGCCGGCCGGCCCATCGGGATGACGCGCGTGAACGCCTCGCCGACCTCCGGCTGACGCGCGACGATCGCCGCCAGCTCCGGCGTCGCGGTCGCGCACGGCGCGACGGTGTTGACCGTGATCCCGGCGCGCGCGTACTCGCGCGCCAGGCCGGCCGCGAAGGCGTGCACGCCGCCCTTGGCGGCGTTGTAGACCGCGTGGCGGTCGAGCCCGTTGCGGACCGAGTCGGCGCCGAGCATCACGATGCGGCCGTAGCCGGCCTCGCGCATGGTGGGCAGCGTCGCGAGCGTGGTCCGCAGCACGGTCCAGATGTTGCGGTCCAGCGTGGCCTGGAGCGTGGCCTCAGTCTGCTCCTCGGTCGGCAGGATGACCCCGCCGCCGGCGTTGTTGACCAGGACGTCGATGCGACCGAAGCGCTCGCACGCGGCGTCCGCCACGGCCGCGGCGACCGGCGCCTCGCTGAGGTCCCCGGCGACCGTCGCGACCTCGGCGCCGCACGCTTCGCGCAGCTCCGCTGCGACGCCGTCGGCGGCGTCCGCGTCGAGATCGGCGAGCACCAGCCCGGCGCCCTCGGAGGCGAGCCGCAGGGCGATCGCGGCGCCGATCGCGCCGCCGGCCCCCGTCACGATGGCCGTGCGCCCCTCGAAGCGGCGCACGGGCTCAGGCCCCGGCCGCGGCCGGCTCGCCCGGGCCGATGCGCTGGAGGAAGTGCGGCGGCGGCATGACGCCCCAGACGTTCCACGTCGTCGGCAGCGCCGGGTCGTAGACCTCGGACACGTACGTGCCGTCGTCAGGGATCTGCTTGATCGAGTTGACCCACTCGATCCGGTTGCCGTCGCCGTCGTCGAAGTACATGAAGTAGTTGCGGCTCGGCGCGTGGCGGCCTGGGCCCCAGTCGACGCGGACGTCCCGGGCCGCCAGCAGGTCGGCCTGCCGGGCGAACTCCTCGAACGAGCCGACCTCGTAGGCGACGTGGTGGGTCGCGCTCTCCCCCGCGGCGCGCGGCTCGGCGACGAAGACGAGCACGTGGTGATCGGGGTTGCAGCGCAGGAAGACGACCTGCTCGCCGATCCAGTCCGAGAGGCGGAACCCGATCACGTCGGTGAAGAACCGGGCCTGGGCCGCCGGGTCCTCGGCGCGGACACCGATGTGCCCGATCTTGGAGGGCCTGAACGTGCGGTCGCCGGCCGTGACGGCGGTGCCGTGGTGGGCGCCGGAGACCAGCCTGATGGTGTTGCCCTCGGGATCGGCGAACGCGACGGCGTCGTCGTAGCCGACCGCCTCCACCGTGCTCACCGTGACGACGCCGGCGGCATCCAGGGCCGTTCCGGCCGCCCGCGCGTCGCGCACCTCGAAGGCGATGTGGTGCAGGCCCGGGCCGGCGCCCGGGTGGATCTCCAGGCAGTGGTGGTAGCCGTTGGTGGCCAGCCGCCGGACGCCGTCCGCGCCGGCACCGCGGTCGACCAGGCCGACGTTCTCCTCGTAGTTGGCAGCCAGCGCGGTGGGGTCGGTGCTGACCAGGGCCACGTGCGCGAGGCGCAGCAGCCCGAGGTCGGGGGTCATGGACATCTCTCTCTCCTCGTTGTCCTACATCTACAGGATGATGCTGACCGTGCCGTGGGGGCGCAGGGCCTCCGCGGTCAGGACGATGCGCTTGCTCCGGATCCGGAACGCCGCGGCGTCGTCGCCCGGCGCGAGCCGGTACTCCAGCGCGCCGACGAGCACCTGCTCGTCGCCGTTGCGGTAGCGCCAAACGGCGAAGGTCGCGGCGACCGCCAGGTCCCCGGGCAGCGTGTCGGGCGCGTCCTCGAGCACCCGCACGTTGGAGACCATCCGCGTCGTGCGCGACCACGGGAACTCGCGGTAGGCCTTGGCGCTGCTGAGGCGCTCGACGCGGCCGCGCAGCCGCGGCCGGTCGTCGTCGACCAGGCCGAGCGTCTCCCGCGGATCGCCGTCGGGCAGGTCGGTGGCCGGGATCGAGTAACGGCAGTCCTCGGTGAACAGCGCGAGCCAGTCCTCGAGCTGCCAGGCGTCCAGCAGAGCGGCCTCATGGAAGAGGAACTCCTCGACGGCGAGCCGGCTCAGCAGCGCCTCGGCGACCGCGCTCACGACGCGACTCCGGCCGGCGCCGGCCTCGGACCCTCGTCGTGCGCGGCGTGCCCGGTCTCCAGCATGTTGGACTGCCACTCGCGCCAGAACGCGCGCATCTGCAGCTCGTCGACGGTCGCGGCGTCACGGTGCATCCCGCGCGACATGTCCGAGTAGTCCTCGGCCGTCGCCGCGAAGCCCTCCTGGCAGGCCTCCAGCGCCTCGATGTCGTCCGGGGTCGCCAGGCCGCCCGGCCCGAGGAACAGGTTGAAGCCCTCCAGCCGGCGCCTGGTCTGCGCCGCGCTCTCGCCGCGGGGCGCGAGCGCGTAGCCGGTCAGCTCCATGGAGTCGGGCCGCACCGGCCAGACGGTGCGCAGCGTCAGGCCGGCCACGTCGAGCAGGAGCAGGTTGGGGTAGATCAGGAGGTTGCGGCACGTCTCGGCCATGCGGTGCGCGCGCTCCTCGCCGCAGCGGTCGACCAGCTCGGCGCGGATGCCGTCGATCTCGTGCTTGGCCTCGTCGCCGTGGATCGGGTGCCAGCGGGCGACCGGACGCGGGAACGGCGCGGGGTAGTCGACGACCGCGTGGCCGTTGCCGAGGTCGTAGGCGCGGGCCTCGCTGCTGCGCAGCTGCTTGGCCCCGTCGTCGTCGCCCTGGCTGGCCAGGAAGGCGAAGTAGGTGTGGTGCAGCGGCGCCCCGTGGTAGCCGTCGACCGAGTTCTCCACCATGAGCTTCCAGTTGGCGTTGCACGCGTACTGGTGGGTGCCCGGCAGCACGTGCAGGCCATCGCGGCCTTGGTCGGCCACGAGGTCGATGTACTCCTTCGCGCCGGCGAGGTAGTCCACGAGCGACTCGCCCTCCGAGGCGAACGACATGAACCACAAGTCCCGGTAGCACGACAGGCGCGGGACCGGCCGCAGCCCCAGCTCCGAGGGATCCAGGCCCGGCGAGTAGCCCTCCTTGTCGGGGATGCCCACCAACTTGCCCTCGGTCGAGAAGGTCCAGGCGTGGTAGAAGCACTGGAAGGACTTGGCGTTGCCCTTGTCCTGGCGGCACACCCGCGCGCCGCGATGCGTGCAGGAGTTGAAGAACGCGCGCACCTCGCCGTCGCGGCCCCGCACGAAGACCAGCGGACGGCCCGCCACCTTGCGGCGGACGAAGTCGCCGGGCTCGGCGATCTCGGAGTCGTGGCCGACGTAGAGCCAGCAGCGGTCGAAGATCCGCTTGCGCTCCAACTGCCACATCGCGTCGGTCGTCATCGTCGTGCGCTTCACGCGGAAGATCCCGCGCTCGCGATCGTCGACGACGGCGTCCTGCAGGTCCTGCGTGTCCAGCGTCACGTCAACCCCTTGCCTCGTTGGCCGCCGACTCGTCGACGACGCGGTTCTCGATCGCGCCGATCCGGTCGATTTCCACCCGGACGACGTCACCCGCGCGCAGCATCCGCGGCGGGTCCATCAACATCCCGACCCCGGCCGGCGTCCCGGTCGCGATCACGTCGCCCGGCTCGAGGGTGCACGCCGCCGACAGGTGCTCGACCAGCGCGTAGCAGTCGAAGATCAGGTGCTTGGTGTTGGACTCCTGGCGCAGCTCGCCGTTGACCCAGGTCCGGATCCCCAGAGCGTGCGGGTCTCCGATCTCGTCGGCGGTGGTCAGCCACGGGCCGATCGGGCCGTGCGTGTCGAACGACTTGCCGAGCGTCCACTGCGGCGTCCGCGTCTGCCAGTCGCGGACCGAGACGTCGTTGACGACCAAGAAGCCGGCGATGACCGACGGCGCCTCCGCGGCGCTGACGTGCCGGCAGCGGCGGCCGACCACGAACCCGAGCTCGCCCTCGTAGTCGAGCTGGTCGGAGACGCGCGGGAGCTCCACGGCGTCGAACGGCCCGTTGACCGAGGACCCCAGCTTCGCGAAGACCACCGGGAACTCGGGCGTGGCGAGGTTCGCCTCCGCCGCGTGATCGGCGTAGTTGAGGCCGATGGCCAGGAACTTCGGCGGCCGCGCCACCGGCGCCAGCAGCGTGGCGCCGGCCAGCGGCGTCACCGCCCCGGCGACCGGGTCCGCGCCGCCGGCGATCAGCTCGACGGGCGACAGCGTGCCGGCGTCGGCGATCCCCTCATCGCGCAGGATCCCTGTCCGGGGCTCTCCGCCCTCCGCCACGTAGCGCACGATCTTCACGCCGCGACCGTAGACCGGCGAAGCGGTCCGTTGGGCGGCTCCTCCTCCCTTCGAGGGAGGAAGAGCCTCCCCACGGGGTATCCGTGGGGCCTACTTGCCCACGCGGAAGGGCGCGAACTCCGGCGGCCGCTTCTCGTTGAAGGCCGCGATGCCCTCCTGCGCCTCCGGGCTCTGCGTGAACAGCACGAGGCTGGAGTAGGCCATCTGCCCCATCGCCGCGAACTGCTCGGTGTCGCTGTTGAACGACTGCTTGAGCACCTGCAGCGCCGTCGGCGAGAGCCGCAGGATCTCGTCGGCCCACTGGCGGACCTCGGTGTAGAGGTCGTCGTGCGGGACGGTCTTGTTGACCAGGCCCCAGGCCATCGCCTGCTCCGGGCCGTACTGGCGACACAGGAACCAGATCTCCCGGGCGCGCTTCTCGCCGATGACCCGCGCGAGGTACGCGGTGCCGAAGCCCGCGTCGAAGGACCCCACCTTGGGGCCGACCTGCCCGAAGACCGCCTTGTCGGAGGCGATCGTCATGTCGCACAGGACGTGCAGGACGTGGCCGCCGCCGATGGCGTAGCCGTTGACGGCCGCGATGACCGGCTTGGGGATGTCGCGGATGGCGTGGTGCAGCGCGTCGATCTCGAACAGGCCGTGCTCGGACGGGCCGTAGTCGCCGGTCTCCATGCGCTGCTTCTGGTCGCCGCCGGTGCAGAACGCGCGGTCGCCGGCGCCGGTGAGGCAGACGACGCCGACGTCGCTGCTGGCCCACGCGCGCTTGAGGCACGCGATCAGCTCGTCGACCGTCCGGGCCCGGAACGCGTTGAAGCGGTCGGGCCGGTTGATCGTGATCGTCGCAAGGCCGTCCTCGACCTCGTAGAGGACGTCGGTCAGCTCATCCATCGGTTTCCTCCTGTCGGCCGGTCGCCGGCCTCGCTTGCGTTGTTGATGTCCATGCTCATGCCATCGTGAGGCCGCCGCTCACCGAGAGCGTCTGCCCCGTCACGTAGCCGGCCGCGTCGCTCGCGAAGAAGCACACGGCGGCGGCGATGTCCTCCGGCACGCCGAGGCGCTTCATCGGCACCGCGCGCACCATCGCGTTGAGCACCGCGTCGGAGTCCTTGGCCGCGGCCATCGTCTCCTGCAGCATCGGCGTGTCGGTCGGCCCCGGGCAGACGACGTTCGCGGTCACGCCCTTGCGGGCGACCTCGCGCGCGATCGTCTTGGTGAAGGCGATCAGGCCGCCCTTGGCACCGGAGTACACCGACTCCAGGGACGAGCCGACACGGCCCGCGTCGGAGCCGATGTTCACGATGCGCCCGTAGCCGCGCTCGACCATGCCGGGCAGCAGGAGCCGCGTGAAGCGCAGCGGCCCCTTGAAGTTGATGTCGATGACGCGGTCCCAGAACGCCTCGTCGGTCGCGAGGAACGGCATCAGGTCGTCCCAGCCCGCGCAGTTGACGAGGACGTCGACGTGGCCGAAGCGCTCCTGCGCCGCGTTGACCGCGGCCTCGACGCTCGCCGAGTCGGCGACGTCGGCCTCGAGCGCCAGCGCACTGCCGCCGTCGGCCTCGATCAGGCTCACCGTCTCTTGGGCCTCGGTCTCTCGGAGATCCACGATGACGACCTGGAAGCCGTCCGTGGCGAGCCCCGCCGCGATGGCCCGGCCGATGCCGCGACCTCCGCCGGTGACCAGGGCTGTGCGCGCCACTGCGCCTGCGCCGTTTTCGCTCATGGCCTGACTGTATCAGTCTCGGTTAACGCTCGTTACTGCGTTACCTCGATCCGTTTACCCCGTAATACGCGCTAGGTAGCGTCCGACGTGAACGGTCGTTTATAGTCGTCGCATGAGGGTCGAGCTGACAGATGAGCAGGAGTTCCTCCTCGACGCGGTCGCCGGCGTGGTCGCCCGCGACGCCCCGCCAACGGCCGTGCGCGCCTGGGCCGGCGCGCGGTCGACCGCGGAGGCCGACGCACTGGCGGTCCGCCAGGGCTGGACAGGCATCGGGGTCGACGACGAGCACGGCGGCCAGGGCGGCGGCGTGGTCGAGCTGGCCGTGCTCGGCGAGCAGCTGGGCCGTGGCGCGGTGCCGTGGGACCTGACGCTCGCGGCGTGCCTCGCGGCCCCGCTGCTGATCGCGACCGGCGACGCCGCCGCGGTCGCGCTCGCCGCCGCGGCCGCCGGGGGCGAGACTGCCATCGCCCTGGCGCTCGACGGGCGTGCCCCGCTCGTCGCTGCCGCGCAGACCGAGGTCGTCGGCGGGCGCGTGTCGGGCACCCTGCGCCACGTGCTCGCCGGCGCCCAGGCCGCCGAGCTGGTCCTGCCGGTCCCCGGCACCGGTGGCGAGGTCCTGTTGTACGCGATCAGCACGGACGCCCCCGGCGTCTCCGTCCGGCCGCGCGCGCTCGTCGACGCCACCCGGTCGCTGGCCGACGTCGACCTGCGGGACGCCGAGGCGCGCCCGCTCGGCGCGGTTCCCAGCGCCGCACTAGCCCGGACCGGGCGCGCCGCCGCCGTCGCCGTGGCCGCCGACGCGCTCGGCGCCGCGGGCCGGCTCCTGGACCTGACCGTGCAGTACGTCAAGGAGCGCCAGCAGTTCGGCGTCCCCGTCGGGTCCTTCCAGGCGGTCAAGCACGGCGCC
>DASYBY010000026.1:0-1683 GCA_036500525.1 Baekduia sp. | reverse complement strand
GGGCCGCGGCGCTCCTGTTCATCGGCTGGCTGGCCTCGCGCCTGGGCTGGCGCACGAGCCCGCTGATGCAGGGCCGCAGCGCCTGGGAGGGCTCGGCCCACGCCCGGCGCCAGGACGTCAAGCTGCGGCTGGAGCCCGACCACAGCCTGCAGGTGCGCGGGCTGGCGGGGCTGACGCTGGAGACGGCCTCGGGCCGGCACTTCTCGCTCGACCGTGGCCCGGGCGGGCTGCGCGCCCGGTACCGCCACGCGCGCGGGACCGAGCGCGAGTGGACCGTCCTCGGGGCGTCGCGGGGCGAGTCGGGCATCCTCGGCGAGGGCATCCGCCAGGCGCTGCTGCGCGACCCGACCTACGGGCCGGCGCTGCGGTGCGCGGAGACGCTGCTGCCCTAGGCGCGCCTTACGCCGGCGGCGCGTCGCGCAGCACGACCACCGGCATCGTGCGCTCCGTGAACCCCACGTAGTGCTCGGCCGGCGGGTAGACGGCGACGATCGCCGCGAAGAGGCGGTCGCGCTCGGCGCCGTCGGCCTCCGTCCAGCGCACGTGGCGCCGGCGGCCGCGGATCAACACGGTGGCGTCGGTCGCGGCGCTGAGGTTCAGCCACCACGCCGGCGGCCGGTCGTTGCCCGCGTTGGCCGCGAGCAGGACGAGGTCGTCGCCGTCGGTCGCGTAGATCAGCGGCGTGTGGCGGACCTTGCCGCTCTTGCGGCCGACGGTCTCCAGGACGAGCACCGGCGCGCCGAGCCACTTGGCGCCGACCAGGCCGCGGGTGCGGACCAGCGTCCAGGCGTGGAAGCGGCTCCACGCCGCGCTCACCGTCTGCGACTGCGCGGTGCGGTGCGTGAAGGCGGCGACGCGACGGCTCATCGGCCGACCGTATCCGAGAACGCTGGACGCTCGTGCGGCTCGGCGCTGCCGGTCAGCTAGCGTCCACCCAGAACGCCCGCCCCCCTCGGAGGACCATGCCTGTCCAGCTCATCCGCCAGCCTGACGCCGAGAGCCTCGCGCGCCACGCCGCCCGCGACCTCGTCGCCGCCATCGGGGAGGCCCGCGCCGAGCGCGGCGTGGCCCACGTGACGCTCGCCGGCGGGACCACGCCGATGCGCTGCTACGAGCTGCTCGACAGCGCGCTCGACGACTGGTCGGGCGTGCACCTCTGGTACGGCGACGAGCGCTGCGTGCCGTTCGACGACCCGGAGTCCAACCACGGCCAGGTCAAGGACCGGCTGCGCGCCCGCGGCGCGTCGTGGCATCCGATGCCCGCGACGCTCGGTCCGTCGGAGGGCGCGATGGAGTACGGCCGCGAGCTCGGCGAGACCATCCTCGACATCACGCACCTGGGCATGGGGCCCGACGGCCACACCGCCTCGCTCTTCCCCAACCACCCCGTCCTGGACGCCCACGGCGTCGCGGCCGGCATCACCGACTCGCCCAAGCCGCCGCCGGAGCGCATCACGCTGACGCTGCCCAAGCTCAACGCGTCGCGCCGGATCGTCCTGCTGGTCACCGGCGAGGGGAAGTCCGAGGCGCTGGCGCGCGTCATGGCCGGCGCGGACCGCTCGACGCCCGCCTCGCTGCTGGACCGCTCCAAGCTGCTGATCATGGCCGACAACGCCGCGCTGCCGCAATGAACGAGCTCTGGCTCGTCCGCCACGCCGAGACCGAGTGGGCCAAGGCCGGCCG
>DASYBY010000025.1:0-6309 GCA_036500525.1 Baekduia sp. | reverse complement strand
ACGGGGCTGTCGACGTCCCACGGGCGCAGGATGTCGCCGGAGCCGAGCACCTCGGTCGAGGAGCGGCGGCCGAAGTCGAGGTCGCGCAGCAGCAGGCCGTCGACGATCAGCAGGCCGAGCGGCGAGCTGCCGGGCTCGACGGCGCTCGACGCGTCCCACCGGCCGGACGGCACACGGAGGACGTGTGCGACGAGCTGCTGGTGGGCACGCTCGCGATCGTCGCTCGACAACCCCTCTCCCAACTCGGGGTCGGCGGACAACAGGCGTACCAGGTCGCGGGCCACAGCACGCCCCGTTCTGCCCTCTCGGTCTGCCCGCTAACCCTGGGTCGCCTAGCCGCGGCGCATGAGCCGCCCGACGGCGGCCATCAGCTCGTCGGTGCGGTCGGCCTGCAGCTCCTCGGGACCGGCGACCACGCAGTGGCGCGCGTGCTCGTCCAGCAGGCCGAGCGCGACCTTGTCCAGCGCGGCCTGCACGGCACCGATCTGGGTGAGGACGTCGATGCAGTAGCGGTCGCCCTCGACCATCCCCTCGATGCCGCGGACCTGCCCCTCGACGCGCCGCAGGCGCTTGAGCAGCTGGTCCTTGGTCGCGGAGTAGCCGCGGGTGGCGGGGGCGTCGGCCATGGCGGTCAGGATACCGCCCCGGGGTACCCGCGGGGAAACGCGCCGCCGCGCATCGCCTAGGGTGCGCCCGTGCTCCAGCCGATCTTCGACGGCCACCACGACGCGCTCACGCGCAAGACCGCCGACCGGCTGGTCGAGGGCCGCGCCGACGGCCACTTCGACCTGCCCCGCGCGCAGGCCGGCGGCCTGGCGGCCTCGATCTGGGCGATCTTCACCGACGGGCCTGGGGTGGCGCTGGACTTCACGCCGCTGCCCGGCGGCGGCTACGACATGCCGCTGGCCGGCGAGCTCGCCCACGCCGACGCCGCGGCCCACGCCACCGGCGCCGCCGGGCGCCTGCTGGCGTTGGAGCGCGCCGGGCACGTCCGCATCGCGCGCACCGTCGCCGACCTCGACGCCGCCGCCGACGGCAGCGGCCCGCACGCCGCGGTCCTGCACCTGGAGGGCGCCGAGGCGATCGACCCCGCGCTGACCGCGCTGGACTTCTGGCACGAGGCCGGGCTGCGCTCGCTCGGACCGGTGTGGAGCCGGCCCAACGCGTTCGCGCACGGCGTGCCGTTCCGCTTCCCCTCCTCGCCCGACACCGGCGACGGGCTGACCGACGCGGGCCGCCGGCTCGTGCGGCGCTGCAACGACCTGCGGATCGCCGTCGACGTCAGCCACCTCAACGCCCGCGGCTTCTGGGACGTGGCGGAGATCACCGAGGCGCCGCTGATCGCGTCGCACTGCGGCGCGCACGCGCTGGCGCCCGCCTCGCGCAACTTCACCGACGACCAGCTCGACGCGATCGGCGCCGCGCACGGCATCGTCGGCATCCCCTACATCGTGGACTTCCTGCGCGCCGACGGCGCCCTCAACCGCGACACGCCGCTGAGCACGATCGTCGCGCACGTCCGCCACGTCGCCGACCGCATCGGGACCGAGCACGTCGGCTTCGGCTCGGACTTCGACGGCGGCGACATCCCCGACGCGCTGGGCGACGTCGCCGGTCTCCCCCGCCTGCTCGACGCGCTGGCCGACGACGGCTTCACCGCCGACGAGATCGCCGCGATCGCCTGGGGCAACTGGCGCCGCGTGCTGGCGCAGACCTGGGGCTGAGCCCGCGGCCCGCGGCTAGATGACGCGGGTGCGGCCGACGCCCTGCAGCGCGGCGTCGAGCCGATCGACGGCACCGGGCGCCGCATCGGGGGCGACGGGCCGCGCGTAGAGGAAGCCCTGACCCATGTCGCAGCCGAGCGCCTCGACGACCTGGCCCTGGGCCTCGGTCTCGATCCCCTCGGCGACGACGCTGAAGCCCAGCGTGCGCGCCATGTCGGTGACCGCGCGCACGATCGCGACGGACTGGCGGCTGGTGGCGAGGCTGATGATGAAGCCGCGGTCGAGCTTGAGCACGTCCAGCGGCAGCTCGCGCAGGCAGGCCAGCGAGGACTGCCCGACGCCGAAGTCGTCCAGCGCGATGCGGACGCCGGCGCGGCCGAGCTGGCGCAGCGTGGCGTGAGCGACGTCCGGATCCTCCATGACGGCCGACTCGGTGACCTCGAGCATGAGGCCGTTGGGCGAGAGCCCGCGCTCGGCCAGCGCGCCGAGCACCTCGTCGGCGAGCTCGGGGCGGCTGAGCTGCACGCGCGAGACGTTGGCCGACATGGACATGTCGCCCAGCGCGAGCCCGGCGTCCTGCCAGCGGCGGCGCTGGTCGAGCGCCTCGCGCAGCACCCAGCTGCCGAGCGCGCCGATGAGGCCGTGCTGCTCGGCCAGCGGGATGAAGCGCCCGGGCGGGATCTCGCCGCGCTCGGGATGCGTCCAGCGCACCAGCGCCTCGAACGCGGTGACGCGCCGCTGCGCGAACTGGACCACCGGTTGGTAGACGAGCCGCAGCTCGCCGCGCTCGATCGCGCGGCGCAGGTCATTGGTCAGCGCCACGCGCTCGACCGTCTCGGCGCGCATGCCGTCGTCGAACAGCTCGTACTTGCCCCGGCCCGCGCGCTTGGCGCGGTACATCGCGACGTCGGCGTCGCGCAGCACGTCGTCGGCGTCGGCGACCGTCCCCGGCCCGACGAGCGCGATGCCGATGCTCGCGCTCGGGCGGAAGTCCGCGCCGTCGCGGATCGGCGACTGCCGCACCGCGGCCAGCAGGCGCTCGGCGATCGCGGCGCTCTCGGTCACCTCGTCGAGGCCCTCGCAGAGGATCGCGAACTCGTCGCCGCTGAGCCGCGCGAGCGTGTCGCTGGGGCGCAGCGCCTCGCTGAGGCGCGGCGCGAGGTCGCGCAGCAGCTGGTCGCCGGCGCCGTGGCCGAGGCTGTCGTTGATGTTCTTGAAGTCGTCGACGTCGAGATACAGCACCGCGGTCCAGTGCTGCTCGCGGCGCGCACGGGCCAGGGCGAGCCGCAGGCGGTCCAGCAGCAGCGCGCGGTTGGGCAGCTGCGTGAGCGGGTCGTGCAGCGACTGGTGGCGCAGGCCGCGCTCGGCGGCGATGCGGCGCACCGCGGCGGTCAGCACGTTGGCGACCGCCTGCAGGAAGGCGAGGTCGTCGCCGTCGAAGGCCCGCGGCGCGGTGGCGTACATGCCGAGCACGCCGTAGGGCGCGTCGTGCTCGCCGCCGACCGGGACGGTCACGCCGCTGGCCAGCCCGCGGGCGACGAGCCCGGAGACCGGGAAGCGCGTCTCGGTGGCGGCGTCGCGGACGACGACGGGCTCGCCCAGGGCGAGCGTGTAGAGGACGTGCGCCTCGTCGAGGCGGGCCGCGGCGCTGTCGCCGACGTCGTCGCTGTTGGCGCCGCTGACGTAGCGGACGCCCTCGGCGTCGGGCCGCAGCTCCGACAGCCCGGCCAGCGACACGTCGAGGATGTCGGTGATCGCGCGGACCGTGGCGCTCGCCAGCGCCGGGAAGTGCTGCTCGCTGAGCGCGAGCTGGCTGAGGCGGGCCAGCGCCGACTGCTGCGCGGCGCGGCGCTCGGCCCGCTCCTCGGCCGCGCGGCGGGCGGTGATGTCCTCGAGCTGGCCGATGACGTAGGCCGGGCCGCCCTCGGCGTCGCGGACCAGCGCGAGCGTCGTGGCGCCCCAGACGACCGAGCCGTCGGGATGGCGGTAGCGGCGGTCGCGCTGGTAGCGGTCGATCTCGCCGGCGGCCAGCGCGAGGAACTCGGAGCGGCGCCCGCCGACGTCGTCGGGAAGGCTTATGTCGCCGAGGCCCGTGCCGTGCAGCAGCTCGTCCTCGCTGCGGCCGAGCACGCGGCAGATCTCACGGTTGACGTGCAGGAAGGCGCCGTCGAGCCCGACGATGGCCATGCCGACGCCCGCCTCCTCGAAGGCGCTGCGATACCGATCCTCGGCGTCGCGCAGCATGCCGGCGTCCTGCCCGGATGTCTGGCCATGATCCACCTCATCAGGTCATCGGTCGGCGTCAGCCGAGCTTGACCATGGCGTGCTTGACGCGCGAGTAGTCGTCGAGCGCGTACACCGAGAGGTCCTTGCCGTAGCCCGACTCCTTGAAGCCGCCGTGCGGCATCTCGGAGAGGAACGGCAGGTGGTCGTTGACCCAGACGCAGCCGAAGTCGAGCCGGCGCACGGCGTCCAGCGCCTTGCCCACGTCGCGCGTCCAGACCGAGGCGGCCAGGCCGTAGGGCACGTCGTTGGCCATGGCGATGGCGTCGTCGGCGTCCTCCAGGCGCTGGACCGTGACGACCGGCCCGAACAGCTCCTGCTGGACGATCTCGGAGCGCTGGCCGACCCCGACGACGACCGTCGGCTCCACGAAGAACCCGCCCGCGGCGGAGCCCGCCGAGCCGCCGGTGAGCACCTCGGCGCCCGCGCTCGTCGCGCGGTCGAGGTAGCCGAGGACCTTCTCCTGCTGGCGCGCGGAGATGACGGGGCCCATCTCGACGTCGTCGCCGTCGGCGGGGTCGCCCATGGTCAGCGACGACACGGCCGGGACCAGCTCCTCCAGCAGCGCCTCGTAGATGCGCGGGCCGGCCAGCACGCGCGCCGCGGCGGTGCAGTCCTGCCCCGAGTTGAGGAAGCTCGCCACGCGCAGGCCCTCGGCGACGGCCTTGGGGTCGGCGTCGTCGAGGACGATGACCGGCGCCTTGCCGCCCAGCTCCAGGTGCACGCGCTTGAGCGTGTCGGCCGCGGCGCGCGCGATGGCCTTGCCGGTCGCCACGCTGCCGGTCAGCGACACCATGGAGATGGCCGGATGCTCGACGATCCCGACGCCGACGCCCGGCCCGTCGCCGGTGATGACGTTCAGCACGCCGGCCGGGAGGATCCCCACGGCCAGCTCGGCGAAGCGCAGCGTGGACAGCGGCGTCAGCTCCGACGGCTTGAGGACGACCACGTTGCCGGCGGCCAGCGCCGGGGCGATCTTCCAGATGGCCATCATCAACGGGTAGTTCCACGGGGCGATCTGCCCGACGATCCCCAGTGGCTCGCGGCGCACGAACGACGTGTGCGTCGCGCTGTACTCGCCCGCTCCCGGCGTGTGGCCGGTGCGCGCCGCGCCCGCGAAGAAGCGCAGCTCGTCGGAGCAGATCGGCATCTCCTCCAGGGCGAGCGCCATCGGCTTGCCGACGTTCAGCGACTCCAGCGCGGCGAGCTCGGGCGTGTGGGCGTCGATGGCGTCGGCCAGCGCCAGGAGGTGGCCCATGCGGTCCATGGGCGTCGTGTCGCACCACCCGATCCGTGCCTCCCCCGCCGCCTGCACCGCCCGGTCGACGTCGGCCTGCGTGCCTTCCGGCACCCGGCCGATGACGGCGCCGGTCGCCGGGTTGATGACGTCGCGCCGCGCACCGTCCACCCCGTCGACCAGCGTGCCGCCGACGAGGTTGCGGTACTCGGGGATGGTGGTGGTGCTCATGGGGGTCAGGCGACTCCGGAGGTCGTGCCGACGCCCATGTGGGCGCCCGCGTCGGTGAGCACATCGCCGAGCCGCTCGACGATCTCGTCCAGCAGCGCCGCGTCGCTGATCAGCGGCGGCGCGATCTGCAGCACGGCGTCGCCGCGGTCGTCGGCGCGGGCGATGATCCCGGCCTCGCGCAGGCGGCCCGGCAGGAAGCCGCGCAGCAGCTTGTCGCGCTCGCCCTGGTCGAACGTGGTGTTGTCATCGTCCTTGACCAGCTCGATGGCCCAGAAGAAGCCGCGGCCGCGCGTGTCGCCGACGATCGGCAGCTCGCGCAGCACCCTCAGGCGCTCTTCGAGGTGGGGCTCCAGGGCGCGCACGTTCTCCAGCACGCCGTCGCGCTCGAAGATCTCGATGTTCTTCAGCGCGACCGCGGCGCTCACGGGATGGCCGCCGAACGTGATGCCGTGGCGGAGGACCGCGCCGGTCTCCATGATCGGCGCGAGGACCTTGTCGGAGGCCACGACGGCACCCATCGCCGCGTAGGCCGACGTCAGGCCCTTGGCCAGCGACACCAGGTCGGGCACGACGCCCTCCCGGTTAATCCCGAACCACTCGCCCAGCCGGCCGCAGCCGGTGATGACCTCGTCGGCCATGAGCAGCGCGCCGTAGCGGTCGGCCAGGTCGCGCAGCCCCTGCCAGTAGCCCGCGGGCGCGGTGAGGCAGCCGCCGGCGTTCTGGACGGGCTCGGCGATGATGAGCGCGACCTCGTCGGCGCCGGCCGCGAGGATCGCGTCCTCGACCTCGGCCAGCAGGCGCGCGCAGAACGCGGCCTCGTCGGTGACCGGGCCG
>DASYBY010000024.1:0-8417 GCA_036500525.1 Baekduia sp. | reverse complement strand
GCGGTGATGTTGCCGTCGAGCTCCTCGAGGATCTCGACCGCCGTGCCCTCGTAGTGGGCCCGCGGGTTCGCGGGGTTCCCGTACTGGTAGGGCATGTAGTACGTCGGGTCGGCCTCGGCCATCTCCAGCGCCATGGCGACCGCGCCGTTGGAGCCGAGGTTGCCGGGCGAGTAGACGATGTCGGCGCCGTACATCGTCAGCAGCTGCGTGCGCTCGGGCGTGACGTTGTCGGGCATCACGACCTTGAGCTTGTAGCCCTTGCGGCTGCAGATCATGGCCAGCGCGATGCCGGTGTTGCCCGACGTCGGCTCGAGGATCGTCATGCCGGGGCCGATGGCGCCCTTCTCCTCGGCGTCCTCGATCAGGGCGCGCGCGACGCGATCCTTGACCGAGCCCGTCGGGTTGTGCGACTCCATCTTGGCCCAGATGCGGACGCCGGGCTTCGGCGACAGCCGTCGGAGCTCGACGAGCGGCGTGTTGCCGATGGCGGCGACGATGTCGCTGTAGCGACCACCGCAGGGCTTGTTCTGGAGAGGCGGGACGGCCATGACTTCACGAAATATAGCGCCGTCCCGGAGCCCCTCCTCAGGCCCCGGACGCCAACCGGCAGGTGCTATGAAGTGGGCGCTCCGCCGGCCATCGCCGGGAGGATCACCAGCACGTCGCCCTCTCCCACCTTGGTGGGGAGACCGTCGAGGACGCGGACGTCCTCGTCGTTGAGGTAGACGTTGACGTAGCGGTTCAGCTCGCCGTCCTCGCCGAACAGCTGGCCACGCGTCTCGGGGTGGTCGGTCGCGAGGCTCTCAAGCACCTCGGCGACGGTCTGGCCCTCGGCCGTGACCTCACGCTCGCCGCCCACGGAGGGGCGCAGCACGGGGGGAATGCGGATCTTCGCCATAAGGATCTGGACCCTAGCCCGCGGCGGCGCAGAACGCCTCGTAGTCGGGGAAGACGCCGAGCTCGTCGTCGGTGATCTCCGACGGCTCGCGCGAGCAGATCGGGCACTCGGGATCGCGCCGGATCTTCAGCTCGGTCGTGGTGGCGCCGAGCGCGTCGTAGATCAGCAGGCGGCCGATGAGCGGGTCGCCCTGGCCGATGATGAGCTTGACGACCTCGGTCGCCTGCAGCAGCCCCATCGTGCCGGGCAGCACGCCGAGGACGCCGTTGGCGCCGCACGACGGTGCGAGCTCGGCCGGCGGCGGCTGGCGGAAGAGGCAGCGGTAGCACGGGCCCTCGTAGGGCGAGAAGACGCTGAGCTGGCCCTCGAAGCCGAGGATCGCGGCGCTGACGACCGGGATCTTCAGGCGCACCGACGCGTCGTTGAGCAGGTAGCGCGTCGGGAAGTTGTCGACGCCGTCCACGACGATGTCGTAGTCCTTGATGATGTCGACGATGTTGGAGGAGTCGAGGCGCGTCTCGTACTTGCGCACGTTGACGTCGGGGTTGAGCGCGTGGATCGCGCGCTCGGCGCTGTCGACCTTCGGCGTGCCGACCGAGTCGGTCGTGTGGATGACCTGGCGCTGCAGGTTGGAGACGTCGACCGTGTCGTCGTCGACGATGCCCAGCGTGCCGACGCCGGCCGCCGCGAGGTAGAGCGCGGTCGGCGAGCCGAGGCCGCCGGCGCCGAGCAGCAGCACCTTGGCGTCGAGCAGCTTCTCCTGGCCCTCGATCCCGACCTCGGAGAGCAGGAAGTGGCGGCTGTAGCGCTGGCGCTGCTCGGGCGTGAACGTGCGCGGGACCTCGACGGCGTAGCCGCGGTCCTTCCACAGCGTGTAGCCGCCGGTCATCGACTCGACGTGCTCGTAGCCGAGCTGCTCGCGCAGCGTCTGGGCGGCGAGCGCGGAGCGGTTGCCCGACGCGCAATAGAGGATCACGCGGTCGGAGCGGTTCGGGGCCGCGCCCTCGATCCGGGACTCCAGGTGGCCGCGGGTGACGAACTTCGCGCCAGGGATGTGCCCGGCGTCCCACTCGTCGCTCTCGCGCACGTCGACGATGACGACGCCGTCGGAGCCGACGACCTCGCTGACGGCGGAGGGATCGATCTCGTCGATCTGGGCCTTGACCTGCTTGATGTACTCGGCGCCTGAGGGGCTCACTGGCTAATCACCTGAACGCTGGTCGGGAATTCCTGCTTCAGAAAGTGTAGCGAGGCCGACCAGCGAGGTCGACGGCCAATCCGGCGCGGTGCGACGGGAGGAGGCGACGGTCCATCCGGGGCGCCCCCCCGGCGCCGGATGGACCGTGCCTCGAATACCCACCGTCGGGACCAAGGCCCGGGACTTGCTGCATCAGGTGTATCGGTGAGCGGCGCAGCGGCCGATATGGGGTGAAGACCCCAAGATGCGCAAGCCACCGCTCGCCACCCAGATCCTCGCCGTCAACGCGCTGCTCATCGTCGCCACCGGGCTGGCGGCGATCGTCGCCGCGCGCCTGTCGCTCGACGACGTCGTCGGCCGCCGCCAGGCGCTCGTGCTCGTCGCCGGGATCCTCGGCGCCGTGCTGGTCAACGGCGTCGTGCTGCGCCGCCGCTTCGCGCCGCTGGAGAAGGTCATCGACGTCATGGAGCGCATCGACCTCGCCTCCCCCGGCGTCCGCGCCGACGTCCCCGAGGCCGACTCCGACGACGTGATCCGCCTCGTGCAGGCGTTCAACCGCATGCTCGGGCGCATCGAGGACGAGCGGTCCCGCACCGCAGCCGCGGTGCTCCAGGGCCAGGAGAGCGAGCGCGCCCGCGTGGCGCGCGACCTGCACGACGAGTGCAACCAGGCGCTCACCGCCGTCCTGCTGCGCCTGGAGGCGCACATCCACAGCGCGCCCGAGGAGCTGCGGGCCGAGCTGCGCGAGACCAAGGACGTCGCGGTCACCGCCATGGACGAGCTGCTACGCCTCGCGCGTGAGCTGCGGCCGGCCGCGCTGGACGACCACGGCCTGACCGTCGCGCTGCGCAACCAGCTGGAGCGATTCTCGGACCAGACGGGCGTCCCGGCCGAGCTGCGCTGCTATGACGAGCTGACCGACCTCGCCAGCCACGAGCAGACCGTGGTCTACCGCGTCGTGCAGGAGTCGCTCTCGAACATCACCCGCCACGCCCACGCCTCCAACGTGGTGGTCGAGATCGGCCGCGACCACGGCCGGCCGGTCATCCGGATCGTCGACGACGGCGTGGGCTTCGACGGCGGCGACGGCGACGGCATCGGCCTGGTCGGCATGCGCGAGCGCGCCCGCCTCGCCCGCGGGCGCCTGCAGGTCAACACGACCATCGGCCGCGGCACCTCGGTGGAGCTGCGCCTGGACCGCGACCTGTGGCTCGACGCCGAGGGGACGCGCGCGGCATGAGGTTGCTGATCGCCGACGACCACGGCGTGCTGCGCGGCGGGCTGCGCCTGCTGCTCAACCGCCAGGCCGACATGGAGGTCGTCTCGGAGGCCGGCGACGGCGCCGAGGCCGTCGAGCGCGCGCTGGCCGACCGGCCCGAGGTCTGCATCCTCGACGTGTCGATGCCCAAGCTGACCGGGCTGCAGGCCGCGCGCGAGATCCGCGCCCAGGCGCCCGACATCGCCGTGCTGATGCTCTCGATGCACGACGACGACCGCTACCTCTTCGAGGCGCTCAAGGCCGGCGCCGGCGGCTACGTGCTCAAGAAGGAGGCCGACCAGTTCCTGGTCGACGCCGTCCGCGCGGTCGCGCGCGGCGAGCCGTTCCTCACCAACGCGGCCCAGAGCGCGCTCGTGCGCGACTGGATCGCCGACGACAGCACGGGCCCCGCCGAGCCGCTCACGCCGCGCGAGCAGGAGGTCCTCAAGCTCATCGCCGAGGCCCACACCAACCGCGAGATCGCCGAGATCCTGCACCTCTCGGAGAAGACCGTGGAGTCCCACCGCGGAAACCTCCTGCGCAAGCTCGGGATGCGCGATCGGGTCGAGTTGGTGCGGTACGCGATCCGTCGCGGGCTCATCGAGCCGTAGCTTCGCGGTCCGCGCGACGGCGCCGCGCGACGCGCGCGACGGCGATGGGGCATCCTTCATGGTGGTGAGCGAGCAGCAGGAGCACCCCGAAGGCGTCGTCGCGGCGCAGGAGCCGACCCCGCCGGTCCGCGAGTCGGAGGCCCCCGTGGCCCCACCGGCCGCTCCGGCGCAGGAGCCCGAGTCCGACGTCCCGGCCCAGGAGGCTCCCGTCCCGGAGCCGCCGGCTGCGACGCAAGAGGCGCCCGCCGAGGCGCCCGCAGCCGAGAGCGCGGAGCCGCCCGCGGCCGAGGCGCCTGCCGCCGAGGCCGGGGAGTCCACGGTCGGCCCGAAGATCCTCGGGGTCGCCGAGGAGAAGGCGCTGCCCGTCGTCAAGGCCCGCCTGCGCGAGAAGCCCAAGCGCGATCCGCTGCCGTGGCCCGAGCTGCGCGCCGCCGTCGCCGCCACGCGCGACACGCTGGAGATCGCCGAGCTCAAGGAGCTCTTCCGCCTCTTCCCCGAGAAGCTGCGCGAGGAGGTCACCGAGAACGTCCGTGGCTTCCAGAAGGGCGCGCGCCGCCCCGTCTCGCAGCACGCCGCCAAGCAGCTGGCCCGCGCGTCGCACACCGCGCGCCGGATGAAGAAGAACTCCCATCCCAGCGGCGAGGTCGGCGAGGCCATCGGCCAGGCCATGGCCGCCGAGATGATCGCGTCGCTGGAGCCGGAGAAGGCCGCCCAGGTCATCCTCCCCAAGCGCGACCTCATCGAGCGCGAGAACCGCCAGGCCCAGCGCCGCGCCCGCGACGAAGAGGACAAGGCGCGCGACGAGCAGCGCCGCAAGCGCCGCGACGACGCCCGCAGCTCGCGTCAGCAGACCTCCTTCGGCGAGTTCTCGGGGGCCAAGATCAAGGGCCTCGACGAGCTGGCCGCGCTGTTCGCCACCGACGAGCCGGCGCCGGCCGCGCCGGAGCCCGAGGCGCCCGTCGCCGAGGAGATCGTCGAGGCGCCGGTGGCCGAGGTCGAGGTCGAGGTCGAGGCGCCCGCCGCCGAGCCTGAGGCCGAGGCGCCGGTGGCCGACGAGCCCGTCGCCGCCGACGAGCCCGCCGCAGACACCGACGAGGCGTAGTGGGGCGTCCGCAGCCGCGGACGTCCTAGGATCGAAGCCGATGCCGGTTCGCGCACGCCTCGCGTTGATGGTGACCGCCACGCTGGTGCTCCTCGGCGCGCTGGCGATCGTGGTCTTCGCCGACAACGCGCCCACGCCCACCGGGCCGCACCTCGAGGGCTCGATCCCGCCGGCCAACGCCACGGCCGCGAACTTCGCGCTGCGCGACCAGGACGGCAAGCTCGTCAAGCTCTCCGACTACCGCGGGCGGCCGCTGATGCTCACGTTCATGTACTCGACGTGCCGCGACACCTGCCCGGTGACCGCCTACCAGATGCGCGGCGCGATGGACGACATCGGCCACGACATCCCGACGCTGGCGATCTCGGTCGACCCCAAGAACGACACGCCGCTCAACGCCAAGCGCTTCCTCAACCGGACGGGCCTGACCGGCCGCATGAAGTTCCTCATGGGGACCCAGAAGCAGCTGGAGCCGATCTGGAAGGCCTACGGCGTCCAGCCCCAGGGCAAGGGCTTCGACCACTCCGCCTACGTGCTGGTCATCGACCGCCGGGGCGTGCGCCGCGTGACGTGGCCCACGGAGAAGCTCACCCCCGAGGGCCTCGCGCACGACCTGCGGTTCCTCGGCGTCTAGTCGACCTCGGGCCCGGCCTCGACGCCGGACTCGCCCTCGGGCTCCTCGTCGTCGCCCCGGCGCTTGTCCTTGTAGCTCTGCCGCCACAGCGCGGCGACCACGATGATCACCGGCGCCAGGTAGAGCAGCCCGGCGAACCAGTGGCCCGCGTGGGCCATGATCAGCGCGACGCTCATTGCTGCGCGGCGGCCGAGAGCAGCCACAGCCCCAGGCTCGTGAAGGCGACCATGACCGCCAGCATCCAGTACTGCGAGCGGGTCGCGTCGCGCGCCTTGGCGTAGACGGACAGCGCGCGGTCGTGGGCCAGCGTCAGGCCCGCCACGTGCCCGAGGACGAGCGCGGCGACCTGGACGTACCAGATGCCCGTCGCGCTGACCCAGGTGTAGTTGATGGCGACGTCGGAGGTGCCCAGCAGGTCGGAGCCGGTGCCGAGCGGATCGGACGCCAGCGCCGCGATCGCCTGGCCGTTGTAGGCCAGCAGCGAGAAGTAGTGCGCGACGACGTAGGCGAGCGCGATCGGGATCAGCGTGTGGGCGAAGCTGCCGGCCAGCTCGCTGGCCGGGCGGCGGCGCCCGACGGTCTCCATCCCCATGATCCCCAGCCGGTACAGCAGGCGGATGAACAGGCACATCACCACGATGCCGACCGTCCCCGCCCACTCCAGCGCGTGCTCGGCGTTGAGCCCGAGGCTGCCGAAGAAGTCCTGGAGGTGGGGCACGATCGAGTTCCAGATCGTGCCCTGGGAGAAGCCGTCGAAGCTCGTCGTGCCGATCATGGTGCACAACAGCGCGACGGTCCCGGCCACCGGCGTCAGCGACGGGCAGCCGCCGAGCAGGGGGCGCGTGTAGAGCGCGCGATCGCGCCAGTGCAGCGGCGAGACGCGCGCGAACAGCCCGAAGTACACGCCGAACGCGTCGCCGCGGTTCGACCACGCCTCGACGCCGTAGAGGCTCATGCCGACCAGCTGCGTCGCGGCGTAGGCCAACGCCATGATCGACAGCTGCGACGGGTCGTCGCGGTTGGCGTACACCAACTCGACCCAGGCGAAGACCAGCACGCCGACGACCGCCGGCCAGCGGCCCAGCCACGGCGGGTAGGGCAGCGGCTCGGCCGAGACCTCGCCGCCGAGGCGCTTGGCCGCCCAGCCGGTCGCCTTGCCGATCGCCAGCCACGGGTTGAACGCCCGGAAGACATCGCCGAAGACCGCGCTGAGGAACGGGATCCCGACCCAGAAGTACACGTAGATGATCGTCGGGAGGATGTTGGCCGTGTCGGTCTGGGTCCCCGCGAAGCCCGCGTAGACGAAGAACACGAAGGCCGCGACGCCCAGGGCGCCGACGAGCACCTCGAGCACGCGCGGGATCCCGAAGCGCCGGCGCTCGACGAGCTGCTGCAGGCGCGGCTTGGACCACAGGACGGCGAGCCCGACGAACGAGGCGACCAGGACCACCGCGGCGGCCCAGGCGAACAGCCAGCGCGGGATCGGGAGGTCCTGCTTGCCGACCAGGCCGTGGGCGGAGGCGGTGCCCGGCAGCGCCAGGGCGAGGACGACCGTGCCCAGCGCCGCCAGGCGGGCACGGCGCGCGAACGAGGTCACGAGGGCTGGACCCCGGGGAGGCCGGTACGGGCGCGCGACGTCATGGGCACACCCTAGGAAAACGCCGGGCGGCGGGTCGCACCGCCCGGCAACGACAGAGGGGCGGGCCACGATGGCCCGCCCCTCCGGTACTACGACCCTCTGACGCCGGGACGCGTCAGATCAGCACTTGCCCGCGGTGGAGCTGGCCGTGCCGGTGCCGCCGGCCTCGGCCGTGAAGGTCACTTCGACCTTGCGCTTGCCCTTGCAGCCCACGGACGTGAAGACGCCCGTCGTACCGCTGCCCTTGGCGATGTTCGACGACACGCTCGTGATGCCCGAGTTCAGGCCCGTGACCGGGTGCAGGAGCACCGGCGGGACCGTGAAGCTCAGCGAGGCGCCGGACGAGGCGTTCTTGAGCTTCGCATCGATCGCCTGGCTGATCGGCGCAATGCAGTCGGGCTGCACACCGTGTAGGAAGAGCGTGAGGCTCGACTTGCTGCCGGCGTAGATGTCCAGGTGGAGGTCGCACTTGGCGGTCGTCGGGGTGACAGCCGAGCCGGGCGCGGCCACGAAGGCCTTGACCTCACCGGTGCCGACGTGCGTGCCCTTGGCGCAGCCGGAGTCCGTCGCGGCGGCGTTGATGGAGGCCGCGGTGCAGTACTTGCCCTTGGCGACGCCCGTCGTGTTGGCCTTCAGTCCGGCGAACTGGATCTTGTACGTCTTGACCGGCGACGACAACGTGTTGTCGGACGTCTTGATCTGGTAGTTGAAGACGACGCCGACGTGCTTGGGCTTCGCCTTCGTGCCACCACTGGCGATCTTGCCGGTGACCGAGTACTGGTTGGTGTTCGTCTGTGCCAGAGCGACAGCAGCGAAACAGAGCAGAGCGGCGGCCGCAGCCACCACAAGAGAGACCTTACGCAAAGCTTCTCCTCCAAGAGATTCGCGGGACGGGATGCGCAGCTTATCCAGAACGCCAGAGCGGCAAGAGTTGCGGTGCGCCGTGAAATCCCCGCAAGTCGCGGCACACCGCGACCGCCGATCGCACGCTGCTACCGTCGCCCGCCTCGTGCGCGTCCCGACCGACACCATCGCGGCCCCGATGTTCCCGGCCGCCCTGAAGTGGCTCAACGTCGC
>DASYBY010000023.1:0-2995 GCA_036500525.1 Baekduia sp. | reverse complement strand
GCTCGCCGACACCGCCGCCTAGGAGGGCGCACCCCACGATATGGACATCCCCATGCTGCTCGAGATCCCCGCGGCGATCGTGCCCGACGACGTCGCGGCGGTCGACCCCGGGGGCTCCGTCACGTACGCCGAGCTGGGAGGCCGCGTCAACGCGGTCTCGCAGGCGCTGCTGGACGCGGGGCTGCCCGAGGGCGGCCGCGTGCTCGTGCTGTCGGTCAACACCGTCGCGCACCTCGCCGCGCTGTTCGGGATCGCGGCGGCGGGCGGCGTCGGCGTGCCGGTCAACTACCGCGTGCGGGAGGACGAGCTGGCCTACCTGCTGACCGACGCGCAGGTCGACGTCGTGCTCGCGCAACCGCGCTACCTGGAGCTGGCGCGGGCCGCGGGCGCCGGCGTCGCGGGCCTGCAGGTCTTCGACCTCGACGCGCTGGCGGGCGGCGCGGGCGCCGAGCCCGGCGAGCTGATCCGCCGTCGGGAGATCGAGTACGGGTCGACGGCGACCGTGCTCTATACCAGCGGCA
Source organism: Baekduia sp. (assembly GCA_036500525.1). Classification (GTDB taxonomy): domain Bacteria; phylum Actinomycetota; class Thermoleophilia; order Solirubrobacterales; family Solirubrobacteraceae; genus Baekduia. The sequence continues at coordinate 2,474 of DASYBY010000023.1, read as the reverse complement.
CCACGTCGGCGCCCAAGGGCGTCATGCTGGCCCATACGGGCCTTTCGAGCTACGTGATGACCGCCAACGACTCCGCCGACGGGACACCCCAGGGCCGCTCGCTGCTCAGCGCCCCGCTCTACCACGTGGCGGGCCTGGCGGCGATGCTCAACGGGCTCTACGTCGGCCGGACCACGGTGCTGCAGCCGCAGTTCGAGGCCGGGGGATGGCTGGACTGCGTCGAGGACGAGCGGATCACCCACGCGTTCGTCGTCCCGACGATGCTCGCCCGCATCGTCGACCACCCGGACTTCGCGCCCGAGCGGGTCTCGTCGCTGCAGGTGCTGACCTACGGGGCGGCGCCGATGCCGCCGTCGCTGATCCGGCGCACGATCGAGGCCTTCCCCGACGGCGTGCAGTTCTCGGGGGCCTACGGGCAGACCGAGACCTCCTCGACCGTGGCGGTCCTCGGCCCCGACGACCATGACCTGACGGTCGACGACCCGGCGGTCGTCGCCCTGCGCACCCGGCGGCTGTCGTCGGTCGGCAAGGTGGTCGACGACGTCGAGGTGCGGATCGTCGATCCCTCCGGCGCGGTGCTCGGCGTCGACGTCGAGGGCGAGGTGCAGCTGCGGACCGAGCGCGCGATGACCGGCTACTGGGGTGGCGCCTCGGAGGCCACGCGCGTCAGCGTCGACGACGAGGGCTGGCTCAGCACCGGCGACCTCGGCCACCTCGACGAGGGCGGCTACCTGTTCCTCGGCGGGCGCCGCGGCGACCTCATCATCCGCGGCGGCCAGAACGTGGCGCCCGAGGAGGTCGAGGCCATCGTCTACGAGCATCCCGACGTCGCCGACGTCGCGGTCGTGGGCGTGACCGACGAGGAGTGGGGCGAGCGCATCGCCGCGGTCGTCGTGCGCCGGGAGGGCAGCGACGTCGCCGAGGAGGAGCTGCTGCGCTTCTGCGCGGAGCGGACCTCGGCCGACCGCCGTCCCGAGATCGTCCTGTTCACCGACGAGCTGCCGCGCAACGTGATGGGCAAGCTCGTCCGGCGGGCGCTGCAGCCGCTGCTCAGCGAGCGGCTGCCGGGCGCCACGGCCGGCTAGGGGGAACGCGGCCTGCTCGCTTCGCGCACCCGCAGTCTGCGCAGCATCCGCGACCGCGCGGCGGGGTCGGCGCCGCCGCGGCGGGAGCCCCTGCCGCCCGGCGCCGTGGTGCGCCCCGGCTTCCACGACCACCACGTGCACCTGCTGGCCGCAGCGGCGCGCCGGGCGTCGGTCGACGTCTCGGCGCCGGTCGCCGCCACGCTGCCCGAGGTGCTGGGGCGGATCGCCGCGGCGGCCCGGGTCGCCCCGGCCGGCGCGTGGATCCGGGCCTGGGGCCACGACGAGGCGCTGGCCGCCGACGGCCTGGCGCCCACCGCCGCCGACCTCGACCGCGCGGCCCCGGCCCATCCCGTCGTCCTGCACCACCGGACGGGCCACCTCACCGTCGTCAACGCGTCGGCCCGGCGGGCGCTGCGCGAGCGGGCGCCCGGTGCGGAGATCCCGGCCGACGGCGTGCTGATCGACGCCCATCGCCTGCTCGGCCACGTGCCGCGCCTGGCGCCCGAGGCGCTCGACGCCGCGGCGCAGGCGTTGTCGGAGGACATGGCCGCCGCGGGCGTCACCGCCGTCACCGACGCGACGAGCACCAACGGGCGCGACGAGCTGCTGCGCCTCGCCGCGCTGGTCTCCGCCGGGCGCGTCCGCCAGCGGGTCGGGATGTTCGTGTCCTGCCTGGCGATCGACGAGCTGCGCGCCGAGGGTTGGCGCTACGGCGTGGTCGTCGGCGGCGTGCAAGTGCTACACGTGAAGCTGGTGCTCACCGAAGCCAGCGATCCGGCGCAGGTGCGGGCGACGGTCGCCGCCTGCGCGCGGCGCGGCTGGCCCGTGGCGATGCACGCCATGGATCTCGTCGAGGTCGACACGGCGCTCGACGCGCTGGAGGCCGTCGCGCCGCCGCCCGGCACGCGCCACCGGATCGAGCACCTGTCGCTCAGCCTCGACGACCAGGTGCGGCGCCTCGCGCGCCTGCCGGTGACGGTCGTCACCAACCCGGGCTTCCTCGGCAGCCGCGGCGCCAAGTACGCGCAGGAGCTCTCACCCGACGAGCAGGGCTGGCTCTACCGCGTGCGCAGCCTGCTCGACGCCGGGATCCGCGTGCGCGCGGGCTCCGACGCGCCGGTCACCGACCCCGATCCGCTGGCCGCCGCGCGATGCGCGGTCCTGCGCGGCGACGGCGAGCGCGTGCTCGCCGCCGGGGAGGCGGTCGACGCCCGCAGCGCGCTGCGCCTGTTCGCGGGCGCGTCGCCGCGGCGCGGGGACACCGTCGTCCTCTCCGAGGACCCGGCGCGCGACGCCGGCGCCCTCGCGCGTGCGCGCGTGTTGCGCACCTCCATCCGCGGCGAGCAGGTCTTCGCCGCCTCACCCCACGAAAGGCAATGACATGAACAA
>DASYBY010000022.1:0-21873 GCA_036500525.1 Baekduia sp. | reverse complement strand
CGTAGCCGGGCGCGAAGGTGATCGGCGCGTGGACGATGGTCGCCCCGGCGGCGCGGGCCGCCTCGACCAGCCGGCCGGTGTTCTCCATCATGCCGGTGCTCTGCATGACGTCGGCGACCGCGCCGTGCAGCGCGCCGCCCTCCGAGGTGAAGTCGTTCTGGTACTCGATCAGCACCAGCGCGGTGTGCTTCGGATCCGCAGGCACGGGAGGCTCCTCTTGACGAGACGGACGGTGGTCGCTTCCGACTCTAGCCCCCGGCCGGTTCAGCGGGAAGGCGTCGCGGCGAGTGTCCCGCTCGCCGCGACGCATCCCGCAGATTCGGCAGTCAACCAACCGCGCGGCGCGGGCGAGTGAAGATCTCGCCAACACCGCGCGCCCGGCCTCAGTAGCTGATCCGCAGCTCCACGCGGCGGTTGCTCAGACGCCCGGCCGCGGTGGCGTTCGAGGCGCGGGGCTGGGTCTCGCCGTCGCTGAACACCGTCCGGCGCGCATGCACGCCGAGGTGGCGCAGCTGGGCGCAGACGGCCTTGGCGCGGCGCAGGCCCAGGGCCTTGTTGTAGGCGCTGTCGCCGGCCGAGTCGGTGTGGCCGACGCACGTCACGGCCTTGGCGTGGCGGATGTCGGTGGCGATCGTCTTCAGGGCGTGACCCGCGGCCTTGGTGAGCATCCTGGTCGAGTCGAACACGAACGGGTTGATCGTGGGCAGCACGGCCAGGCGCTGGGGGAACAGGACGCTGTGGCTCGTGGCCGAGAGCGCCTTGGAGCCCTTGCCGTGGCCGGTCGCCTTCAGCGTGACCTTCAGCCCGCCGACGGCCTGGCCGAGCAGGCGCCGGCCGGTCGCGTTCAGCGTGACCGACACGACCGCCGAGGCGTGCCCGGTCCGGTCGAGCTTGCGCGTGCCGGTGCCGATCAGCACGCGCCCCGTGGCCGTGGTCGCGTAGACCTGGACGCGACACGTGGTGAGGTTGGCCTGGTCGATGCGGCAGCCGACTGCGAGGACGCGGTTGTCGGAGACCGTCACGCGGTCGCCGATCTTGACGGCGAGGACGAGCGTCGAGGGGCGGGCGAGCAGGGGACGACGGTGTTCCATGCCCTGGTTTGCGGCATCGATGTCCGAATACTTAGGCAGTTCGAGCTAATAGCCGACGCGCAGCTCGACGCGGCGGTTGGCGAGGCGGCCGGCCGCGGTGCGGTTGGTCGCCCGCGGGTGCGCCTCGCCGGCGCTCGTGGCGTTGAGGCGCGCCTGCACGCCGAGGTGCGCCAGCGCGGCGCACACCGTCTGCGCCCGGCGCAGGCCGAGGGCCTTGTTGTAGGCGTCGGAGCCCTGGGCGTCGGTGTTGCCGACGCACGTCACCGACGTCGCCGTCCGGATCTGCGCGGCGATCGCGTGCAGCGCCCGGCTCGACGCGGCGTTGATCAGCTGGGTCGAGTCGAAGACGAACGGGTTGATCGTCGGCAGGACGAGCAGCTGCTGCGGGTACAGGACGGTCCGCGTGGCGGCCGACAGCACCTTGGAGCCCGTGCCCTGCCCGGTGGCGGCGAGGCGCACGGCCAGGCCGCCGACGGCCCCGCCGAGCAGGCGCCGGCCGGTCGCGTTCATGGTCACCTGGACCACGGCGGAGCGGTGGCCGCCCTTGGCGACCTTCACGCGGCCGGTGCCGACGAGCACGTTGTGGCCCTTGGCGTCGCGGTGGTAGGCGCGGACCTGGCACCAGCTGAGGTTGGCCTGGTCGAGCTCGCAGCCGACCGTGACCTGGCGGTTGTCGGCGGCCGTCGTGCGCGCGGCGATCTTCGCCCCGAGCTTGCGGGCCGTGTGGGCCTGGGGCGGCGCGGTGGCGACGACCATCCACTCGTAGCGGGCGGGGGCGCCGGCGTTGCCGGCCGCGTCGATCTGGCGGACGACCAGCGTGTGGTGGCCGTCCTTGAGGCCGGTGAGGTCCACGTCGGGGTTGCAGGGGACGAAGGCGCCGCCGTCGACCGCGCACTCCAGGGCGGAGCCGGGCTCGAGCGAGAACACGAAATGCGCCGAGTTGCCGGTGCTCTTGGTCCCCGGGCTCGTCATCGCCGGCGGGGCCGCGGGCGGCGTCGTGTCGACCGTCCAGGAGTAGTCCTGGCGCGGGGACTCGTTGCCGCTGGCGTCGGTGGCGACGATCGACAGCGTGTGGGCGCCGTCGCGCAGGTCGTTGAGCGTCATCGGCGGGTGGCAGTCGGTCCACGCCCCGCCGTCGAGCCGGCAGCGGAAGGTCGAGCCCTCCTCACCGGCGAAGGTGAACGTCGCGTCGTGGCTCCCGGAGGTGGCGGCGGGTCCCTGCGGGATCGCCGGCGTGCCCGGGGCCTGGGTGTCGACGTGCAGGTGCGTCTCGCCGCTGGCCGCGTTGCCCGCGGCGTCGGTGACCGTCGTGCGGATCGTGTGGTCACCGTCGGTCAGCGCGTCCGGCAGCGTGATGGCGACGGTGCCGTCGGGACCGACGACGCCGGTCGCGACGACCACGCCGTCGACCTCGACCGAGACCGTGGCGCCGGGCTCGCCCTGCGCGGTGACCGTCGGCTTGGCGTTGGCGATGTTGCCCGGCTGCGGGCCGGTGACGGTGAGGCTCGTGGAGCGGTCGATCGTGAAGCTGCTGGTGGTGGGCGCCGACTCGTTGCCCGCCTGGTCGCGCGTCTTGAACGCCACGGTGTGCGGTCCGTCGTCGAGGTCCGGGTAGGTCAGCGGGCTCGGGCACGGCTCCCAGCTGCCGCCGTCGAGCTGGCACAGCAGGGTGCCGTCGTTCTCACCGGTCACGGTGAAGACGGGGCTGTTGTCGCTGGTCGCCGCGGGCGGGCCGGCGTCGAGCGTCGGGGCGGCCGGGGCCGCCGTGTCGACGTGCACCGTGATGGTGTCGGTCGTCTCGTTGTGGGCGGCGTCGTCGACCGTGAGCAGGAGCGTGTGGTCGCCGTCGGCGAGGTCGGATGACGGGGTGAACGTCGCGCCCGAGGCGCCGAACGTGCCGGTGACGGCCTGCGAGCCGTCGATGGACAAGGTGTAGGTGTCGCCCTCGTCGCCGTCCAGGTGGATGTCGGGCGTGGCGTCGTCGAGGAACGCGCCGTCGTCGGGCGCGGTGATGGCGGCGTGGATGGTGGTGTCGACGGTCCACGCCCAGGTCGCGGGGGTCGGGTCGACGTTGCCCGCGGCGTCGATGGCGCGCTCGGCCATCGTGTGGTCGCCGTCGGTGAGGCCGGTGAACGGGCTCGACGGGCAGGCGGTGAAGGGGGCGCCGTCCAGTGCGCACTCGTAGGTGACGGGGCTCTCGTTGCTGGTGTGGCCGAACCCGGCGTGCGTGGAGTTGGTCAGCGCGGCGGGCTTGATGGTGATCGTGGTGTCGGGCGGGGTCGTGTCGACCGACCACAGGTACATCGTGGCGGTGGGGGTGACGTTCCCGGCGCCGTCGGTCGCGCGCACCTCGAGGGTGTGGTTGCCCTCTGCGAGGTCCGTGAAGGTGACGGGCGAGATGCAGGCCGTGAAGCTTGCGCCGTCGAGCGAGCACTGGTAGGTGAGGTCGTCGACCGCCGTCGTCTCGTCGGCACCGTCGAAGGACAAGGTCGCCGTGGTGCTCGGGCTCTGGGCGGGCGGGCCGGAGAGGACCGTCGCGGTCGGCCACACGGTGTCGACGGTCCACGTGTACGAGGCCGGCGTCGGGTCGGGCAGGCCGCCGTAGATCGCGCGGACCTCCAGCGTGTGCGAGCCGTCGGCGACCGAGCTGAACGTCGGGGTCGCGGAGCACGTCGCGAAGGTGCCGCCGTCGAGGGAGCACTGGAAGGTCGTGCCGCCCGCGCCGCCGGACTGCGTGAAGGCGAACGTGGCGCTGTGGACCTTCACGTCAGCCGCCGGGTGCGTGGTGATCGTGGTGTCGGGGATGCCCGTGAACGGGTCGCTCGTGGCGCTGTCGCTGCCCGCCGCGTTGGTCGCCGTGACCTTCAGGGCCAGCGTGTGCCCCTGGTCGGCGGGCTGGACCGCGTAGGTCGAGCCGGTGGCGCTCGCGATGTCGGTGCAGTTGGAGCCGTCGACGTCGCAGCGCTGCCAGACGCGGCTGTAGGTCAGGTTGGTGCCGAGCCAGGTCGAGCCGTTGCCGGTCGAGGTCGCGGTACCGGAGGAGGCGAGGGTGAAGGTCGGCTTGGTCGGGCCCGACCAGACGGGCGTCAGGTCGGTGGTGTCGGTCGCGACGTTGTCGGTGGGGTTCATCTCGCCCGTCTCGCCGCCGGCGGCCTGCTCGGCGTCGACGGTCAGCGAGGTGCCGTCGGCGTCGTCCGCGACGTCGCCCATGATCGTGTAGGTGACCTTGCCGTCGGTCGGCAGGTCGGCGGTCGTGTCGGGCAGGCCCGAGCCGGTGGGGTCGACGCAGGTGGCGCCGCCCGAGGCCGAGCACATCCAGCTCACGTTGGAGACGCCGGGCAGGTCGGACGTCGCCTTTATCGTGGCGCCCGTGACCGTGTTGGGGCCGTTGTTGGTGACGACCGAGGTCCAGGTGTGGCCCGCGCCGCGGTCCGAGCCGGTCGCGCCGTCGGTGACCGTCGTGCTCAGGTCGGCGGGCAGGACGACCTGCGTCGAGCGGATCTCGTGGATGTTGTTCTGCGAGCCGGTCGCCGCGACGAAGCCCATCTTCAGCGTCGAGGGCGCGTCGGCGGGCAGCGGGTAGTTGGAGGTGACGGTCTGGATCGTGCCGTTGGGCTGGGTGATGTAGACCGACAGCTTCATGTCGGGCGTGATCGCCACCTTGATCTTGCGGGCCTCCGCCCGGGAGGAGATCAGGCCGCCGGTGACCGGCGCCGAGGTCAGGTACTCGTAGTTGGCGTCCACGCCGGCGCGGACCGCGACGCGGCCCGGGTTGAGCACGCTCGACGCGCCGCCGTTCTGGTTGCAGAACGTGTCGTTGGAGAAGTTCCCGTACTCGTCGAACGCGACGCCGATGTAGGCGCCCGACAGGCCGGGCGTGCTGTTCACCGGGCAGTTGGTGTAGCCGATCGAGCCGCCCACGGGGCCGGCGTGGAAGTTGGCGAGCGTGGTCGAGCCGTCGTAGAGGAAGAAGGTGAGGCCGTCGGCGCTGCCCTGCGTCCCGTCGTGCGTCGCGTACTCGAACTCGGCCAGGATGCCGTTGTTGGAGGGGAACGCCGCGTCGTCGATGACCGCGCCGAACTGGTTGTTGACGGCGTCGGTCAGGCGCAGCCACCCGTTGCCCTGGCCGTCGGTGCTGGCGGTCAGATGGGCCGGGGAGGTGATGTGCCAGTCCGATCCCACGGTCGTGTTGCGGAAGCTCTCGGTGATGGGGAAGACGCCGGCCTGCGCGGACTGCGCCATGACGAAGCCGGCGATGATCAACAGCAGAGCGGCGAGCCCGGTGGTGCGGGCACGGGAAAGGGAGAGAGAGCGCATGGGTTCCTGATCGGGGCGGGAGACGGGCCGGGACAGCGACCCAGCACCCCGGAAATTCGGCTCCGACCGCCGCGAGTTGAGCGGGTACAACGTCATCGAACCGGAATATCCCCCTAACGGGGGACCCCTCCATTGGTGCACGCTCAAGTGGCATTCGTCGCGACCGACGATTTTGCCCAAGGCCGGATCCCCACCGGCCCGCCTGTGTCCCCTGCAAGGAGCTGTCCCCGAATGCGTGCCCCTCGCGCAACCCTCAACTTCAAGATCATGGCGGCGTCCGCCCTGACGCTCGCCTTCCTGCTCGCCGTCGGCCTGGTGTCGATCGGCAAGCTGTCGTCGGTCAACACGCTCGGCGGGAGCATGTACCACGATCGTGTCGTCCCGATCCGCGACCTCGGTCAGGTCCGCGCATCGCTCGGCGACATCGACAGCCAGATCCAGCGTGCGATGACCGATCCGGCCAACGCCGCGAAGTACCAGGCCACCGCCGGTGCCGACGCGACGACGATGGACTCGCTCGTCCGCAGCTACTCCGCGACGTCGCTGGTCGACGCCGAGCAGCAGGCGCTCGCGCAGTACCGGACCGAGTGGCTCGGCTACAAGGCGGACTTCCGCAGCGTGCTCGCCAAGGCGGCCGCAGGCGACCTGAAGGGCGCCAAGGCCGCGTACTTCTCCGGCGCCGCGCCCGCCTACGCCGGCCTCGACAAGACGGTGGCCAAGCTGATCAGCGTCAACGACGGCGTCGCGTCCGACAGCAACAAGGAGATCGCCAGCACCTACTCGTCGGCCCGCACGCTGATCCTCGTCGTGCTCGTCCTCGCGCTGATCATCGGCCTGTCGACCAGCTTCCTGCTGGCGCGCAGCATCGCCCGCAACGTCGGCCGCGTCCTGCGCGCCGCCAACGGCATCGCCGAGGGCGACATCGAGCAGGACGTGTCGGTCTCGACCAACGACGAGGTGGGCGACATGGCCCGCGCGTTCGCGTCGATGATCGAGTACCTGCGCGGCATGGCCGGCGTGGCCGACCGCATCGCCGACGGCGACCTGACGGTCGACGTGCAGCCCAAGTCCGGCCGCGACGCCCTCGGCAACGCGTTCGCGCAGATGGTCGGCAACCTCCGCGGCCTGGTCGGCGACGTGTCGGCCAGCGCCCAGACGCTGTCGGCCTCGTCGCAGCAGATGGCGTCGGTCTCCGAGGAGGCCGGACGCGCCGTGGCCGAGGTCGCCGGGGCCGTCGCCGAGGTCGCCAGCGGCGCCGAGCGCCAGGTGCGCGCGGTCGAGGGCACCAAGGCGAGCATCGAGCAGATGAGCGCCGCCACCGGCCAGTCGGCCACCAACGCCGGCGAGGCCTCCAAGGCCGCCGGCGAGGCCCGCGAGTCCGCCGCCGAGGGCACCAAGGCCGTCGCCCGCGCGAGCGAGGTCATGGAGTTGGTCCGCGACTCGTCCAACGACGCGACGCAGGCGATCCGCCGGCTCGGCACCAAGAGCGAGGAGATCGGCGGGATCGTCGACACCATCAGCTCGATCGCCGAGCAGACCAACCTGTTGGCCTTGAACGCCGCCATCGAGGCCGCCCGCGCCGGCGAGCAGGGCCGCGGGTTCGCGGTCGTCGCCGACGAGGTCCGCAAGCTGGCCGAGGAGTCCCAGCAGGCCGCGCAGTCGATCTCGTCGCTGATCACCGAGATCCAGGCCGAGACGTCGCGGGCCGTGGAGGTCGTCGAGAGCGGCGCGCGGCAGACCACCGACGGCGCCGCGACCGTCGACGAGGCGCGCGTCGCGTTCGACGAGATCGCCGGGCGCGTCGACGACATGACCGCGCGCGTGGACGAGATCGCCACCGCCATCGGCCAGATCGCCGCCAGCGCCGGGCAGATGACGGCCGAGGTCGGCGAGGTCGCCTCGGTGGCCGAGCAGACCAGCGCGTCGAGCGAGCAGGTCTCGGCCTCGACGCAGGAGACGTCGGCCTCCACCGAGGAGATCGCCGCCTCCGCCCAGGAGCTCGCCGCGACGGCGTCGCACCTGGAGAAGCTCGTCTCGGCGTTCCGGCTGCCCGCGGCGGTCTGAACCTGTGCAGCGCTGCCGGTGGCCTCAGGCCGCCGGCGGCGCGCCGACGCGTGCGGCGGCTCAGCGGTTGAGGTCCTTGCCGATCCAGCTCTGAGCCCGGCGCACCTGGCCGGCGTGCGGGGCGAGCCACCGATCGGCCGCCGCGATGCGCTCGTGGATCGCGGTGATCGTTCCGAGCGAGAACGGCTCATCGTTCGCGCCCGCCCACGCGTAGGCCCACTTGACCGCGGCGATGTTCGCCAACGCCGCCTGGGCGGTCTCCTTGTGCCCGCGCCCGATCTCGGCCTGGGCGTCACCGAACGCTGCGCTCGCCGCCGCGGAGAACCGCCACCCTCAACCCGCGGCCGCGCCGACGCCCTCCGGCACCGCGCACACCCGCCCCTCCGAGAACCCACCGACGCCGATCCCCAGCGCGCGGTTGGTGCGAGCGCGGGCGTTCTCCCAGGCGACGAGGTGGGTGAGCTCGAGGACGCCGGAGTCGCCGAAGCGCGTCCGCAGCGCCGCGACCTGCTCGTCGGTCACGGTCGGCGGCGTGAGCGTCATCGCGCGGGCGTAGTCGATGACCAGCAGCTCGTCGTCGGAGAACAGGCCCGACGTCTCGGCGCGGTGCAGCGCGAGGAGCTGCTCGTCGCTCAGCCCGGCGCGCCGGGCGAGCTCGGAGCCGATGTCCATGCAGAACTCGCACGCGACGACCGTCGCGGCCTTGAGCGCCGCCAGGTCGCGGAGCTGCTGCGACAGCACCCCGCGCTTCTCGACCGCCCGGTTGTAGGCCGCGTACCAGCGCAGCAGCCGCGGGTGCTGGGCGTAGACGCCGGCCGACTCGTCCATCGACGGACCGTACTGACGCCGGCCCGCCCAGATCAGGAGCCGGGCCTGGAGGCCGCCGGCCGGGGGAACGCGCGGAGACATGGCGCAGACCGTACGCACGACGCCCGCGCGCGAACAGGACCACCTCGCCGCCCTCGCGCCGGTCCAGTTGGCCGCCGGCGTTCAGGCGAGCCGTCCGCCGACCTTCGCGATCGCCGCCATCCGAGTCCCGACCCCGAGCTTGCCGTAGACGTGCTCCAGGTGCTTCTGCACGGTGCGCGGGCTCACGTCCAGTCGCGCCGCGATCTGGTCGTTCGTCGCACCGGTCGCGACGTGGCGCAGCGTCTCGGACTCGCGCCGCGTCAGGCCGTGCGCCGCCAGCGCGGCGTCGCTGAGCGCTTCGGGCTCGATCACCGGCTCGTCGAGCGGCATGACGCATCCGACGATACGCCGAATCGCGTATGGACTCCAGCGGCTCACCGGGTTCTCATAGGCCACCAAGCGACCAGGAGGGATCCATGAGCACCACCGCCATCGACGAGGCCAAGCTGGAGGCGTTCATGGGGCGCGCGGTCGCGGACGTCGGAGGCGCCGTGAGCGCGCCGCTGCTGCTGATCGGCGACAAGCTCGGCCTCTACAAGGCGATGGCCGGCGCCGGCCCGCTCTCGGCCGAGGAGGTCGCCCGCCGCACGGGCACGGCCGAGCGCTACGTCCGCGAGTGGCTGGCCAACCAGGCCGCCGGCGGCTACGTCGAGTACGACCCGGCGACCGAGCGCTACACGCTCCCCGACGAGCACGCGCTCGCGCTGGCCGACGACGACAGCCCGTTCTACGTCCTCGGCTTCTACCAGTCGATCGCCTCGCTCTTCGCCGACGAGGAGCGCCTGACCGAGGCGTTCCGCACCGGCGCCGGCTTCGGCTGGCACGAGCACGACCCGCGGCTCTTCTCGGGCACCGAGCGCTTCTTCCGCCCCGGCTACCTCGCCCATCTGGTGAGCGAGTGGCTGCCGGCGCTCGACGGCGTGGTGCCCAAGCTGGAGCGCGGCGCCGCCGTCGCCGACGTCGGCTGCGGCCACGGCGCCTCGACCATCATCATGGCCAAGGCCTTCCCGCGCTCGCGCTTCATCGGCTTCGACTACCACGGACCGTCGATCGAGCGGGCGCGCGAGGCCGCCGAGGAGGCGGGCGTGACCGCCAACGTCAGCTTCGAGATCGCCGGCGCCAAGGACTACCCCGGCCGCGACTACGACCTCGTGTGCGTCTTCGACTGCCTGCACGACATGGGCGATCCGGTCGGCGCCGCCGCGCACGTCCGCGACACGCTCGCGCCCGACGGCACGTGGATGATCGTCGAGCCGATGGCCGGCGACCACCTGGAGGACAACCTCAACCCGCTCGGCCGCGTCTTCTACGGCGCGTCGACCCTGATCTGCACGCCGGCGTCGCGCGCGCAGGAGGTCGGGCTCGCGCTCGGCGCCCAGGCCGGCGAGGCGCGGCTGACCGAGGTGCTCCACGCCGGCGGCCTGACCCGCGTGCGGCGGGCCACCGAGACCCCGTTCAACCTGGTGTTGGAGGCGCGGCCCTAGGATGGCCGGATGCGCTTCCGTGAACTCGGCGACTCCGGCATCCAGGTCTCGTCCATCTCCCTCGGCTCCTGGCTCACCTACTCCGGTGGGGTGGAACGGGACCAGACCGAGGCGTGCACGCGCGCCGCCTTCGAGGCGGGGATCACGTTCTTCGACACCGCCAACATCTACGGCCAGGGCGCCTCGGAGACCGCGTGGGGCGAGATCCTGTCGGACTACGACCGCGACTCCTACATCTTGGCCACCAAGGTCTTCTTCCCGATGACCGACGAGGATCGCGGCCTCTCGGCGGCGCAGATCGCCAAGCAGATCGACGCCTCGCTGCAGCGCCTGCAGACCGACTACGTCGACCTGTACCAGTGCCATCGCTTCGACGTGGCGACGCCGATCGAGGAGACGATGGAGGCCCTGACCGAGGTCGTGCGCTCGGGCAAGGCGCGCGCCATCGGCTTCTCGGAGTGGTCGCCCGCGCAGATCCGCGCCGGCCTCGAGGTCGCGGGCACGACCAAGTTCGTGTCCTCGCAGCCGCAGTACTCCGCGCTGTGGCGCGGCCCCGAGCAGGAGGTCTTCGGCCTCAGCGCCGAGAACGGCATCTCGCAGATCGTCTGGTCGCCGCTGGCCGAGGGCGTCCTGACCGGCAAGTACCTGCCGGGCGAGCCGCCGCCGGCCGACTCGCGCGCGGCGAGCGAGTCCATGTCCACGTTCATCCGCCGGCGGCTGGACGACAAGGCGCTCGCCGCCGTCCAGGAGCTGCTGACGATCGCCGAGGGCGCCGGCCTCACGCCCGCCCAGCTGGCGCTGGCCTGGGTCCTGCGGCGTCCCGAGGTCGCCTCGGCGATCGTCGGCGCGTCCCGGCCCGAGCAGGTCTTCGACAACGCCAAGGCCTCCGACATCGACCTCTCCGAGGACGTCATCGCCGCGATGGACGCGGTGCTGCAGGACGTCGCGCTGTACGACACGCAGCTCGCGCCCGGCGCGGCCGACGGCGTGACGCACCGCCGGCCCTAGCAGCCGATCGGCGCTCCTTCACGGTCCCCGGCGCGCTTGTCGCGCAGGGTGACCGTCTTGGAGGCGGTGATCTCCTTGGCGTTCTTGTCGCGGACGGAGATGTGCACCACGTGGCGCGAGCCGGCGCTCGCCTTCGTGCCGCGCGAGTCGTCGTGGTCGATGAACCGGCCGTCGCGGAGCCCGACGGTGAACGTGTAGCAGTGGGTCGCCTTGCCGCGGACCGAGGCGAGCGAGCCGCCGCCGCTGCGGTCGAGGCTGCCGCCGGCGCGGATCAGGCCGTCGAAGCGGCGCGGCAGCCGGCCGTGCGTCTTGACGACCACGGCGACCAGCCGCTTCTTCGACGGCTTGTAGCTGTCGAAGAAGGCGTAGGCCTGCTCGATCTTGATGGTGGACTTGGTCGCCGACGTGGGGGCCGCGCCGCCCGCCGCGGCCGTGCCGGCCAGCGGAACGGCGACGACGGCGGCCACCGCGACGCTCAGGGGGAGGAGGGTCTTCAGCTTCATGCCGACAGTCTGCCGCTGCTCGCGCGCGTCGCGGCACGACCTTGGTGGACGATCGCCACACCTCGCCCCGCGCCGCTAGTCCACGGCCTTCGGCTCCCCCGGGATCGTGAAGAGCGGCTTCCACGGCGACGGGCCGCCGCCCTGGCCGGTGTCGCCGGGGCGCTCGCCTTCGGTGTACCAGCCGGCCTGGTAGGGCAGGCCGTGGAAGAGCACCTTCGCGCCCGCCGTGTAGACGTGCGTCGCCGACCAGGACGGGTGCGTCCCGGCGGGCAGGCGCTTGAGCACCGGCTGGCGATCGGTCGCGAGGACCGGGCCGATCAGCCGCCACGGCGCGTTGCCGGGCGTGACGTTCGGCGCGTCGGGCGTCGCGCCCTGGGAGTACCACTTGGCGATGTAGACGGCCTGGTGCCAGACCACCTTGTAGTTCTCGGGGTAGGCCTGCTGGGGCTGCCAGATCGGGTACGGGCTCTTCTTGGGGTCGTCGACCGTCGTGCCCGTGGCGGCCTCGGGCAGCGCGTCGGCGGCCGTCACCGCCGCGGCGGTCGAGCGGGCGCCGCCGCGCAGCTGCGCGGCGAGCACCTTGGAGAACTCCAGCGGCTTCTGGGCCGCGCCGCTGCAGAAGTTCGAGTGGGTGCGCAGGACGGCGAACGTCGCGCCGCACTGGCTGTCGCGGTTCAGCGACCACGCCGACACGCGGGCCAGGCCGTGCGACGCGGCGAACGCGCCCACGGCGCGCGCGTCGGCGACCGACAGTCGCTCGGCGTCGACGTCGTTCTGCCCGATCATCACCGTCACGCCGAGCTTGGCCCACAGGTGCGCCGCGCTCAGCTTCACGCCGGCGCGCCCGAAGACGACCGGCAGCTGCGCGCGCGTCGCGGTGATCGACGAGAGCACCGCCTTGCGCAGGTCCTTGGCCGCCGACGGCGTGCCGAAGTCCATGGCCATGATGTTGACGCCGGCCAGGTCGACCTTCGCGGCGAGCATCGCCCGCACGACCGCCAGTGCGTCGGGGTTGAGCCCCTGCGGCGTGACCGGCAGCGTCAGCCACACGGCGAGGTGACCGTGCTTGGCGCGTACCCCGTCCTGGACGGACTTGATCGCCGCGGCGCGGCGCGCGTTGGCGGCCGTGTCGGCCACGGCGGCGCCCTCGACGTCGAAGTCCACCGTGTCGACCGAGTAGCGGTCGACCACCGAGCGGTAGGCCGCGGCGAGGTCGTCGGGGCGATCGCACGCCACCGCCAGCTCGGAGTTGGCCTGCCCGCCGAAGGAGATGACGGCGTCGCCGCCCTGGCCGCGGACCTGCGCGATGCGGCGGTCGAGGTCGTAGGTCGTCGCCGCGTCGGGCAGCGTCGCGTAGGTGCCCCACGTCGGCGTGCAGGCCTGGTCGGCCTGGGCGCCGGCGACGACGAACCCGAGGACGACGTCGCGCGCCGGGTTGGACGCGCGCTCCTGGAAGGCGACGGTCGGCGTCAGCGTGGCGTCGACGTACGGCGCGAACCACGGCGCCTCGCGCGAGGCGGCGGCGGCGCGCGCGGTGCGGTCGCCGGCGGCGTCCTGCAGCGCGAAGAACGCGCCGGTGCCGGCGGCGATCAGCACGAGCACCGCGATGAAGACGCGCAGCGGTGAGAGCTCCGGACCGGGCGGGTCCGGCATGGTGCGCGGATCGACGGCGCTCATCGCTCGTCCTCGCGCTCGGTGTCGGTCGTTCGCGCGATGCCCCCGGCGCGGTCGTCGTCGCCGTCGGCCCGGCGGCGCCGCTCGGGGCCGACCTCGCCGCGGCGCGACGCGGACCGCCGCTCGGCCCGGCGCACGCCGTGCGCCGGCGCGTAGGCCAGGGTCTGCGACCAGTGCGCCGACGCCACGGCCGGGACCGCGGTGACCGCGCCCTGCCTCGGCGCGGCGCGCTTGATGCGCGGCGCCCGCTGCGGCTTGTAGAGCCAGCTCACGACGTTGCTCCACACGTCGACCACCGAGTTGCCGAGGCCGATGAAGGCGACGATCGCGTAGGCCGCGAGCACGGCGTTGATGCCGGCCAGGGCCACGTTGACCCAGCGGTCGCGGTGCAGGTCGGCCACCAGCGTGACCACCGAGAACGCGACGAACACGTAGGGCATGACCACGAAGGTGAAGCCGGGCGTCGTGCGGCTGCGCACCTTCGGCGTGCGCTTGAACGCCGGGCGCCCGCCGATCAGCACCTGCAACAGCGAGGCGCCCGCGCCCGCGAGGTTGACGAACAGCAGGATCAGGTTGAACCCGTAGATGCGCAGGACGTCGAGCCGGCGGTACCCGCAGTGGTGCAGGTCGACGGCCATCATCGCGAAGTACGGCACCGAGATCAGCAGGACGACGGGGCTGATCAGCCGCTCGTTGAACTGGTAGCCGAGCAGGAACAGGAGCCCGATCGAGGCCCACGCGGTCGAGGCCATGTAGTTGATCCGCAGGAACGTCTCGCCGAGGCGCTGGCGCTCGCCGCGGGCGCGGCGGACGCGCATCTGGCGCCACAGCGCCGGCAGGATCAGCAGACCGCCGTTGGCCCAGCGCTGGCGCTGGATGCACAGCGAGCCGAAGTCCGGCGGCGTCGCGCTGTAGCTCAACCGCTCGGGGTAGTTGAGCAACCGCCAGCCGTGGACGCCGAGGTCGATGCTCGACTCGGTGTCCTCGATGACCGTGCGGTCGGAGATGAAGCGGCTGATCGCCCAGTCGCCGTCGTGCGAGACCTCGCGGAGGTCGTCGATGGCGCGCTTGCGCAGGATCGCGTTGGCGCCGACCCAGAAGGTGGCGTCGTAGTGCGTCATCCCCTGGTGGACCATGTGCTGGAGGTCGGTCGTCGCGCCGGCGATGCGCTCCAGCCGCGTCGACGCGCCCGGGAACGCGGTGTAGGGCGCCTGGGCGACCGCGACGCGCGCGTGCTCCTGCTGCTCCAGCAGATGCACGATCCGCAGGCAGTACTCGGGCAGCAGCAGGCTGTCGGCGTCGAGCGTCAGCACGTAGTCGGGGTCCGGGACCTCGAGGTCCGGCTCGCTGTCGGCGCGCAGCAGGGCGAGGCCGCCGCCGGGGACGCGCACCTCGCGGTAGCTGCCGCCCATCAGCCCGAGGTAGCTGTTGAGGTTCATCGCCTTGTTGGGCTCGTGCGAGAGCGAGACGAACCGCTTGCGCTGGAAGTGCGTGACCTGCGCGCCGAAGATCCACGTCAGGCGCAGGTGCAGGAAGTGCAGGTGGTCGCAGGAGAGCGCGGCGCCCTCGGCGGCGGCCGCGCGGAGCGCCTCGGCGTTGCTGCGCAGGTCGGCGGCCAGGGCGAGGAGCACCTGGTCGGCCAGGAAGCGGTCGGCGTGGTCGACGATCTCGTAGTCGAAGGCGTAGTCGGTCAGCCAGCGCGCGGCGTACTCGTACTCCGCGGCGGCGCCGGTGATGTCGGAGGTGTGCGTGACGCCCTTGTCGACGAACCGCAGGTCGAACTCGTCCAGGGCGGCCTGGAAGCGCGCCTGGGGACCGGCCAGCAGCGCCTCGATCTCGCCGGGCAGGCGCTCGGCGGCGGTGAGCATCCGGGCGGGGGTGGCGTACTGCGGCTCCGGCGGATCGTCGATGAGCAGGACGATCCGGAGGTCGGGGTACTCCTGCAGCGCGGCCGAGAGCACGGTCATGCGGTTGACGCGCTCGTCCTCCTGATAGGAGGGGATGAGCACGGTGAGCGACGGGGCGGAGCGCTCGAAGGGCTGGCTCAGCTCGGCGCGCGTGGCGCGCCGGTGCGAGCGCGAGCGCGAGTAGTAGCCCAGGCGCGTCGTGAGGTAGGCCAGCGCCGAGCACGCCAGCAGGCTCATGATGACCAGGTAGCCGATCGTGGCGAAGTCGAGCGGCGGGCGGTCGGGCGCGCCGCCGATCGAGCTGCGCGTGAGCGTGAGGACGACGAACAGCGCCCAGCCCAGGACCGTCACGACGATCGCCAGCTGGCCGATCAACATGGTGCTCTCGGGCACCGGTGGCGCGAGCGCGGGCAGCGGCTCGCGCCGGTCGCTGCCCCACTGGCGCTTGGGGCCGGGCTGCCGTGCGGCAGCCGTCGGGATCCGTCCCTTCCGTCTCATCTGTCTCAGCCGATCCCCCGGCGGGGAGCCGGGTCAAATGGTCATGCCCGCGGTCGCCTCGTGCGAACGCGTCACCCTGGTCGCCGGTCCGCGTTGGACCGATCTCCAGAGGTTTGGCGATGGTTAGGGTAGGACGGTCAGCACCACTCCGGCGCCGATACGCCCGGCCAGCCACGTGATGGCGGGCGTGCTGAGCCGGACGCAGCCGTGCGAGACCGCGGTCCCGAGCGTGCCGCCGAGGTTGTCGAGGCCGTGCAGGGCGATCTGGCCCGGCCCGCCGTCGAACTCCTGCAGGACGGAGGAGCGCGCGCTGGTGGCGAGCGCGTACGGGCCGCCGGCGGCGGAGGAGGAGAGCCGCAGCGCCTCCTCGACGAAGAACGTGCCGCGGGGCGTGGGGGTCGAGGGCTTGCCGACGATCGCGCGGAAGCGGCGCTCGACGCGGCCGTCGCGCCACACGGTCACCTGGTGGAGCGCGAGCCGGACCGTGATGGCCCAGGGGGTCGCGGTGCGGCGGGTCTGCGTGGCGGCGATCCAGCCCGTGTGGCCGCTGGGCCGGCCCGGGAGGCGGACGTGCAGCCAGCGGGTCCCGTCGCCGCCGGTCTGCGAGCCGAGCACCGGAAGCACGGTGTGCACACGGGTCAGCGGGCGCCGGGTCGCGACCGACTCGATGCGGTGCGCGTGCGCGCTCGGGCGCGTGCGGGCGACGTGATCGGCGAGCAGGACGGCGAGGCGCTGCGTGGCGGGCGGCGGGGCGGAGGCGGACGCGGAGCGCGCCGCGGCCCGGGCCGCCCCGGCACCGGGCCCGGCGGTCGCCGCGACGGCGGCGACGGCCAGGACCAGCACCTGGGCGGTGCGGCTCATCCGGTGAACTGCGACGGCCCGCGGGCCGGGCTGCGGACGGCGGCGGCGCAGGCGCGGTAGCCGAGCGACAGCGTCTTGGCGCGGGTGGCGTCCTTGAACGTGACGCGCGCGGTGACGTTGTGGCGCCGGCCCTCGGAGGCCTTGACGACCACCTGGAAGGGCGACGTCGACATGGCGCGGATCTGCTTGCCGTCGAGGCGGAAGACGACGCGCTTGATCATCGCGCCGTGCACGGTGGCGCGGAAGCCCTCGAGGCAGCTCTGGCCGGGGGTGCCGCGCAGGCCGGGAGCGCCGCGGACCGTCGCGGTGCGGCGCAGGGTCGCGGTGCCGCGGCGGGCGATCACGGCCGCCTTGGGCTGGGCGGCGGCGGGCGTCGCGCCGGCGCCTGCGCCGGTGCCGGGGCCGGGGCCGGCCGACGGGCCTGTGGTCGCGGCGGCCGACAGCTGCAGCGCCTCCGGCGTCGGCGTGGTGTTCGCGCCGCACCCGGCGGCGTCCAACACGTTGTTGATGAGGCTGATCTGGCCGTTGCGGGCCAGGACGCGGCCGATGACCGTCGCGCCGTTGTTGAGGGAGATGCTCGCCAAGGACATCAGGTTGCCGACGAAGCTCGTGGTCGAGCCCAGCGTCGCCGACGTCCCGACCTGCCAGTACACGTTGCAGGGCGACGCGCCGTTGATCAGCAGCACCGAGCTTGCCGAGGCGGTCGTCAGCGCGGAGGCGATCTCGAAGACGAACTGCGCGTTGGGGTCGCCCTGGGCGTCGAGCGTGAGCGCGCCGGTGAGCTGCGCGTCCGACGTGTAGCGGTACGCGCCGGCGGTCAGCACCTGGTTGCCGAGGTCCTGGCCGGTGAGGTCGTCGGCGGGGGCCACGGGCTGACCGGCGGCGACGTCGTAGGCCGTGGTCAGGTCGAGCTGGGCCTGGGCCGCGACGCCGTCGTTGTCGTGCGTCGCGCCGTTGACCACCGCGGGCAGGCCGAAGCCGGTGAGCGCGGTGCCCGGAGCGACGCCGAGGTCCCCGTTGAGGACCGACGGACCGGTGTTGGTGACGGTGGCACCGCCGAGCGCGACGAACGATCCGACCGTGCCGAGTCCGACGGCGGAGGCCTGCGCAGCGGCCGGAACGGCGGCGCAGGCGAGTCCGACGGCGAAGGCCAACCCCGTTCGCCGAAGATGGATGGGTCGGGACATGGCGTCCTCCCTGATGGTCGAGCGGTCCCTGGGAGACGGAGTCCAGAAAGGGCTGCTCGGGTGTATTCACCATGTCGTCGAAACGTCCAGGTCTCTTGAGGAGAAGTGGGAACCTGGCGCCCGCGACTAGGGTTCGCGGCCATGAGTCGCTTCGCCCGGGCACGAGGAAGCGAGCAGCGCGCCACGTCGTTGGAGTTGTTCTACGACCTGGTCTTCGTCTTCGCGATCACGCAGATCAGCCATCACCTGCTCGGGCACCTGACGTGGACGGGCGCCGGGCAGTCGGCGCTCCTGCTGCTGGTCGTGTGGTGGTCGTGGAACTACACGACGTGGGTCACCAACGAGCTCGATCCCGACTCGCCGGTCGTGCGGGTGCTGATGATCGCGCTGATGCTCGGCAGCCTGATGATGGCCGTGGCGATCCCCGACGCGTTCGGCGCCGACGCCCTGCTCTTCACCGGCTGCTACGTCGCCATCCAGGTCGGGCGTCACACGTTCCTGACCTTCGTGGCGGCGGCTCCGGGCGAGATCGAGCGCGAGCGCGCCGGGCGGATCCTCACGTGGTTCGTGGTCGCCGGGGTCTTCTGGATCGCCGGCGCGCTGGCCGACGGCACCGCCCGCACCGTGCTGTGGCTGATCGCGCTGGCCATCGACTACGGCGCGCCGCTGGTGGTCTTCTGGGTGCCGTGGCGGCCGCGCCTGCACGGCGACGCGTGGCAGGTGGAGACCAGCCACTTCAGCGAGCGCTTCGGCCTGTTCATCATCATCGCGCTGGGCGAGTCGATCGTGACGACGGGGGCGACGACCTCCGAGCTGCACCTCGACAACGCCACGGCGGTCGCCTTCGCCACGGCGTTCCTGACGACCGCCGGGCTCTGGTGGCTGTACTTCACCGCCGTCGCGCGGATCGCCGAGCAGCAGCTGGAGCGGGCGGCCGATCGCACGACGCTGGCGCGCGACGCCTACACCTACCTGCACGTCGTGCTCGTCGCGGGCGTCGTGGTCTCCGCCGTCGGCGACGAGCTGGTGATCGCGCATCCCCGCGCGTCGCTGAGCACGGCCGAGGTGATCGCGGTCGTCGGCGGGCCGGCGCTGTACCTGCTCGCCCACGCGCTGTTCCGGCTGCGCATCGCGGGGACGCTCAGCGTGCGGCGGTTCGCGGCGGCGGTCGCGTGCGCGCTGATCGGTGCCATCGGCTCCGGCGCTGACGCGCTCGTGCTCGGCCTGCTCGTCCTCGTGGTCGTCGTCGGCGTGATCGGGCTCGACCAGCGCGCCGCGGCGCGCCACGCAGGACACCGCACCGGATAGCCGTCCGCGGCTGCATCGCGCTGTCCAGGATCGCGGGCGGCGTCGCGTACCATGCCCGGCCATGCAGCAGGTCGCCTCCGAGCGCAACGCCCTGGGCGACGACGTGCCGAGCGCGATCTCCTCCGCTCCGCTGCGGTGGCTGCGCGCCGCCCCGGTCACCGTGCCCTGCCTGGGCATCATCATCCTGCTCGGCTGGTTCGCGGCCGACAGCGGCGGCTTCCCGATCTCGACCTGGGCGCCCGGCGGCATCGTCGCGCTGGCGCTGCTGGGCGTCGCGCTGTGGACGGTGCCCAACGACTGGGGCGCGGTGCCGCGGTCGGTGCTCGCCGCCGTCGGGCTGCTGACGCTGTACGTGGCGTGGTGCTTCGCGTCGGTCGCGTGGGCGCCGGACCCGGGCGCGGCCTGGGAGGGCGCCAACCGCACGTTGATGTACCTGGCCATCTTCGCGCTGCTCGCGCTCTGGCCGCAGCGGGCGCAGACCGCCGCCGTGCTCCTGGGCCTCTGGGTGCTGATCATCGGCGCGATCGCGCTGGTCGAGGCGGTGCGCGTCCCGCTGGCGGCCGACCCCCGGACGCTGTTCGACGACGGGCGCCTGACGTCGCCGGCGGGCTACGCCAACGCGGCCGCCGCAACGTTCCTGATGGCCTTCTTCCCGGCGGTGGCGCTGGCGGCGTCACGGCGCGTGGCGCCGCTGCTGCGCGCCGCGTTCGCGGCGATCGCGGTCCTGTCCTTCGACGTCGCGCTGCTGGCCATCAGCCGCGGCAGCCTGCTCGCGCTGCCGATCTGCGGCGCCGTGTTCATCGCCTTCGTGCCGGGGCGGCTGCGCCACCTGGTGACGCTGGTCCCGATCGGGATCGCCGCCGGGGCGGCCATCCCGGCGCTCATCCACCTCACCGACGTGATGGGCGAGTGGCACGGGCCGATCGGGTCCGGCGCCGCGGACGCCGCCGGGCGGGCGACGGTGGCGGGCGCGGTCGGCGTGGCGGTCGTCGTCGGGCTCGGCGCGCTGCTGGAGCGGCGGCGCCCGCCGTCGGAGGCCACCGCGGCGCGCCTGCGCCGCGTCGGCCATGTCGGGTTCGCCGCGGTCGGCGTGGTGGCCCTCGTCGGCGCCCTCGTGGTGATGGGCAACCCGGTCACGCGCATCGACCACGGCTGGGACTCGTTCAAGGGCGGCTACACCAACAGCACGGGCAACCGGCTCGCCCAGGGGCTCGGCTCCAACCGCTATGACTTCTTCCGCGTCGCGCTGAACGTGTTCCGCGACCATCCGGTGGCCGGCGTCGGCACCGACAACTTCTTCCAGCAGTACCTGCGCGACGGCCGCAGCTACGAGACGCCGGCCTTCCCGCACAGCATCGAGCTGCGGGCGCTGGAGCAGACCGGCATCGTCGGGGCGCTGCTGCTCTTCGGCGGGTTCGCCGCCGCGCTGGCCGCGGTGTGGCGCGTGCTCCGGGCCTGGCCGCCCGACGACCTGCGCGCCACGGTCGCCGGCGGCGCCCTGATCGCGTTCGTGTACTGGTTGGTGCACGGCTCGGCGGACTGGCTCTTCGAGTACCCCGGCCTGGGCGCGGCGGCGTTCGCGATGCTCGGGCTCGCGATGTCGCCGGCGCCGCGCACGCCGCGGGTGAGCGCGGTGCGCCCGCGCGGCCTGCCGCTCGCCGTCCTCGCGCCGGTCACGGTGGTCCTGGCCGTCGCGGCCGTCGTGCTGCTGGGGCTCTGGAGCGCCGACCACGAGATCGGCGCCGCGGCCAAGACGTACGTCAAGGAGCCCGACGCGGCCTACCAGCGGCTCGATCGCGCGCGCCACTACGACCCGTTCTCCGATCGCGCCGACTCGCTGGCCGGCAGCATCGCGGGCCGGCGCGGCGACCTCGACCGCGCCGACGCCGCCTTCGGCCGCGCGCTGGCGCGGGTGCCCGACGACCAGTACGCGACGTTCGAGCGCGGCGTGATCGCTTCGGCCGCCGGCCGCCGGGCGGAGGCGCTGACGCTCCTGACCCGCGCCGCGCAGCTGGCGCCGCGCGACCGGACGACGCGCGAGGCGCTCGGCATCGTCCGCTCCGGCGGCACGCTCGACCTCGACGCGGTCAACCGGCGCATCCTGTCGGGCGCGCAGCAGGTGGCCGGCCGATGAGCGCCGGCGACCGTCGCGCGGCGTTCGTGCGCATTGCTACCTTGTACCGCCTCGCATGAAGCGCCTGTCCACCCTCAGCGCCGTTCTCCTCGCCGTCCTGGCGCTTCCGAGCGCTGCGCTGGCCGCCGGCGACGATCCGCTGCTGAGCGGCTACGGCGGCCCGGGCAGCGGCGACCAGGCGGTCCTGGGCGGCGGCCTGGTGGGCGGCGGTGGCAAGAGCGGTGGCGGTGGCGGCACGGACGCGTCGAGCGCCAGCCTGCGCGCGACCACGCCGGCCGCGCCGAGCGCGCCCGCACCGGCGACCTCGTCGCCGGGCAGCGCCACGCCGGCCACGCCGTCGGGCACCGCGGGCTCCCAGAGCTCGTCCGGGTCGGCCAAGCACCATCGCGCCAAGCCGCACCACGCCACCAAGCACCGCGGTACGGCCACGCCGTCGACGACGTCGACGACCGCGACCCCGTCCGTCACGGCGACCGCGAACCTCCCGCGCCTGGCGACCACGCCGGCGAGCGCCCATCCCACCTCGGCGAGCACCCTGCCGCTCTCGACGAGCGATCTGCTGGTCGCGCTCCTCGTCGCGC
Organism: Baekduia sp.; assembly: GCA_036500525.1. Taxonomy (GTDB): domain Bacteria; phylum Actinomycetota; class Thermoleophilia; order Solirubrobacterales; family Solirubrobacteraceae; genus Baekduia. Next base: position 347 of record DASYBY010000022.1, on the reverse strand, counting down.
TGGCCATCGCCGCGCTGGCCGTGGCGACACGCCGCCTGTCTCGCGACTTCGCGGGACCCTCCGACCTCGCCGTCTGATCCCGCGCCGCGGGCGCTGACGGGCGGCGTGAGGCGCCTCTCCGGCCCCTTACGGGGCTCGGCCGGCCCGCGGAACGTCCTCGTACAGACGAGGGCGCTCCGCGAGTCGCCGGGGAACCTGGCCCTACTTAGCCCTTGACGGCGGTCTTGAACGCCGACGCGGCGCTGAACTTCGGAGCCTGCGAGGCGGCGATGTCGATCGTCTCGCCCGTCTGCGGGTTGCGGCCCTGACGAGCAGAGCGCTGCGTGACCGAGAACTTGCCGAAGCCG
>DASYBY010000021.1:0-13178 GCA_036500525.1 Baekduia sp. | reverse complement strand
GGCCGTGGGCGGCGCGGCCTGGTTGTCGGTGACCGTGAGCGACAGCGGCGCCGTGCCGTTGTCGGTGGGGTCGTTGGCGCCCCGGGGGACCGAGCCGACCAGCGTCCACGTGTTGGTCCCCGCCGTGCTGCGGTACACGTTGTAGGTGATCGCGTGGCAGACGGCGTCGAAGGAGACGACGACCGTGTTGCCCTCCGTGCCGGCCTCGCCGACCGCGACGTTCGGGGTGACCGAGGCGGTGGACTCGCCCGCCGCCGACTTCGCCGTGACGGCGTAGTCGTAGGTTCCCGTCGGCACGCCGGGCGTCGTCGTGCTCGGCGGCGTGGTCGTGCTCGGCGGGACGGCGCCGCTCGTCGCCACGACGTCGTCGATCCCGGGCGGGTCGATGGTCCCCGGGTTGCCGGGGCGCGCGTTGGCCAGGCCCGAGTGCTCGCCGGTGACGACCTCGGTCGGGTCGATCGGGAGGCCGTGGGCGTTGGCCCACGCCACGTTGTCGGTGATCTCCTTGGTGATGTAGGACGCCGACGAGCAGTCCATGTTGGGGTGGTCGTAGGTGTGGTTGATGAAGCCGAACGAGGCCTTGTTCGCGACGATCGCGGTCACCAGCGGGTCGGTCGTCGTGTTGTTGTCGGCCTTCCACAGCTCGCTGCCGCCGCCGTTGTAGGCGAAGTCGATGCGGATGTTGTGGGCCTTGGACCAGGCGACCGCCTGCGTCACGTCGCCCGGCGACATGCGGCTCGCGCCCGCCGGGTCGTAGTTGGTGGTGTGGGTCGCGGGATCCCAGGCGTCGTCGCCGAGGAAGAGGTCGTCGACCTGCAGCTCCAGGTAGTTGCGCTGGAACCCGACGAAGACGCCGCGCGTCACCCAGTTGAGCATCCCGTGGCGCAGCAGCTGCGCGTGGCTCTGGTTCTCGTTGCTGGCCACCGTCATGACCATCTCCTCGCGCCCGTCGTCGGGGTGCGTGTAGATGCCCAGGTACGCGGCGCCGCCGGGCGCGCTGACCAGCGTCTGCCAGTTCGCGGGATCGGTCGGCGTGCCGGGGTAGCCGAAGGCCTCGCTGGAGGTCGGGCTCGGGTCGTCGTTGGGGATCGGGATCGGTCCCTTGAGGTAGGGGAAGGCCGCCTTGCCGGCCTCGGTGAGCGTGCCGGTCTGGCCGTCCTGGGTCGCGCCGGGCGCGACCGTGAGGCCGTGCGCGGGGCTCGGAGCCGTGTAGTCGCTCAGCTGGCGGATGCCGAAGGTGCGCTCGAAGCGGGCCAGCGCGGCCCACTCCGCGTCGGTGAGCGCGGAGAGGTACGACGTGGTCGCGTCGGCGTTGGTGATGGTGTGGCCGAGGTCGCCGCTGGCGAGGATCACCGCGTCGTAGCGCGCGTGGTTGGCGCCGTAGTCGGCGAGGGTCGCGTCGGTCAAGGTGGTGGTCTTGCTCGCGCCCGTGTACGCGGTGACGGCGTCGAACGGCACGCCCTCGCGGGTCAGCTCGTACTTCCAGGCGGCGAAGCCCGGCTCGGTGCCGTCGGCCGACAGCAGCAGGACCTTCGCATCGACGCGCTGGGAGGGCAGGATGTGGTTGGGCGTGGCGGCGAGCACCACGGGCACGGTCGCCGCGAGCGCGGCGATCGCCAGGAGGAGGAGGACGAGCCGGCGGCGGGTCATGCCGAGAGCGCGTGGACGTGGGTGGCCGGGACGGGCGGGCGGCGCCGGGGCATCGTGGCCACGGTGGGTGCCGACCCGAGGTCGCTCAACGCCACCTGCGCGGCGGCGCGGCCCCGGTAGTGCAGCCCGTGGACGGCGCGGACCGAGCGGCCGAGCACGGCGGCGATCTCGTGGGGCGAGAGGCCGACGAGGTGCGTGAGGAGGAGGACGTCGCGCTGCGCCTGCGGGAGCGTGGCGAGCGCGGCGTGGAGGTCGGTGCGCGCCTCGTGGGCGCGGCGGTCGTCGCGGGCCTCCGGCTCGTCGACGTCGGCGACCGGGACGGTGCGCGCGCGGCGCACGTGGTCGATCGCCGCGTTGTGGGCCACGCGGAGCACCCACGCGACGAACGGGACGTCCCCGGGCCGGTAGCGGTCCAGGCCGGTGAGCAGCTTCACGAAGACCTGCTGGGTGACGTCGTCGGCGTCGTGGACGTCGTGCACCACGCGCAGGACGTGGGTGTGGACGGCGGCGGCGTACCGCACGTACAGCTCGCGCATGGCGTCGCGGTCCCCGGCGCGCGCAGCGTCGACGGTGCGGCGCACGCGCCACTCGTCAAGGTCGAGCGGGACCGTTCCTGCGTCCGTGCAGCGATCAGCGTGAGCGCGCGTGGGGCCCACTCGGCAAGGCAGCGGCATGACATCCCCCGAATCCGTTCGGTCCGCCTTCGGACCTATAAGTACAGCGCCCCCGCGGCACCTGTGACTTGGTTGACGACGGTACGCCCCAGGTGCCCGACCGAGCTTCGGATCCGGGTTAGAAAGTTGTTGCGCGCCTGACCTTTCGAACGGCATCGGCGATCTCGGCGCCAATTCGCACGGGTATCGGGGCACAATCGCCGCAGGAAGGAATTCCGAGTGTCAGAGCACAGACGACAGGACACCGCGGCGCGCAGCTTCACCGATGCCGATCTGGCGTTGGACCTCATGAACGGCTACCCCTACGCCATCCTGGTGCAGGATCTGGCGGGGCGGCTGGTGGCGAGCAACCGGGCGGCCGACGAGCTCCTCGGGCGCCGCGCGGTGCTGGAGCCGGGGAGCGACATCGGGTGCCGGGTGCTCGGCTGCCGCAGCGGGCGGTTGGGGGATGTGTGCCTGCACGAGCGGGCGCTGGGCCAGGACGGGCCGCTGCCGGTGGTGCATGTGGATCTGCCGGATGGGTTCGGGATCGCGACCGTGGTCGCGCTGCCGCCCGCGCGCTCGCTGATCCTGACGGAGCTGCGGCGGGTCGCGGTGCACCCGCCGCAGGAGCGGGGCGTGGCGCCGCCGTGGATCGACGGGCCGCAGCTGCGCGCGTTCGTGCTCGGCCGCACCTGCGTCATGAACGGCGACCAGCTGCTGGAGGGCCGGTGGATCAACAACCGCGCGGGGCACATCCTGAAGCTGTTGATCGCCGAGCGCGACGGGTCGGTCTTCTCCGACGAGATCGTCGCGCGGCTGTGGCCGGCCTCCACCGCGGCCGACACCCGCGGCCTGAGGTACTTCGTGCACGTGCTGCGCGAGCAGCTGGAGCCCGGCGGCTCGGCGCACCCGCCGTCGTCGTTCATCCTGGCCACGCGCGGCGGATATGCCTTGGACCGCGAGCGCGTGTGGATCGACGCGGATGCGTTCGAGGAGCTGGTGACCGGCGGACTCGCGGCCTGCGAGGCGGGCGACCCGGACGCCGCGGAGTTGTTGCGGCGCGGCGTCGAGCTCTACCGCGGCGAGTTCCTCGCCGACGAGCCCTACGCGGAGTGGGCCTTCCACGAACGCGACCGCCTGCGCGACATCGCCAGCGACGGGCTGCGGGCGTTGGCGGGACTGGACGAGCGGACGGGCGACCTGGCGCGGTCCACCGCCAGCCTGACCCGACTGTCGGAGCTGGAGCCCTTCGACGTCGACGTCCACCGCGAGTTGTTCGGGTTGTTGCTGCGCCGGGGGCGGCGCAGCGAGGCGCTGCGCCGCTACGAGACGCTGCGGCGGCGGATGCTGTCGACGTTTGACGAGCCGCTCGAGTTCTCGCTGGCGGAGCTGACGTAGGGCGGTGCTCAGCGAGTCAGTCGACGGCGCGACGCTTGCGTGCATACGTCGCAAGCGCGCTCCCCGCGACGAGTAACAGCGGCACACCGACGAAGACCCAGTCGAGGATCCCTTCGACATGCCCACCGACTGCCGCCGCCACGATGCCGGCCCCCACGGCGACGAGCACCACGAGCCACCCCGCGATTCGGCTAGACATCGATCGGCGTGTCCTGCGGCACCGGTGAGGTCGTCACTTCGTCAGCCCTGCTTGTTGAAGAGGGCCAGGGCATCGTTGATGTAGTCACCGACGTCGGGAACGCAGGGAGCCAACTCGTGCCTGAGCGCGTAGTCGACGGAGCTGCCGTAGCCCGCCTGTCCCTGTTGGTCGTAGTTCAGGTCGTCTCGCTCCTGCCACACCTTGTACACCGCCTTGGCGACGCAGTACGGAGCCGCCGCCTTCTTGGCCTTGTCCGTGAGCCAGCTGACCACGCTCGCTCCCGTGGGATCTGCGAACTGGAAGGGGTTGCCGGCGGCGTAGGAGTACCGGTTGGCCTGGGTCAGGGAGCCGATCTGGTTGATGGGGTCCTGCTGGGTCCAGGTGCCGGTGGTGGGGTCGAAGAAGCGGGCTCCGAAGTGGTAGTCGGCGTTGGGCAGTTGCTGGCCGCCGGCGAGGAGCAGGTTGGTGGTGGCTCCGGTCCCGGTGGTGGTGACGTTGCCGTTGGGGTCGTAGGTGTAGTGGCGGCCGAGCGCGTTGGCGCCGTCGTCGGCCATCGCGATGGTCGAGCCGAGGGCGTCGGAGAACAGCTCCTGCTTGTTGGTGGTGCCGACGCGTTGGGCGATGGGCGCCCCGTTGGGCTGGCGGATGATGTCGGTCGCGCTGCCGGAGGACGGGATCTGTCGGGAGAGGCCGAGGATGGAGTTCTGGTACCCGGTGGCGCCGTAGCTCACCAGCTCGCCGTTGCCCGGCGACAGGTAGCTGAGCGCGTCGCTGCCGAAGGCGGTCAGGCGCTGCAGGGCGTCGTAGGTCGCGCCGTTGGTGCGCTGGCCGCCCGCGTCGTAGGTGAAGAGCGTGGCGCCCGCGGGTGGGTTGGCGCAGGTGTTGCTGCTGGGGCCGCCGTAGGACCAGCAGAGCTCGTTGGCCGCGTTGTAGGTGAACGTGGGGCCGTGGACCCCGGACGGCCCGGCGATATGCCAGGAGAGCCGGTTGCCGGCTGCGTCGTAGACGTAGAAGTAGTCGCCGCTGGGGGTGTCCGCCTCGGCGAGGCGATCGGCCGCGCCGTAGGTGTAGCTCGTCGTGGCGCCCGCCTCGTCGGTGACCGACTGGATCATCGCGCTGGTCGCCGAGGCGCTGAGCCCGTGGTCGTAGGTGCGGCTCTTGAGCACCGTGCCCGCGCTGTTGAGGATCTTGATGGACAGGATGTTGCCGGCGGCGTCGCTGGTGGCGACCTGCTGCAGCCCGCCCGGGTAGCTCGTGGTCTGCGCACTCGGGGCGGTCGACGTGGCGGGGTCCGTGTAGGTGTAGGTGATCGCGTCGGTACCGCCGCCGGGCTTGGGCGACGTGACCGACGCGAGCCGGTTGGCGTCGTCGTAGGTGTAGCTGGTCACCCCGTCGGCGTCGGTGATCGACGTGAGGTTCGACGCCTTGTCGTAGACGTAGGTGTTGGTGCGGCTCCCCGGGAAGGTCTCGGAGGTCCGGCGGTTGAGGGTGTCGTAGCCGTAGGTGGTCGTGTGGCCGCTGGAGTCGGCGCGCTGCGTGACGTTGCCGTTGGCGTCGTAGGTGAAGGTCATCCACGCACCGCTGGGCGAGTAGTCGATCCGGGTGACGCGGTCTTCGCCGTCGTAGGTCGCCGTCGTCGTCTGGCCGTTGCCGTCGGTCGCCGTGTGGACGCGCTTCAGGCTGTCGGGCGTGAACGTCTCGGGAGCGAGCGGGCTCGGCGGCGTGACCGAGTCCAGGAAGTTGCCGGTGTAGTGATAGGTCGTCTGGTGCGTGTTGCCGTCGGTGGAGGTCAGCACGTTGCCGGCCGCGTCGTAGGTCAGCGACTGGTGATCGCTGCCCGAGGCGGTGGTGATGTCGTTGACGTCACCGGCGGTGGTGTAGCCGAAGGCCTGGCTGGTGCCCTGGCTGTCGGTGGCCAGCGTCGGGCGGTACTTGTCCAGGCTCCCGGCCGTGCCGCTGCACGCCGGCTGGGAGGCGTCGCCGCAGTACTTGATGGTCGAGGACTGCGTGTTGCCCGCGCCGATCGTCGTCGACGAGCCGGTCGCGTTGCCGATGGACGAGAACCCGTAGGTCGACAGCGACGGGTTCCCTGTGCCCGCCAGGCCGGTGAAGTCCGACACGTTGCCGCTTGCCGTGTAGGACGCCTCGACCGAGCGGTGGTTGCCGTCGATCGTCTGGATGATCTGTCCGTCGGCGTTGTAGCAGTAGGTCGTCGGCTTGCCGCGGGGGTCGGTCTCGACCGTCCGCCCGATCACGTCGGCTGCGGTGCACGGGTCGCCCGTGCCCAGCGTCGGCGCGTAGTCGAAGCTCCAGGTGAGGTCGTTGTCCGAGGTGCCGTCCACGACTCGGGTGAGCCTGCTGACGCGATAGCTGGTGCCGGCGGCGTACACGACCCGGATCACGTGGCCGTCGGGGTCGGTGATCTGGTCGATCAGGTCCGAGAGGGCCGGGATCCCGGTGACGTAGTCGTAGCTGGTGGTGTGGGAGTCGGGGTCGGTGGCGGAGTCCAGGCGATCGTTCACGGAGGCGTTCTTCGCGTAGGCCCAGTGACGGGAGGCGGCATCGGTCAGCCCCGTGACCATCCCGCCCGAGTCGCGGGTGACGGTGAGGACGTGGCCGTAGGTGTCGGTGATGGTGTCCAGCGCGCGGCCGTCGTCGCCCCGGGCGCTGTCGTAGGCCAGGTCGATGTGGTTGCCATGACGATCGGCGATCCGGGTCAGCTGCTGGCTGTCGAAGTTGCCGTCGGTGTAGGTCCACACCGTCCCGTCGCGGAAGGTGACGGTCGTCACCGCGGTGGCGCTGTCCTGGGTCATCGTCGCGTCGATGCCCGACGGGGTGATGAAGGCCAGGGTGGTGCCCGAGTCGGCGGTGGGGTTGCGATCGAAGCGGTAGACGGCGCCGCCGCTGGCGTAGAGGGTGTGGCCGTTGCTGAGGAAGTGGGTCCGGAGATCCAGCCCGGCGCCGTTGACCTCCGGCGACCAGGCCGATCCGGTGAGGTGGTCGTCGGACAGGTCGCCGGAGTTGTAGGCGCGCGAGAAGTTGAGGTCCATGCCCGCCACCCCCGGCAGGTGGACGTCGGAGCTCTGCATCGCCAGGTTGCCGGAGACGACGTTCACGTTGAGCCCCGACCGGTCGTCGATGCCGACAGACTGGTAGCTCTGGTCGCGCTCGGTGCCCGGGCGCCAGCGCCAGTCGATCTGCAGCCACGGACCCTGGGTGGCGGCGGTCGGCGAGTCGGCCGACAGCACGTTGAGGGCGGTCTCGTCGTGCGCCCGCAGCAGCACGCCGTGATTGGTGGACGGATCACGCAGCCAGGACTGCACCAGCGCGGAGACGTCCCAGCCCAACGGCTCGCCGACGTGCCCGTCGAAGAAGGTGCCCCAGACCAGCGGCCGTACGTCCGGCGTGGCGCTGGTGTCGCCGCCCGGCGTGGTCCATGCGTGGACCGTGTCGTAGCCGTTCCACGCCGCACCGGTCGCGACCGTGTGGGTCAGCCCGGCGACATCGATCTGCGGGTGCACGGCAACGTGCGTCATGCCCTCGGAGAACAGTCCGAGCTCGGCGTAGTCGATCGCCGCGCCCGTCGGGAGGTTGGCGGCGGCCAGCCCGTTGAATCGCAGCGCGGTGCGCAGCACGTGGCTGCCGTCGTTGCCGATCTTCAGCAGGCTCGAGCTGCAGTCGCTGGTGGACGCCAGCGAGCCGCTCGCCAGCGTGCAGGCGGTCATACTCGCGCCGTCGTAGATCGTCGGATCGACCTTGACCGGGAAGCTCGCCTTCGCCAGCCACGCCGGATCGACCACGACGCTCAGGCTCTGCCCGTCGTCGGAGAGCCGGTAGGCGACGTGCTGCGCCGAGGCCGCGGCCTGGTCGGCGGCCTGCACCGTCGGCGCGGGCAGCCAGAAGCGGATCGTGCCCTGCGGACCGCGGAAGACCACCGAGCCGTCGTCGCGCAGCGACGGGACGAGCCCGGTGCTGGCCGCCAGCGCGAACCGGTAGGTCGACGGCGCGTCCGGATCGGCCAGCGTCAGCGTCTCCTTGACGCCCGCGGGCTGCGCCTCGTAGGTGGCGTCGACGCCGTCGAGCACGTCCGCGTAGGTCGCGGTCGCCCCCGCGGCGCGCGGCGCGACGGCCGCGGCGTTCCGCAACGCGAACGAGACCCACCTGGCGCCCGAGGTCACCTTCGCCGGATCGTCCAGCCCGCCCGGCAGCGCCACCTCGGTCGCCGCCGCGGTCGTCTGCAGGCCCCCGCCCCCGTCGGTCTTCAGCCGCGTGTCGATCGCCTGCCACGCACCCGACGCGTCCTGGAAGTTGACCGGGGTCGACGAGACGACCGTCCTGTAGGCGCCCCCCGCGCCACGGTACGTGCGCGAGTCGGCCGTGCGGAGCGACGCGATGTCGGCGCCCGACGGCGGCGCCTGCACCCGCGGACGCGCCGGGGCCGTTGGCCCGGCGCCGTCGTCGGCCCGTGACGGCGAGCCGACGAACAGCGCGACGGCGAACGCCGCGACAGCGCCGATCACCGACACGAGCAGAACCGAACGCGACCGCGCAAAAGCCATGGATGCCCCTACTAGTCAGACCTGCACACCCGCCGGCGAGGTCGCCGCCAAGGCGCCCGGCGGCGGACGCGTCCGTCAGCAAACACTTCACCACTCGAGTTGTCAATCCGCTGACCTCAAACAGGTTCGTGTTTGTTCGGCATCCGACACTGCCGCGCAGCGGCAGCCGGCGGGCGTCGGTGTGCCCGAGCGGCGGCGGGCGCTGCTAACGTCGCGCGGATGAGGCGCTCTGCGCGTCCTTCTGAGCGGCGGACGGCGGCGGTGGGTGAGCACGCGCTGCCTGGAGGAGAGCGGCTGGATGCGCTGCAGGCGCTGCGGGCGCTCGCTGCGGGGATGGTGGTCTTCGCGCATGCGCTGGCAGTGTGGGGTCACCGGCAGGGGATCCGGCCGCCCGACCGTAGCCTCGAGGTGCTCGGCAGCCTCGGCGTGAAGGTCTTCTTCGTGATCAGCGGGTTCATCATCACCATGTCGGTCGCGCGGATGCCGGTGGCGGGAGGCGTCGCCGCGACGAGGCAGTTCCTGCGGAGGCGGGTGATCCGCGTCGTGCCGCTCTACTGGCTCGCGACGGCGGCCGCGGTCGTCAAGCTGTCGGTGGAAGGCGCGGGGCCATCGGGCGCCGAGCTCGCACGATCGCTGGCGTTCATCCCGTCCAGGAGCGACCCCGTCCTCTTCCCGGGCTGGACGCTGAACTACGAGATGTTCTTCTACGTGGGCGTCGCGGTGGTGCTGCTGTTGAGCGTCCGGTCGCGGTACGTCGCGCTGTTCGCGGCCTTCGGCACGCTGATGCTGCTGCGCCAGGTCGGCGTGCTCGCGCCCGGCCGGCTCGACGTCGTCTACCAGTGGGCCGACCCGTTGTTGGTGTTCTTCCTCGCGGGCGTGGCGCTGGCGATCGCGCGCGACCGGATCCGGGAGCGACTGCCGTTCACCCTCTCGCTGCCGGCGGTGCTGGTCGTGGTGCTCGCGGTCGTCGTCGGCTACGCCATGGCCGCGCGCGCGGGCCTGCACCACGCGGAGGCGTTGTGGATGGTCCTGCCCCTCGCCCTCGTGTGCGTCGCGGTGTGCGTCCTGCCGCACATCCCGGCGACGCGCCACCACCGCCTGCGCACCGGCGTGGTCCGCGCCGGCGACGGCTCCTACAGCACCTACCTCACCCACACACTCCTGCTCGGGGCCGGCACCCACCTCCTCGCCACCGCCCACCTGGCCGGCCACGACCTCCCCTTCGCGCTGGGCCAGGTCGTCCTCTGCACCATCGCCGGCGTCGCGCTGCACACCGCCGTCGAGCGCCCGGTGATCCGCCGGCTCAACGCCGCCTTCGTCCGCAGCGACCAGCGCCACCGCTCACCAATGGTCGGGGTTCAGCCCGGCGCGACGGTGCGGAGTCCGGCGAGCCTGGCAGCGGCCCCTTGGCGATCGTCATAGGTCACGAACGCGTCGATCGGGAGCACCGTGACGGCCGAGGCGATGTAGATCGCATCGAGCGCGCGCAGCACTGGCTCGGCCAGCGCGCCCGCGGTCAGGAGGATGGCGCGGTCGATCGGCACCAGCGCGAGCGCCTCCAGCACCTCGCCGGCCCGGTCCGTGAGCGCGTCTGGCGCCAGCCGTGGATCGCCGTCCGCCACACGACGGACGGCGCGAGGTACCTCGGTCAGGACCAACTCACTGGAGACGATGTCGGCGCCTGCCAGGAAGGTGCGCAGCGCCGCGGTCTCAGGCTCCTCGCGGACGAGCTTCACCAGCGCCGACGCGTCGGCGTAGAAGATCGCCACCCGCTCAGCGGTCGCCGCGGATCTCGTCCAACGCGCGGCTCAGCGCGCGCGGATCGCCGTCGAGCTTCAGCGGCTCGGGCAGCGCTTGGCGCGTAGGGCGGGAGACCCGGCCTTCGGCGATGAGGCGGTCGAGCGCCTCACCCGTGCTCGGCGGTGGACCGAGCTCTGCCACCGGACGGTTGCGCTCGGTGACGACCAGTCGCTCACCGGCTTCGACGAGCCGCAGGTAGCGGCTGAGGTTCTGGCGCAGCTCCGCGACTCCGACGGTCGTCATGTACACGAAGGTAGCAGGAGGGTCAACGGTCTTCGACCGCCTGCGTGACCCGCCGGATCAACGGTGAGGTGTGCGCCGGTAGGCGGTGAGGCCGAAGTGCCGTGGTGCGAAGGCGCCACTACACCAGCGAGACGATGACGGCGGCCACCGACGCGATCGCGCGGACGCGATGGAGGTCGTCGGCCGGCGGTGGCGGGCGGCCTTGCTGCTCTTCGGCTGAGCGCTTCGCGAGCAGATGCGAGTGGTCGGGCGTGGGCATGATCGGGCCGTCCATCGGCTCGGTCGTACGCGGAACATCACATGGCCTCACCGCCGCGGCGCCGACGAGAAGGCGGTGGGCGGGGAGGTGTCGGCGCCTCGATCACGCGCCGGCCGCCTGGTGGTAGGCGGAGATGATGGCGGTGAGGTCGGCGGTCGGGAGGGCGTCGAGGGTCAGCTCGGTGTAGCGCGCTTCGAGTTGCCGCACGTGACCGGCGGTCAGGGGGATGTCGATCGGCGGTGCGTCGGGCGGCGTGTCCCAGCCGAGGGTGTCGAGGACGGTGAGGGCGTCGAGGAAGAGCGTCGCGCTCGCGCGCTGCTGCGACGGCGACTGGTCGGCGAAGTCGTCGAACCGGTGGTGTTCCAGCTCGACGATCTCCAGGGTCTGCTCGCGCAGGGATGCGCGCTGGGTGGTGGAGACGCGGACGATCCGCGCGTCGTTACGCTGGGGGGTGCTCATGGAGGTACCACTCCTTGGGCCATGCCCCCGGTCGTTGTCGCGACGCGGGGGCGCTTTTATGAGGTTGAACGACGACGCTACGCCGCGGATCGGATGGATCGGAGGGCGCGGAGCTCGCCCACCGTCACGACCCGCGCGGCGACCAGCAGCGGCGGCGCGGCGCACAGCACCGCGAAGCGCGTCACGAGCCCCACCGCGCCGTGCGTCGGCAGCAGCAGCTCGCCGCCCACGCCGAGCACGCTCAACACGACCGTCGCCGACAGCAGCCGCCCCCACTCGAACGGCACGTGGAACAACCGACGCGTCAGCAGGTACAACACCACCACGATCACCACGTAGGCCCCGCACAACGCGATTCCCGCGCCCGCGATCCCCAGCGGCCCGACCAATACCACCAACAAGACGACGTTGACGATCAGCCCCGCGATCGTCGCCGGGAAGTTCCGGGTCGTCACCTTCGCCCGCCCCGCCACCGTCACCAACAACAACACCAACCCGTACAGCGCCCAGCCCAGCGCGACCCACGGCAGCGCGTCCGACGCCGGGTAGAACGAGGGGTTGTCGGCCAGGGCACGGACGGCCCAGCGGCCGACGAGCGTCACTCCGCACACGACGATCCCCGTCACCGCGACGTACGCCGTCGTCACCCGCGCGTACAGCCGCCCGGCCTGCGCCTCGTCGACCACCGAGTACGCCAGCGGCGGCCACGCCGCCTGGAACCCCCGCACCGCCACGATCACGACCGTCGCCAGCTTCGCGGCGAACCCGTACCGCCCCGCCGCTTCTGCCGACTGAGCATGCAGCAGATACGTTCGGTCGACCACGTTGAGCGCGAACGCCGCGGCGTCGGCCGGCACCGTCGGCCCGCCGAAGCGCAGCAGCGCGATCGTCCGCCGCGGCGGCCGGAACGACACGCGCTCGCGGTGCAGGAACCACAACCCCAACAGGACGACCGTCGACGCCGCGTAGTTGCCCAGCACGTAACCGCGCGCACCCTTGTCCAACACCACCACCAACGTCACCGTCAGCGCGACGGTCAGCAGGATGTTGATGATCCCCGCGATCACGTACTCCCGCAGCCGCTCCTCCACCCGGAGCAACGCGTAGGCCATCTCCAGGTTGGTGAACGCCCACAGGCCGAGCAGCCCGAACGACATCAGCGTCGCGTCGTTCAAGTCCAGGATCAACCGCGAGAGCGGCCCGGCGAAGGCCAGCGCGATCAGCGTGACGACCGTCGAGACGTAGAACGTCCACGCCGTCGCGGTGCGCGCGAGGTCGACCCGCCGCGCGTGGTCCTCGTCGTCGAACCAGAACCGCACGAACGCCTCGCCGATCCCGAACCGCAGCAGGATCGACGTGAAGATGATCGCCGTGAGGAGGTTCTCGGCGTAGCCGTAGTCGGCCGGCGACAGATGGCCGGTGTAGAGGCGCAGCGTGACGAGCGCCAGGAGGCTCGAGAGGATGCTCGGGGCCTGGTACGCGGCAGCACTGGCCAGGAGACGGCGGAGGAGGCCGGCCATGAGCGACCGCACGCTACCGACCTCGTAGGCTGCACCAGCCGTGCCCGACGACCTGCGCCCTCTCGCCTTGCTGCTGCTGCCGCGCACGCTGGACCGCTTCATCCTGCGCGACCAGGCCGAGGACCTGCTGCGCGCCGACACCGTCGTGGCCGTCGACCCGCCCCGCGTCCCCTACGGCGCGATCGCCCGCCTGCCGCCGGGGATCGGCGAGGCGCTGGCCAACGGCGTCGCCAAGCGCCTCATCAAGGCGCTGCGCCGCAACGGCGATCGACCCAAGGTCATCGTGATCTTCCACCCCGTCCAGGTGCTGCTGGCGCGGGCGATCCTGCAGCGCGAGCCCGACTGCGAGCTCTGGTACGGCCGCTGGGACCGCTACGAGCACGCCTACGACGCGGGCGAGCACCTGCGCGCGCGGCTGGCCGAGATGCACGAGGC
>DASYBY010000020.1:0-9873 GCA_036500525.1 Baekduia sp. | reverse complement strand
GCCCGACCTGTTGTCCGCGCGCCTCGCCGCGCCGTGGACGTCACCGAAGATCGACGGCTGACGGGCGTAGGGTGACCGCCATGGCCGAGCGCTTCACCATCTCGATGCTGCTGCTGCACAACGCCTCGGAGGCCGATCGCGACGCGCGCGCCGCGCTGATCGTGCAGCTCCCCGCCGACGCGGACGTGAGCGAGCCCGACGACAACGGGCTGTTCGACGTCACGGTCGAGGCCGCCGACGTCGACGGCGCCCTGCACGTGATCTGGAACGCGGTCGCGGCGTCGGGCTCCGACGACCACCTCGTGTTCCTCGAGCACGCCGAGCTGCCCGAGCACTGGCGCCACCGCGCCCGCGCGCACCCCTCGGGGGCCTAGACGGCGAGCGAGTCGTCGCGGCGGCGCAGCTCCTGCGCCGCCGTGTGCGCCCGCGAGCGGCGGGCGATCATCCAGCCGAGCGTCGTCGGCTGGTAGCACGGCTCCGGCCGCCGCTCGGCGGCCGGCACCGCACGGACGAACCCCGCGACGCGGGCGACGGACAGCTGGAACGCCGCGTCCGCATCGCGCAGCCGTCCGGGCTGCTCGAGCTCACGCAGGCTCATCGGACGACCTTCGCTCGCCAGCACGCAGAGCAGCTCCCGGGCAACGCTGCGGTAGGGGTCGACGCGGTCGGTCATCGCTTCGTGCAGCCTCCACCCCGCAGGTACGGCTGTCCACACCCCGCAGCACTCTGCAGAGGTTCGCGCACGCAGAACGCAAGTTCCGCTCCATCTTGTAGAGGTTCGGCGCTTCGCGGACACGAATCGCCGGTGCCGGCGCGAGTTGTTCAAGAGGCTCCGGAATCCCGTCGATGAGCCCAGGGCATGGCCGTGTCCTCCCTCCCGGAGCTCGCACCGCGGGTGCGCTTCGCGCTGGTCGCGGGCGCCGCGGGGCTCGGAGCGCTCGTCGCGCTCCTGCTGCTCGACGCCCTCGTCGGCCTCGGCGGCGCGAGCGGCGACCTGCACCGCTGGGCGGTCACGCTCGCCGGGATCGTCACCACCATCTCGGTGGCGGCGCGCGTCGTGGCGCTGGAGCGCGAGCGGCGCGCGTGGATCCCGCTGCTGCTAGGCCTCGCGACGTTCACAGTCGGCTCGATCCTCTGGTCGGCCCTGTGGCGCGGCGATCCCGACCCGCCCGTCCCGGCGCCGTCCGACGTCCTGTGGCTGGCCTTCTACCCGGCCGCCTACGCGACGATCGCCATGCTGCTGCGCCGCTCCTTCGTCCGCGCGCCGGCCAGCATGTGGCTGGACGGCCTGCTGGCCGGGCTGACCTTCGCCGCCGCGGGCATCGCCCTGCTCTACGGCCCGGTCTTCACCAGCTCGGACCGCACGCCGTTCGACCTCGGCGTCCAGAGCATCTACTCGCTGGGGGACCTCGGCTTCGTGGTCCTCGTCATCGGGATCGTGGCGATGTCGGGCTGGCGCCCCGGCTCGCGCTGGCTGCTGATCGGCGGCGCGATGCTCTGCTGGTTCGTCGCCGACACGATCCTCCTCGGCCAGGTCTCCCGCGGCGCCACGTCCCCGCACGGCGTGTGCGACCTGTTCTGGTGCGCGGGCCTGGCGCTGCTGGCGATCACGCCGTGGCGGCCGGCGGTCGCGCCCGAGGGACTGCGCGTCGAGGGCGTCCGCGTCCTGCTCGTGCCCTCGGGCTTCGGCGCGATCGCGCTCGGCCTGCTCGCCTACGACCGCATCGTCGGGCTCAACGGCATCACGGCCGGGCTCGCGATCGTCGCGGTCGCCGTCGCGCTGGCCCGGACGACCCTGACGCTGCGCGAGGTCCAGCTGCTGGCCGACGCGCGCCACGAGTCGCTGACCGACGAGCTCACCGGGCTGCCGAGCCGCCGCCACTTCCACCGGCGCCTGGACACGGTGCGGCGCGAAGCCGAGGCCGAGGACCTCCCGTTCGGCCTGCTGATCTTCGACCTCGACCGCTTCAAGGACCTCAACGACACGCTCGGCCACGGCGCCGGCGACACGCTCCTGCAGCTCGTCGGCCGGCGGCTCACCGACGCGCTCGGCCGCTCCACGCTGCTGGCGCGTCTGGGCGGCGACGAGTTCGCCGTGCTGCTGGCGCCCGGCAACGGGCACGAGGCGTCGATGCGCGCCGCGGGCAAGGTGCTCGACGCGATCGCGCAGCCGTTCGAGGTCGAGGGGCTGGAGCTCGACATCGGGGTGAGCGTCGGCGTGGCGATGTACCCCGACCACGCGACCGAGGACGGCGAGCTGCTGCGCCGCGCCGACGTCGCGATGTACCTGGCCAAGGGCGCGGGCGGCGGCGTCGCGCTCTACGACCCCGAGCGCGACCTCCACACGCGCGACCGGCTCGCCCTCGGCCAGCAGCTGCGCGCCGGCCTGGACCGCGGCGAGCTGACCGTCTACTACCAGCCCAAGGTCGACCCGCAGCTCGGGCGGGTCCTCGGCGTCGAGGCGCTCGTGCGCTGGCAGCATCCGGTCCACGGCCTGCTGATGCCGCCCGACTTCCTGCCGCTGGCCGACCGCTCCGGACTGATGCCGAAGCTGACGCGCCAGGTGCTCGACGGCGCGCTCGCGCAGCTCGCCCGCTGGCGCGCCGACGGCCTCGACCTCACGGTCGCCGTCAACCTCGCGGCCTCCGACCTGCTCGACCCCGACCTGCCCGGCGACGTCGCGCGGCTGCTGGCCCAGCGCGACATCCCGCCGACCTGCCTCGCGCTGGAGGTCACCGAGGACGGCGTCATCGCCGATCCCGAGGGCGCCGCCGCGACGCTCGACGCGATCGCGCGCCTCGGCGTCCGCATCGCGCTCGACGACTTCGGCACCGGCTGGTCCTCGCTGGCCCACCTGCGCCGCCTGCCGGTCGCCGAGCTGAAGATCGACCGCTCGTTCGTCACCGACATGGCGACCAACGCCGACGACGCGGCGATCGTCCGCACGACCCTCGACCTGGCGCGCAGCCTGCGGCTGCGGATCGTCGCCGAGGGCGTCGAGGACGACGACACCTGGGAGCTGCTCGCCGGGCTCGGCGCCGACGCGATCCAGGGCTACGTCCTCAGCCGCCCGCTGCCGGCGGCGCAGATCGACGCCTGGCTCGCCTCCCGCCGCGACGGCCCGATCGCCCGCTGCCGTCCGCCCCACGACCGGCCGTCGGCCTTCGACGAGCTCGACGAGCGGCCGCTGCGCCACCGGCTGTAGCGCGCAGGACCGCTCAGCGGATCAGCGCCGCGACGGCCATCGTCCCGGCCTCGACGGTTCCGCGGTGGTCGCGGCCCGGCTCGCTGAGGATGCGGAGGGCCAGGCCGTCGCCAAGGCCGAAGAGGATCTCGGCGATCGCCTCGGGCTCGGCGCGCAGGTCGAGGACGCCGTCGGCCTGCTTGGCGCGGAGCACCGCGGCGACCCGCTCGCGCGTGCGGCGGACCAGCTCGGCGAACTCGACCGCGATGTCCGGGTTGCGGCGCGACAGCGTGAAGACCTCGAAGGACAGCGTGAGGAACTCGGTGTCGTCGCGGACCATCGCCTCGAGCGTGTCGCGGAGCATCCCGATGAAGTCCTCGGCCGAGGAGGCGGCGGCGAGCTGGGCGTCCAGCGACGCCATGCGCAGCTCGGTGTCGCGCTTGACGACCTCGGCGAGCAGCCGCTCCTTGGAGCCGAAGTAGTAGTGCAACAACCCGCGGGAGACGCCGGCGTCGCGCGCGACGTGGTCGAACGTCGAGCCCGCGACGCCCCGCTGCGCGACCGACGCGCGCATCGCGTCGACGATGCGCTGCGCCTTCTCCCCGCTGAGCGGCGAGCGCGGGGGCGCGTCGTGGGTCGCGGCCTTCATCGCCGCATCCTAGCTGGCCGGCCAACCCGTCCCGCCACGAGGAAGGGCGCCCCGGAGGGCGCCCTTGCGGCTCGCGACGGATGTCGAACGGCGGGTGGCTACGCGGCGGTGCCGGCCGCCGGGGTCGACGACGGGGCGGTCGTCGAGGTGTAGTCGAACTCCTCCTCGGCGCCGAACAGCGCGTCGAGGATCTTCGAGCGCAGGTCCGAGCTCAGGGCGACCGCGAGGCCACCGGCGATCGCGAGCACGAAGAGCTTGCGGCCGAGGCCACCGCGCTTCTTCTTCTTCTTGGGGCCCTCGCGCAGCGACGAGCCCGCGTCCTTGAGCGCCTCTGCAGCGGTGTGAAGGTCCTTGTGGAACTTCTTGTCGTCGGTCAGCACCTTGGCGGGCGTCTTGCCGTTGGACAGTCGCTCGTAGGCGTCACGCGCGGCCTCGAAGGCGACGCGGACGTTGTCGCGCAGGTCGTCGTCCTCGACGACGCGCTGGACGTACGGGTTCGAGCGGGCCGCGGTGACGGCGCCGGCGGCAGCGGCCGCCTTCTTCTTCTTGGCCATGCAGCTTCCCTCTTTGGGTCGGGGGGTCGTGCTCCTTGTGCCGAGCATACCCGCCGATCGCGGGTTGTCACGCAGGGGGTTGCAGGGCGGCGGCAAGCACTTCGCCGACTTCCTGGACCCACACGAACTCCAGCCGCTTGCGCAGGTGCTCCGGCACGTCCTCGGCGTCGGCCTCGTTGAGCGCCGGCGCGATGACGGTGCGCACCTCGTGACGCTGCGCGGCCAGCGCCTTCTCCTTCAGGCCGCCGATCGGCAGGACCTGGCCGGTGAGGGTGATCTCGCCGGTCATCGCGACGTCGTCGCGCACCGGGCGCTTGGAGATCAGCGAGACGAGCGCGGTCGCCATCGTGACGCCGGCGCTCGGGCCGTCCTTCGGCGTGGCGCCCGCGGGCACGTGGACGTGGACGTCGTGGTCGGCGAACCACGCGTCCTCCAGATCGGGCGCGACCTCGTGCGAGTGCGCCTTGACCCACGTCAGCGCCGCCTGCGCCGACTCCTTCATGACGTCGCCGAGCTGGCCGGTGAGCACGAGCTTGCCGGTGCCGGGCGTCGCGGAGGCCTCGATGAAGAGCACGTCGCCGCCGACCGGCGTCCACGCCAGCCCCGTCGCCACTCCGGGCACCTGCGTGCGCCGCTTGGCCTCGGCGTGCACGCGCGGGCGGCCGAGCAGCTCGCGCACGCGCTCGGGCGTGATGATGGCCTTGGCCGTCTTGGCGCCCGGCTCGGCCTCGGCGACCGTGCGCGCGATCTTGCGGGCGATCGTGCCGATCTCGCGCTCCAGGCCGCGGACGCCGGCCTCGCGGGTGTAGTCGGCGATGACGCGGCGCAGCGCCTTGTCGCCGATCGAGATCCACGACTTCTTGAGGCCGTTGCGCTCGACCTGGCGCGGGACCAGGTAGCGCTTGGCGATCTGCAGCTTCTCGTCCTCGGTGTAGCCGGCGAGCTGGATGATCTCCATGCGGTCGCGCAGCGGGCCGGGGACGCGGTCGAGGTCGTTGGCCGTGCAGATGAACATGACCTTGGACAGGTCGAACGGCACGTCGAGGTAGTGGTCGCGGAAGGACGAGTTCTGCTCGGGGTCGAGCACCTCGAGCATCGCGCTGGACGGATCGCCGCGGAAGTCGGCGCCCATCTTGTCGATCTCGTCGATCATGAACAGCGGGTTGTCGGACCCGGCGTCGCGCAGCGCGCGGATGATCGTGCCGGGCATCGCGCCGATGTAGGTGCGGCGGTGGCCGCGGATCTCGGCCTCGTCGCGCACGCCGCCGACGCTGATGCGCTCGAACTTGCGACCGAGCGCGCGGGCGACCGACTTGCCCAGCGACGTCTTGCCGACGCCGGGCGGGCCGGCGAAGCAGAGGATCGTGCCGCGGGAGACCTCACCCCGCCCACCCATGAGCTTGCGGACCGCGAGGAACTCGAGGATCCGGTCCTTGACCTGCTCGATGTCGTAGTGGTCCTCGTCGAGGATCTCGCGCGCGTGGACGAGGTCGAGGTCGTCCTCGGTGCTCTGGCTCCACGGCAGCGACGCGATCCACTCCAGGTAGGTGCGGATGACGCCGTGCTCGGCGGCCTGGGCGGGCAGCTGCTCCAGGCGGCGCAGCTCGCGGTCGGCCTGCTTGCGGACGTCCTCGGGCAGCTCGATCCCGGCCAGCTGCTCGCGCAGCTCGCGCGCCTCCTCGGCGGACTCGTCGAAGTCGCCGAGCTCGTCCTGGATCGCCTTGAGCTGCTGGCGCAGGACGTACTCGCGCTGGCCCTTGTCGATCTCGGACTGCACCTGCGACTGGATCTCGGAGCCGATCGAGATGACCTCCAGCTCGCGCGCGAGGGTCTCGGCGAGGCGGCGCAGGCGGCGGCCGACGTCGACCTCCTCCAGCAGCGCCTGCTTCTCCTCGGTCGGCAGCCGCAGCGAGCCGGCGATGAGGTGGCTGAGCGTCGAGGCGTCGTCGATGTTGGCGACGGCCAGCTGCAGCTCCTCGGGCAGGTAGGGCGCCTGCTCGACGATGCGGCTGAACGTGCCCTGGACGTTGCGGGTCAGCGCCGTCAGCTCGGGCGACTCGAGGACGACGTCGGGCAGCTCGTCGATGTCGGCGACGAGGTAGGGCTCCTGCTTGACCCACTCGCTCAACCGCACGCGCTGGGCGCCCTGGACGAGGATGCGCAGCGTGCCGTCGGGGATCTTGATCATCCGCGCGACGGCGCCGACGACGCCCACGTCATAGAGGTCCTCGGGGCCGGGCGTCTCCAGCTCGGGGTTGCGCGAGGCGACCATCACCAGCAGGCGGTCGCCGGCCAGCACGTCGTTGACGAGCTGGACGGAGCGCTCCTGGCCGATGGCCAGCGGGGTGAGCGTGTCGGGCAGCGGGACGGTCTCGCGCAGCGGCAGGACCGGCAGCGTCTCGGGGACGCGGCTGCGCATCCCGACTTCGACGGGCCGTCCGCCGCCCTCGGCGGCGATCTCGATCACGGCGCGTCCGTCTCGGCGACTTCGATCGGCACCCGGCGGGCGCGCGACTCGGGGCGCAGCAGCGGCAGCTCGACGCGCAGGATGCCGTCGCGGTAGGTCGCGCGGGCGGCCTCGGCGACGACGTCGGCGCCCAGCGGGATCACGCGGCGGAACGGGCCGAAGTCGATCTCCAGCTGCTGGTAGACGCGGCCCTCGGCGTCGGTCGGGCGGCGGTGGCCGGCGATGACCAGCTCGCGCCCCTCGATCTCCAGGCCGATCTCGTCGGGGTCGATGCCCGCCAGCTCGGCGTGGACGACCGCGCGCGGCGGGTCGGGGGCCGGCGGGTTCTCGTAGAAGACGTCGACCGCGGGCGAGAAGCCGCCGCGGTGGTGCGGGCCGAGCACCCCGCCGCCGAAGACGTCGCCGAACAGCTCGTCCATCTCGCGGCGCATGCGCTCGAAGTTCGCGAAGAGGTCACGCTCGGGGGGCACGGGGGACGAATGTACCGCTACAGGTCGTAGACGGCGCCCTCGCGCGCGACCGACACGGGGCCGCCGAAGGTGCCCTCCGCCTCGCGCTGCGCCCACTGCTCGTCCAGCTCGTCGGAGATGTGGGTGATCACGAGGTGCTGCGCGCCGGCGCGGCGGCCGTGCTCGCCGGCCTCGGCGGGCGTGAGGTGGCCGCGCACGCCCTCGCGCTCGGGGCGTGGGAGCGTGGCCTCGATCATCAGCAGGTCGGTGCCCTGCGCGAAGGCGACGAGCTCCTCGTTGGGCGCGCAGTCGGCGCCGTAGGTGAAGCGCCCGCCGCCGGCCGCCGAGCGGATCTCCAGGGCGCAGGTCGGCAGGAAGTGCGGGACGTGGTGGAGGCGCACCCGCAGCGCGCCGATCTCCAGCTCGTCGGACGGCACGTACTCCTCGATGGCAAACGCGTGGTCGACGAGATCCTCCGCGCCCCACGTGCCGACGATGCGCCGCAGCGTGTGCGCCGTGCCCTTCGGCCCGATCAGCCGCGGACGCGCCGGCGTGTCGGTACCCGGCCAGCGATCGACCGGGACCGGCTGCTGGCGCGGAGCGTACGTCAAGGCGTAGGCGTAGGGGACGAGGTCCAGGAAGTGGTCGGCGTGCAGGTGCGAGACCACGACGGCGTCGACGTCGACGTAGTCCACGTACTCGCGCAGCTTGCCGAAGACCCCGTTGCCGCAGTCGACCAGCACGGACGTCTCGCCCTCTTGAACGAGATAGCCGCTGCATGCCCCTCCGGCGTCCTGCCAGGAGGGCGATTTGCCCAGCACGGTGATGCGCACCTCGTGAACCCCTTCGATCCTGAGGCGCTGGACTGTAGCCACGAGACGCGCGGGTTGCGCAGCGTTGGGGAAGGAGGGGTACTCGGATCAGGCCGCGGCGGCCAGCGAGCGGCCGGTCGGCAGTGCGCGGGCGGCGGCGCGGAGGGCTTCGATGACGTGGTCCACCAGTGGGTCGTTCTCCCCGGTGCGGACGGCGGCTTGGATGCGGCGCTCGGGTGGGCGGCCGCGGAGGGGGCAGATCGCGACGTCGGTGCGGACGTTGGCGGTCGCGAGGCTCGGGATGAGCGCGACGCCGACGCCCGCGGCGGCCATGCCCTGCAGCGCGTTGTAGTCGTCGAACGCCAGGCGGACGGTGGGCTCGAAGCCGGCGTCGCGGCAGGCGCGCAGGACGATGTTCGAGTCGGGGCAGTCGCCGCCGACGTCGGGCAGCAGCCAGTCCTCCTCGGCCAGCTCCTCCAGGCCGATGCTCGCGCGACCGGCCATCGGGTGCTCGGCGGCCATCACCAGCAGCAGCGGGTCGTCGCAGAGGTGGATGTGGTCGACGCCGGGCCGCACGCCGACCGGCTGCAGCTCGGAGTCGATGACCGTCGCGAGGTCGAGGCGGTGGCCGAGCAGCTCGTCGACGCCCTGCTGGGGCTCCAGCACGCGGACGTCGAGGCGCAGGTCGGGACGGCGGGCGCGGAGGTCGCGCGTGGCGCCGGGCAGCAGCCCCGCGGCGGCCGTCGCGAACGCGCCGATGCGCACCGTCGGTCGCCCGGCCCCGGCGGCGGAGCGGACGTCGTCCTCCGCGCGGCGGGCGGCGTCGAGGAGGGTGGACGCGCGCGCCAGCAGCAGCTCGCCCGCGGGCGTCGGGCACACGGCGCGGGCGCCGCGCTCCAGCAGCCGGACGCCGAGGGCGGTCTCCAGGCGCGACACGTGCTGCGACACCGCCGGCTGCGTGTACCCGAGCGCGGTGGCCGCATCGCTGAACGACCGCCGCAGCGCGACCTCCCGGAACGTGGTGAGCAGCTTCAGGTCGAGCATCACGAACCATGATCCCAGCTAGGTCAAGTCATCATTGGACTTGATCCCGGGCGTGGCTCACCATCGAAGGATGACCTCCCCCACCGACTCCCTCACCTCCCCCCTCTGCATCCGCCTGGCCACCGACGAGGACGCCTCCGCCCTCGACGAGCTGGCCCGGCTCGACAGCCAGCACGTCCCCCGCAGCCCGCTGATGGTCGCGCTGAGCGACGACCACTACGTCGCCGCGATGTCTCTCGCCGACGGCCGGTGGATCGCCGACCCCTACGTGGTCTCCGAGCCCGCCGTCCGGCTGCTGCGCCGGCGCGTCGTCGACATCACCGGCCGCGACGTCCCCCGCCGCGGCCTCCGGATCCCCTCGATGCTCAACGGCCTGTTCTCGGCCGTCCCCCGCGGGATCTAGAACGTCGTGATGACCGTGCGCACGCCTTCGTGGCGATCCATCGCCGCGAAGGCGTCGTTGACGTCGTCGAGCGCGATGCGGTCGGTGACGAACGCGTCGAGGTCCAGGTCGCCGGCGAGGTAGAGCTCGACCAGCTCGGGGACGCGATCGCGCCCCTTGGCGCCGCCGAAGCTCGCGCCGGCGATCCGGCGCCCGGTGATGAGGAAGCGCGGGATGACCTCGAGCACCTCGCCCCGGCCGGCGACGCCCGCGACCGTGGCCAGCCCCCAGCCCATGCGCGCGGCCTCGACGGCCTGGCGCATGACCTTCAC
>DASYBY010000019.1:0-9407 GCA_036500525.1 Baekduia sp. | reverse complement strand
GTCCTGCAGGAACGCCGTCACGGGCCTTGTGGCAGTCGGCTCGTGGACAGGCATAGTGCTATCCTCGCGGGACAACTTCCGTGTTGGCGGGCTTCCGCCGACGTTGTACAGGGAGCGGGCGTGAGCCCGCTCTTTCATTTGAGAGGGGAGGGTTGATGAGCACCATCCAAAGCGATATCGAGGCGAAGCTCGCCGAGCGCGAGCCCGCGGTCGAAGTGCTGCTCGCCGAGGTCAAGGGCGATCTCGTGGAGCTCTACATCGACCATCCCGACGGCGTGACGCTCGAACTGTGCGAGCGCGTGACCCACGCGCTGCCCGAGCTGCTGGAGGAGTACGGCCTCACCGTGTCGTCACCTGGCACCGAGCGGCCTCTCAGCAAGCCGGATCACTACCGCCGCTTCATCGGCCGCCGCGCCCGGGTTCGCACCCGTGAGGCGACCGACGGCCACAAGTCGTTCACCGGTGAGCTCGTGGGTGCTTCGGAGACGGAGGTGACGATCGCCGCTGACACCGGCGTCGTCTCCATCCCGTACGACGCCATCTCCCGATCCAACCTCGTCGAGTCCTAGGAGCATCGAGCACCATGTCCCGCGAGATCCTGGATGCCATGACCGCGCTCGCGCGGGAGAAGGGCATCTCCCCGGAGAAGCTGATGACCGCGCTGGAAGACGCGCTGCTGTCGGCCTACAAGAAGCTTCCCGGCGCCGCCCGCTACGCGCGTGTGGAGGTCGACAGCGAGACCGGCGACTTCGTCGTCATCCGCTACCGCATCCCGAAGGACCTGGAGGCGGAGCTCATCGGCGAGACGATCGCCGAGGAGTCCTACATCGACCCCGAGACCGGCGACAAGGTCGAGCCTCAGGACCCCGAGATCGACCCCGCGAAGTTCGAGCAGTACCGGGAGCGCATCGAGGAGATCGACGACACCCCGGACGACTTCGGCCGCATCGCCGCGCAGACCGCCAAGCAGGTCATCCTGCAGCGCATCCGCGAGGCGGAGCGCGACATGATGTTCGAGGAGTTCCAGGACCGCGTCGGCGAGCTGATCACCGGCATCGTCCAGCAGTCGGACTCCCGCTACACGCTCGTGCAGCTGCGCGATCGCGTCGAGGCGCTGCTGCCCAAGAGCGAGCAGGTCGACGGCGAGCGCTACGACCACGGCCAGCGCGTCAAGGCCGTGATCAAGGAGGTCTCGCCCTCCACCAAGGGTCCCTCGATCATCGTCAGCCGCCGCGACGGCGAGCTGATCAAGAAGCTCTTCGAGCTGGAAGTGCCCGAGATCGCCGACGGCCTGGTGGAGATCGCCAACGTCGCCCGCGAGCCCGGCTACCGCTCCAAGATCGCCGTCATCTCCCACGCCGACGGCGTCGACCCCGTGGGCGCGTGCGTCGGCCCGCGTGGCTCCCGCGTGCGCATGGTCGTCTCCGAGCTGCGCGGCGAGAAGATCGACATCATCCCCTACAACGACGAGCCCGCCCGGTTCGTCGCCAAGGCGCTGTCGCCGGCCCGCGTCCGCGAGGTGCTCGTCGACGACGAGTCCAAGCAGGCCACGGTCATCGTGCCCGACGACCAGCTCTCGCTGGCCATCGGCCGCGAGGGCCAGAACGCGCGCCTGGCCGCCCGCCTGACCGGCTGGCGGATCGACATCAAGTCCGAGACCGACTTCGCCGCGACCGCCACCGCCTCCGAGGAGTACGAGGGGGAGGAGACCGGCGGGCGCTGCCAGGCCGTCTCCGTCCGTGGCCGCCGCTGCCCGAACGAGGCCCTGCCGGGCTCGCCGTTCTGCGGCCTGCCCAAGCACCAGGCGCTCTCCCGCTTCACCACCGCCGCCGTCGCGATCCTCGAGCCGCTCAGCGACGAGGAGATCGGCGATCTCGCCGACCCGGACAAGACCTGGGACGACGTCGTCGACATCGTCACCCGCGCCGAGGAGCTTTTCGGCGACCAGGAGGAGATCGTCGCCACCGAGGGTGACGACGACTTCGAGGAGGGTGAGGACGGGGAGCTGATCGGCTCCATCGAGGACGATCACCTTCCGCTCCCCGGCGAAGAGGTGGTGGCCGTCGAGGACGACGCGCCGGCCGCCGAGGGCGATGGCGAAGCGCCCGATCTCGAACCTGCCCCCGAGGCCTCCGAGCCCGACGGCGCCGTGGACGCAGAGCCCGCTGGCACCGTCGAGGTCGAGTCCGAGGAGCCGGCGTCGTAAGCTCTGTGCCGCAACGGCGCTGCGTCGGCTGCGGGACGATCCGTCCCAAGGCCGAGCTGCTGCGCCTCGTTGCGGCTGGGTCCCAGGTCGTCATAGACCCTGGGGCCCGTCTGCCGGGTCGCGGCGCATACGTGTGCGGCCCTGCGTGCGCTGAACAGGCTGTTCAGCGCCGCTCCGTGACCCGCGCGCTGAGGCGCAAGGTGGAGTTCCCTCCCGACTTCGTAGAATCAGTGAGACTGCATGGCGAAAAAGCGAATCCATGAGATCGCCAAGGAGCAGGGGCTGTCCAGCAAGGACGTCCTCGACAAGCTCCAGGCCGCGGGTCTCGACGTGAAGGCTGCTGCCTCCTCGGTCGAGGAGTCTGACGCGCTGCGCGCGATCAGCCCCGCTGCTCCGGCTGCCGGAAACGGCGCCGCGACCTCGAACCCCTCTTCAAGCACGCCCGCCTCCGGCGCGGCGAAGCCCGCCGCGCCCGCGGCGGCCAACCCACCCGCCGGTCGCGGTCAGCCGGCACGTCCGGCCCAGGGCCGCGGCGCACCGGTGCGTCCCCCCGAGGGACGCGGCCAGCCCGTGCGCCCGCCCGCCGGTCGCGGACAGCCCGTCCGTCCCGGTGGCGGCGGCCCGCAGGGCCGCGGCGCCCCGGTACGCCCGCAGCAGGGCCAGGGTCAGGGTGGCGGCGGTGGCCGTGGCGGCCCCGCACGTCCCGGCCAGGCCGCCGCCCGCGGCGGCCCGCCGCCCGGCGGCCGTCAGCCCGCCCAGCGCGAGCCCGTCCGTCCCGTTCCCCGCCGTCCCGTCATGGACGACCTCCCGGTCGATCCGCGCCGTCAGATGGGCCGCGGCGCTCCCGCCAAGGGCAGTGGCCGTCCGACCCAGCCCGCGCCGACCCCGGCGCCCGCCGCCGCCGTCGAGCCGCCCGTCGCGCCCGAGCAGGTCACCGAGCCCCAGGTCCCCACGACGCCGGCGCCCGAGCAGGCCGTCGCCGCGGTGACCCCTGAGACGTCCGCGCCGCAGACGCCGGCCACGCCGGCGCCCGCCGCCGAGGCCGCTGCGCCCGCGACGGAGGCCAAGGCCCCCGAGGCCGCCGCCCCCGCGCCGGCCGAGACCGCCCCGACCGCTCCGGCCGCCGGTGCTCCGGCGGCTGCCGACGCGAAGGCCACGCGCGCCGCTGCCGCGGCTCCCGCCGCCGACGCCAAGGCCGCACCCGCCGGCAAGAAGGGCGCCGCCCCGGCCAAGCCCGGCAAGGACGACAAGCCCGCCGGCCTCGTGCCGCACGTCGAGCCGCCCAAGCCCGGCACCGGTCCCCGGATCATCTCGGTCCCCGAGCCGCCCAAGCGCCCCAAGCGCGACGAGACGCAGTCCCAGCCCTCGGGCACGGGTGGGCGTCCCACGCGCGGCGGCATGCGCTCCGAGGGCGGTCCCGGCGTCGGCAAGCGCCGCGTCGTCATCGACTCCCAGGCCGCCCGTCGCGGTCCGGGCGCAGGCCCCGGCCCCGCTCCGCAGCGTCCGCCGAGGCGTCGCCGTCGCCGGCGTCGCACGCCGATGCCGGACACGCCGGACATGTTGGCCGCCGATCAGCTCACGCGGATCGACGTCGTCAAGATCAACTCGGGCTCCAGCGTCAAGGACGTCGCGGAGTACCTGGGCGTCGGCGTTCCCGAGGTCATCAAGCAGCTGATGTCGATGGGCGTCCTCGCGACGCTCACCAAGACGCTGGCCGACGAGCAGATCGAAGCCGTGGCCGAGGGCCTCGGCAAGAAGATGCAGATCGTCCACCTCGGCGACGAGGCCGAGGAGGAGATCGAGTACGACGACGCCGACGAGGATCTCGTCGAGCGCCCGCCGGTCGTGACGATCATGGGTCACGTCGACCACGGCAAGACGTCCCTGCTGGACGCGATGCGCAAGACCGACGTCGCCGCCGGCGAGGCCGGTGGCATCACGCAGCACATCGGCGCCTACCAGGTGCATCACAACGGCAAGGCCATCACCTTCCTGGACACCCCGGGCCACCAGGCGTTCACCGCCATGCGTGCCCGTGGCGCCCGGGTGACGGACATCGCGATCATCGTGGTCGCCGCCGACGACGGCGCGCGCCCGCAGACCGACGAGGCGATCGACCACGCCAACGCGGCCGACGTCCCGATCATCGTCGCCGTCAACAAGATCGACAAGGAGGGCGCGGACCCGACCAGGGTGCGCACCGAGCTGACGCAGCGCGGCCTCCAGCCGTCGGACTGGGGTGGCGAGACCGAGTACGTCGACGTGTCGGCCAAGACCGGCCAGAACCTCGAGGACCTGCTCGACACGATCCTCGTGGTCGCCGAGCTCGAGGAGCTGGAGGCCAACCCGAACACCGAGGCCTCCGGCGTCGTCATCGAGTCCAAGCTCGATCCGGGCCGCGGCCCGGTCGTGACCGTGCTGATCCAGCGCGGCACGCTGAACATCGGCGACGCGCTCGTGGCCGGCCCCCAGCCGGGCCGCGTCCGCGCGATGATCGACTACCGGGGCGAGCGCGTGAAGACCGCCGTCCCCGGCGATCCGGTCGAGATCCTCGGCTTCGACGGCGTCCCCGACGCCGGCGAGCACGTCCACGTGGTCGCCAACGACCGCGAGGCGCGCCGCATCGCCCAGGAGCGCGAGACGCGTGAGAAGTCCGAGCAGCTGGCCCGCCGCTCCGGCCGCAAGGTCTCCTTCGAGGACGTGTTCAAGCGCGCCCGCGAAGCCGACCTGGCCGAGCTCGCGGTCGTCGTCAAGGGCGACGTCGCCGGCTCCGTCGAGGCGCTCGAGGACGAGATCGCCCGGCTGCCGCAGGACGAGATCCTCGTCAACGTCATCCACAGCGGCGTCGGCGGGATCAACGAGTCCGACGTCATGCTGGCCGCCGCGTCCGACGCCGTCATCATCGGCTTCAACGTGCGACCGGTGGGCGACGCGCAGTCGATCGCCGACCGCGAGGGCGTCGAGATCCGCAACTACTCGGTCATCTACGCCGTGCTCGACGAGCTGCGCTCGGCGATGACAGGCCTGCTGGTGCCCGACCTGGTCGAGGAGACCATCGGCACCGTCGAGGTCCGTCAGACGTTCCGCGCGTCGAAGATCGGCACGATCGCCGGCTCCTACGTCACCGACGGCGTCGTGCGCCGTGGCGCGAAGGTGCGCCTCGTCCGCGACGGCACGGTGGTCACCGAGACGACGATCGACACGCTGCGGCGCTTCAACGAGGACGCCCGCGAGGTGGCGACCGGGTACGAGTGCGGCATCGTGCTGCACAACGTCCAGGACGTCCGCGAGGGCGACGTGCTCGAGGTCTTCGAGACGCGGCAGGTGGAGCGCGAGCTCCAGCCGCAGTCGTAGTCGAGCGCGCCATGTGCGCCTCGGCGGACAATCCGCAGCACATCTGTATGAATCTGCTCTTCGGAGCCCATCA
The DNA here is from genome assembly GCA_036500525.1 of Baekduia sp. Lineage (GTDB taxonomy): Bacteria > Actinomycetota > Thermoleophilia > Solirubrobacterales > Solirubrobacteraceae > Baekduia. The sequence goes on along the minus strand of DASYBY010000019.1, from coordinate 3,774 downwards.
CCGGATCGCGAAGGTCTAGGATGGGCTCCGGAGGAGCACGCATGCGTCGAGTGGACGAAGCGGTCCGTGAAGTGCTCGGCGATGCCGTGACCCAAGATCTCAAGGACCCCCGGGTCGGATTCGTGACAGTCACCGAGGTGAGGACGAGCCCTGACCTGCGCCAAGCGCGGGTGTTCGTCAGCGTGTTCGGCACCGAGGACGAGAAGGCCGCGACCCTCGAGGGCCTCAACTCCGCCCACGGGATCCTCCAGGCCAAGATCGCCGGCCAGCTGCGCATGAAGCGCACGCCGGCGCTCGAGTTCGCGCTCGACGACACGGCCGAGAAGGCCGCGCGGCTGGAGGCCATCATCGAGGACGCCGTAGAGGACACGGAGTGATGGATCACAACGGTGCCAGCGCGGCACGCCAGCAGGTCCTGAGCGAGATCCGCGGGGGCGAGCGCTTCCTCCTCGTCACCCACGAGCATCCCGACGGCGACGCCCTCGGCTCGCTCGTGGCGATGCACCGGATCCTCACCGCGCTGGGCAAGGACTCGGTGATGCTCATGGCCGCCGACGAGTTCCCGCTGCCCTACGAGTACCGCTTCTTCGACCTGCAGGGGCTGTCGACGGTGGCGCCGGTCGACCTCGTCCAGCGGACGATCGTCTTCCTGGACTGCGGCAACATCGACCGCACGCCGCTGGCCATCGTCAAGGGCGACGACGCGCACATCCTCAACATCGACCACCACCACGACAACACGCGCTTCGGCACGATCGACCTCGTGGACCCGCAGGCGTCCTGCACGGCCGAGATCGTGTGGGACCTCATGGTGGAGCTGGGCGTGGAGCCGACGCTGGAGCTCGCCGAGGCGCTGTACGTGGGGCTGGTGACCGACACCGGCAAGTTCATGTATGAGAACACCGGGCCGCGCGCGCACCGGATGGCGGCCGCGCTGATCGAGGCCGGGGTCGACACGCACGCGATCTACCGCCGCCTCTACGAGGACATGCCGTTCGCCAAGCTGGCGCTGCTGGCCCGCGCGCTCGGGCAGGTCGAGCGCGTCGACGGCGGCGCGCTGACGATCGCCCGCGTCACCCGCGAGGACTTCGACGCCACCGGCGCCGAGGACAGCTACACCGAGGGCATCGTCGACCACCTGCGCTCGGTCGAGGGCACGAAGGTCGCCGCGCTGGCCCGCGAGGTCGCCATCGACGGCGACGTGCGCCACAGCAAGGTCTCGCTGCGGTCCACCGACGGCGAGGTCGACGTGTCGGCCATCGCGCGCGCCGGGGGCGGCGGGGGACACCGGCAGGCCGCCGGGTTCTCCACCGAGCTCGACGACGAGCAGCTCGTCGCGTTCCTGCGCGAGCAGGTCGCCGCGCAGCTCGCGCTGTCGTCGACTTAGACGCCGCCATGGATGGGGTGCTCCTGGTCGACAAGCCGGCCGGCCCGACGTCGTTCGACATCGTCGCCGCGGTGCGCCGCACGCTGCCGAAGGGGACCAAGGTCGGGCACTCCGGCACGCTGGACCCGTTCGCCACCGGGCTGCTGCTGATCCTGCTCGGCCGGGCCACGCGCGTCCAGCGGTTCCTGATGGAGTTGCCCAAGGCCTATGACACGGTCGCGCAGCTGGGGTGGACGTCGAGCACCGGCGATCCGGAGGGTGAGCTGGTCCACACCGGCCGCATCCCGCCCGACCCGCCGCCGCTGCCGACCGGGACGATCCTCCAGCGGCCCCCGGCCTACAGCGCCATCAAGATCGGCGGCAAGCGGGCCTACGCCCTGGCGCGCGCCGGCGAGACCGTCGAGATCCCCGAGCGCGAGGTGCACGTCAGCCGCTTCGAGCAGACCTGGCGCGAGGACGACCGCGCAGCGTTCTCGATCGGCTGCTCGTCGGGGACCTACGTCCGGACGCTGATCGCCGACCTCGGCGACGCCTACTGCCTGGAGCTGCGCCGCACGGCGATCGGGCCGTTCTCGGTCGACGACGCCGTGGGGCCGCCCGGCCGGGACGTCGCACGCGGCACCGACCTGCACCCGCTGCCGCTGGCCCGCGCGCTGACCGGCGTCCTGCCGTCGGCGACGATCGCCGAGGAGCACGTCGCGCGCGCCGTCCACGGCTCCGCGATCCCGCTCGGCGACCCCGCCGAGGGGCACGTCCTGCTGGTCGACGCGGCGGGCGACGCGGTGTGCCTGGCCGAGGTGCGGGACGGTCTCGCCAAGCCCCGCGTAGGGTTCAGGGCGTGAAGCTCACGTACCTGCCCGATGTGGAGCCGCGGCCCCGCCGGGTCGCGATCGGCACGTTCGACGGCGTCCACCTCGGCCACCGCGAGGTCATCGGCGGCGCCGACACGGTCGTCACCTTCGATCCGCACCCGCAGTCGGTGGTCGCGCCCGGGACGCAGCCGCGGCTGCTCACGACGCTCGATCGCAAGGCCGAGCTGGTCGAGACGCTGGGCGTGGACGAGCTGGTGGTCATCCCGTTCGACGGCGCGTTCGCCGAGCGCAGCGCCCAGGACTTCGTCGACCACGTGCTGGTCGAGCGCGTCGCCGCGACGCAGGTCAGCGTGGGGGAGAACTTCCGCTTCGGCCACGGCGCCCAGGGCGACGTCGCGCTGCTCGGCGCCGACACGCGCTTCAGCACCCGCGTCGTGCCGCTGCTGGAGGTCGACGGCGAGGTCGTCAGCTCCAGCCACATCCGCGGCCTGGTCGCCGGCGGGGCCGTGCACTACGCCGGCCAGCTGCTCGGCGCGCCGTTCGCGGTCGACGGCGAGGTCCAGCACGGCGACAAGCGCGGCCGCACGCTCGGCTTCCCGACGGCCAACCTGGTGCCGCAGCCCGGCTTCGTGGTGCCCGGCCACGGGGTCTACGCCTGCCGTGTGCGGCTTGCGGACGGCTCGACCGTGCCGGCGGCCACCAACGTCGGCGTTCGGCCCCAGTTCGTCACCGGGCGCGGCGAGCTGATCGAGGCGTTCCTGATCGACTGGACGGGCGATCTGTACGGCCAGCCGATCCGCATCGAGTTCCTCCGGCGGCTCCGCGGCGAGCGCCGCTTCGACAGCGTCGAGGGCCTCGTGGAGCAGATGGGGCGGGACGTCGACGAGGCGCGAAGCCTCGAACGCTGATCCCGGCGAGGCCGCGGGAGCGAGCCCCTGGGCGAGCTGCCGCAGGCGAGGCGAGCTCTGCGAGCCTCGCCCTGCTAGCCTCTCACGCCGCACATGAGCACGCTGACCGCAGAACGCAAGCAGGAGATCGTCGCCAAGTTCGGAGAGAGCGCTGAGGACACCGGGAACACCCGTGTCCAGGTCGCTCTCCTGACCGCGCGCATCAACGATCTCACCGAACATCTTCGCGAGCACAAGAAGGATCACCACAGCCGTCGTGGTCTTCTGATGCTCGTCGGGCAGCGTCGTCGTCTCCTGAATTACCAGGCGAAGAACGACCTCGAGGGCTACCGCGCCCTCATCGCCGAGCTCGGCCTCCGCCGGTGAGCATCATCGCTGCGGGGACCCAGGTCCCCGACTTCGTCCTCCACCGCGGGGACGGCAGCGAGTTCACCGAGCAGGACCTCCAGGGCACCACGACCGTCCTGGTCTTCTACCCGTTCGCCTTCAGCCCGGTCTGCACCGACCAGCTGCAGGTCTACGAGGAGGCGCTCGACGAGCTGCGCGAGCAGGGCGCCACGGTCTACGGCGTCTCGACCGACGCCACGTGGTCGCAGACCGCCTTCCAGGAGAAGCTCGGCATCTCGATCGAGCAGCTCTCGGACTTCGAGCCCAAGGGCGCGACCGC
>DASYBY010000018.1:0-15596 GCA_036500525.1 Baekduia sp. | reverse complement strand
CCATCAACGCGACGTAGAGCCAGAACACGTAGCGCGTCTCGTGGAAGGTGTCGATCGCGTCGAGCAGGTGGACCAGCCCGATCCCGGCGACCGCCACGACGCCGACGCCGCGGGCCACCACCTCCGAGACGTCGGTGAGGGGCGGCAAGGTCGGCGCGGGCGCGCGCTCGGCAGGGCGGTATTCGGTCATGCTCAGGAGGACACCGGCGAGGGCGGTCTCCTTCCCCACCGCCGGCTAGGCCGAGGGCGCCGTCCCGCCGCGCTCGCCGTCGTAGTACTCGACGGCGCTGGAGCGGCGGACCAGGACGTCCTCGCCCTCGATCCCGGTGAAGATGCCGATCTTGTCGCTGTCGGGGTAGGCGGTGGCCGCCGGGTGCACGACGGTCGACCACAGCAGGACGCGGGCCGGCGCGTCGCTGTCGTTGCGGACCTGGTGGGCGCCCTCGGGTCCGCGGGGGAAGAACACCATGTCGTTGATCGCCAGCTCCTCGACGCCCCCAGGCGTCCGCACCGACGGGCGTCCGGCGAGCACCAGCAGCCACTCCTCCTCGGCGTACTCATAGTGGTACGGGCACAGCGCCACGCCGGGCGCGAGCACGTACAGGCTGGCGCCGGTCTGCTCCGCACCGAGCTGCTTGCCGAAGCGGAACATCCCCGCGCGGTACTCGGCGGGGTCGGTGTCGTCGTAGGCCACCGGCGGATCGGTCAGGTTGACGCGCTGCATCCCCGCATCGTGGCAGGCGCGGCTCAGGCGCGGCTCAGGCGCGGCCGCGGGCGAGGTCGATGAGGCGGTCGAGGATGCGCCCGCCGTCGGCCCGCAGGCCGTCGTGCTCGTACTCGTTGGTCACCCATGCGCGCAGCCCGCCCACCACGGCCGCGGTCTCCTCCGAGAAGCACCGCTCGACGTAGAGGTCCTCGCCGTAGATCACCGCGGCGGCCGGCACCTCGTTGGCGGCGAGCACACCGGCGTCGTAGAGCCGCGGCCACTCGTGCGCGGCCAGCAGCTCGGCGGCCTCCCGCAGCGGCGCCAGCGCGCCGAGCTCCTCGAACATCCACGGGTAGACGTGCTCGCCGGTGAACAGCGCCGGGTCCTCGGCGTAGGCCGCCGGCATCACCCGCTGCGCCGACCAGCGCGTGGCGTGGCCGTCGGCGTAGCTGGACTCGTGGAGGATCGCGTAGATCGGGTTGCGCGCGAACGCGATCGCCTCGACGTCATGGGCGAACGCGGGCGAGTCCGGCGGCAGCTCGAGGATCGCGTGCACCTGCTCGGGCCCGCCGCTCATGCCGAGCAGCTGACCGAGCTGCCGCAGCCGCGCGTGCGAGAGCCGGTCGCCGGAGGCCAGGCGCGGCGCCCGCGCGACGGCCGCCGCGAAGCGCTCGCGATCCTCCGGGTAGCGCGCCCAGTAGCGGCGGGTGCGCTCGGCGACGCGCGCGTAGGTCTCGGCGTAGACCTCGTCCGGGTGGCGGCCGATCGGCGGGAGCCCGCCGGTGAAGAACGCCTCGCGGAGCCCCTGCGGCGCCTGGGAGAGGTAGCAGAGCGCGATGTAGCCGCCGAAGCTCTGTCCGAGCACGGTCCACCGGTCGACGCCGAGGTGCTCCCGGAACGCCTCCGCGTCACGGACGATCGCGTCGGCGCGGAAGTGCGTCAGGTACGCGGCCTGCTCAGCCGGCGTCCGGCCGCTGAGGGTCGCGGGGCCGACCGGCGTCGAGCGGCCCGTCCCGCGCTCGTCGAGCATCAGCACGCGGTAGTCCTGCAGCGCCCGATCCAGCCAGCTCGGCGTCGACGGGTGCCGCGTCGGGCGCGGCGCCTCGAAGCCCGGGCCGCCCTGCAAGAACACCAGGAACGGACGGTCACGTCCGTCGGGATCGGCGACCTCGCGCGCGAAGACCGTCAGCCGCTCCCCGTCCGGCGCGCGGTGGTCGAGCGGGACCTCGAGCTCGTGCTCGATGAGGACGAGGCCGGGCGTGCGACGGACGATGGGCACCCGCGCCACCGTAGACAAGACCGCCGGAGCGCGCGAGGCGCTCGGGCGGATCCCTGGTGTCTGACGCGCGCGCGTCTACCTGTGCGCCGCGAGCGTCCGGGCGGCGCTGCGCCGGCCCGAGGACTTGTGCTTCTTGCTGTGCTTCTTCTTCGAGCCCTTGTGCTTCTTCGCCGAGCGCAGCGCGCTCGACCTCAGCGACGACCCGGCCGCCCGCGCCCGCGTCGCGGTCCTGCTCGGCGTCGCGCACTGCCTGGCCGGCCAGGCGGCGGAGGCGGTCGCCGTCCTGGCCGAGGGGCGCGCCGACCTCGGCGGGCGCGACCCCGACGCGCTCGCCGAGCTCGAGGCCGTCGGCCTGACGGTGGCGACCTACATGCGCGACGGCGGGATGCCCGACCGCGAGCGGTTCGCCGCGCTGGAGCCGCTGACGCACGGCGGCTCGTGGGGTGCCCGCGCGCTGGCGGCGATGCTCGCGGCGACGGCCGCCCACACCGGGATGGGCACCGCGCGCGTCACCGGCCTGCTGGACCGCGCGCTCGACGGACCCATCCTGTAGGACCTGCTCCGCCACGACGCGTGGGCGATCGCGCACGCGCTGGTGCCGCTGATCGAGATCGACGAGCTCGACCGCGCGCTGGAGGTCTGCGGCGAGGTCCGAGGCCGAGGCGCGGCGCGTCGGCTCGGTGTTGGCGCGGATGGCGACCGAGGCCCATCACGGGTGGGCGCTCGCGCGCGCCGGCGACCTGCCCGGCGCCGAGGCCTACCTGCGGGCCGGGCTGTCGGCGACCGACGCGACCGCCGACCCGATCGCGCTGGCCTCCCAGCTGTTCTACGGCGAGGACGCGGTGGTCGAGCGCGAGAGCCTCGACGACGTCGCGGAGCTCGTCGAGCGCCTCGACGCGACGCCGCTGACCGGCATGGTGATGGAGATGATGGTGCGGTCGCTGCGCGGCCGGATGCGGCTGCTGCGCCGCGACGCGGAGGGCGCGCTGGAGGACCTCCGCGCCGCGCACGCGGTGGCGCTGGCCACCGGCATGGGCCCGGCCGTTGGGCCGTCGCGATCACTGCTGGCGCTCGCGCTGCCGGCCGGCGAGCGGGAGGCGGCGCTGGCGCTCGTCGAGGAGGAGCTCGCGCTGGCGCGCGCCGCCGGCCTGCCCCGTGCGGAGGGGATCGCGCTGCGCGCCGGCGGGCTGCTGCGCGACGGCGCCGAGGCGATCGCGTTGTTGGAGGCGTCGGTCGCGGTGCTCGCGCCCTCGCCGGCACGGCTGGAGCACGCCCGCTCGCTGGTCGCGCTCCGCGGCGCGCTGCGGCGGATGCGCCGCCCCGCCGCCGCGCGGGAGCCGCTGGCCGCCGGCCTCGAGCTCGCGCACGCCTGTGGCGCGACGCGCCTGGAGACCCGCGCCCGGGAGGAGCTGCGGGCCGCCGGCGGCCGGCCGCGCCGCATCGCGCGCACGGGGCGCGACGCGCTGACGGCCAGCGAGCAGCGCATCGCCCGCCTGGCCTGCGACGGCGCGTCGAACCCCGAGATCGCGCAGGAGCTGTTCTTGTCGCTCAAGACGATCGAGACGCACCTGACCAGCGTCTACCGCAAGCTCGGGCTCGCCGGCCACGGCTCGCGCGAGCGACTCGCCGAGGCGCTCGCCACGCCCACGCCGGTCACGGAGTGATGACGGTCACCCCGGTCGGCGACGACGTGCTCATCGCCGCCAGCGCGTCCGGCACGTCGTCGAGCCCGATGCGGCGCGTGATCAGGCGCGTGGGATCGAGGCGGCCGGTGGCCACGAGGTCGAGCATCGCCGGGTAGGCGTGCGCGGCGAGGCCGTGGGAGCCGAGCAGGCTCAGCTCGCGGCCGATCACGACGTCCATCGGCACGGGCGCCGGCTCCGGCATCAGGCCGACTTGTACGTGTCGCCCGTGCTTGCGCAGGCCGTTGATCGAGGCGGTGACCGCCGCCGGGTGGCCGATCGCGTCGAGGCTGACGTGCGCGCCCCCGCCGGTGACCTCGCAGAGGTCGGTCCCGGCCTCGACGGCCACCTCGGCGCCGAGGGACCGCGCCAGCTCCAGGGCGGACGGCGCGACGTCCACAGCGACGACCCGCGCGCCGGCGGCCACCGCGATCATGATCGCCGAGAGCCCGACGCCGCCGCATCCGTGCACGGCGACCCATTCGCCCGCCTGCACCCGCCCGACCTGCAGGACCGCGCGCCAGGCCGTCGCGAACCGGCAGCCCAGCGACGCGGCCGACGCGGCGTCCATGCCGTCGGGCAAGGCCACCAGGTTGACGTCGGCCCAGTCCAGCTGGACCAGCTCCGCGAACGCGCCCCAGTGCGTGAACCCCGGCTGGCGCTGGTCGTCGCAAATCTGGTGGCTGCCCTCCGCGCACATCGCGCACGTCCCGCAGGCGTTCGTGAACGGGACCGTCACGCGGTCGCCCTCGCGCCACCGCTTGACGTCGGCGCCGATCGCCACGACCGTCCCGGCCAGCTCATGTCCCGGGACGTGCGGTAGCGACGGGATGTCCGGGTCGTGCCCGATCCACGCGTGCCAGTCGCTGCGGCACAGGCCCGCGGCCTCGACCCGCACGACGGCACCATGACGCGGCGGCTCCGGATCAGCGACCACCTCGACCCGCAACGGGCCTCCGAACTCCTCGAACAACACGGCGCGCATGACGGTCGGGACACCCCTTCGTAGGACGACAACTCAGGGCCTCTCCTCGGCCCGCCGGGGGCATTCTGGCCGGTCGGCGCCGCGGCCGCCTAGCCGCGCGCCCGCAGTGCCGTGGGATCCGCCGGGTAGCGCGTGTCGATGCCGTGCGTGTTGAGCGGGTGACGGCCGGGGACGTGGACCTCGCATCGGGTGACGTGCGCGACGTAGAGCCGCATCTCGCCGTCGCCGCGCAGCTCGTCGGCCGCAAGCATCCGGGCCCCGACGCGCGGGTGAAACGCCTCGGGCAGGAGCGCCTCCAGCCGCTCGTCGGGCACCTGCTCGGCCACCGCGTCGAGGTACACCGCCTCGGCCTCGCCGACCCGGGCCGTCGAGCCGAAGATCACGATCGCCACGGCCGGCGCAGCCTCCACGTTGCGTGAGTGCCGGGCGTCCGGCGACGACACCCAGTAGAAGTCGGCGTACCGCGCCGCGGTGTAGTAGACGGGCGAGACCCGCGGCCCGCCGCCGTCCTGCTCGCGGGTCGCGAGCACCATGTAGTGGTTGGTGTCGATCGCCCGCCGGGCCATCGCATCGAGGTCGGGATGGGTGCTCACACCCCTACGACGACCGCGGCGAACGAGACTCATCGCCTCAGCGCAACCTTCCCATCGCTCGTCCGTCCAGACCAGCATGCGCGCTCCCATCCACCGATCGATGCTCGTGATCGCTCGGATCCGTCTCGGCATCGTCCTCCGCCTCGTCCGCGCGACGCCGGCGCTCCCGCCGGCGGTGGCGTGGTTCCTCGGGCGGGCGCTCTGCGTCGCGATCGTCGGCGGCGACGCGTTCTCGCTGCGCAGCGCAGCCGAGCCGCACCAGCTCGCCATGCTCCTCGGGCTGGCGGCGGGGCGACGGCGAGTGGTCGAGCTGGGCACCGCCACCGGGTGGACGGCCGCCGCGTTCGCGCTCGCCGAGCCGGCGCGCACCGTCGTCTCCTGCGATCCGCACGTCCAGCCCGGACGCGGTCGCTACCTGCGCCTGCTGCGCGCCTCGACCCGCGCGCGCATCGCCCTGGTGCACGCCGCGGGCGCCGACGCCGCGGCCCTGGACGAGCACGAGGTCGACCTGCTCTTCATCGACTCCGGCCACGAGCGGCAGGGGACGATCGACGAGTGGAACGCCTGGCGACCGCGCCTGGCCGCGGACGCGCTCGTCGTGTTCCACGACTACGATCACCCCGACTTCCCCGGGATCGCCCAGGCGATCGAGGAGCTCGGGCTGACCGGCCGGCGCCAGGACGGGATGTTCGTCTGGCGCGCGTCAGCGTCCCGCCACCCCGCCAGTGCCTAGATCTACTCAGGAGCGTTTGTGCATCGTGTTCCAGCAACTCCTGCCGCGCCGGACCGTTGGTGCCGGCATGGAAACCCGTGTCTTGAGCGCCGGAGCAGGGCCCACCATGCCTGATCGATCGCGCACGGAGCGCCTGGCGCCGCCGGCGGTGGCGCTGCTGGCGACGGTCGCGATGCTCTTCGCGGCCGCGACCGCCACCGCGGCGCCCATGTGGCTGGCGCCCACGATGCTGCGGCCGACGAGCGACGACCACGGGCCCGGCTACGGCGCCCACGACGTCGCCGCCGCGGCGGACGGCACGGTCGTCGCGACCAGCGTCATGTCGCAGGACCGCCGCACGCCGCCGACCGACGTCCTCGCGCAGGTCCGTCCGCCCGGCGGCGGGTTCGGCGCCGCGCAGCTGCTGGCGCGCGGGCTGCCGGAGCACTACGTGACGGACCCGAAGCTGGCGATGGACGCGGCCGGAGACGCGATCGTCGCGTGGTTCGAGGGCGGTGACGACCAGACAATGCACCTCCGAACGGCGTACATGCCCGCGGGCACGGGCACCTTCGAGCCCACGCAGGACATGGCAGCCCCCGGCGCGGACTCGAACGAGGGCGTTGGCGTGGCGATCGCCGGCGGCACGGCGATCGTGGTCTGGACACACGACCCGACGGAGACCACGGCCGTGGTCTCGGCCGCGGTCCGGCCGGCCGGTGCGACGTCGTCCTTCGGCGCGCCCACGGACATCTCCGCTCCCGGCGGGCGGGCCGAGACGCCGCAGGTCGCGATGGCCCCCGACGGGATCGCGTACGCCCTGTGGCGGAGCGACCAGGGATCGTCGCCCCAGCAGGTGCACGCGTCGGTCCGGGCGGCCGGCGGCGCCTTCGGCGCGCCGGTCGACCTCTACACCGCCGCCACGGCCGACGAGATGGTCGGCCCGCCCACCGTCGCCGTCGCGCCGGACGGGCGCGCGACGGTCATGTGGACGACCCGCCTCCACAGCTTCGGCACCGTGCTGGCCCTCCAGAGCGGGCCGACCGGTGACTTCGGGTCGCTGGTCCCCGACGTCGTCTCCGACCCGTCCGAGGACGCCGAGTCCTTCCAGCTCGCGGTCGACGATCGGGGCACCGCGCTGGCCCTGTATGCCTCCCCGCAAGGGATCGTCGCGACGACCCGGCCCGCGGGCGGCGTGTTCTCCGACACCCCCGAGACGGTGACGACCAGCAAGAACACGGGTCTGCCCCGAGTGGCCTTCGCCCCCGACGGCACGGCGGTCGTCGTCTGGCTCACCGTGAGGAGGATGGTGTCGGAGACGGAGGTGTTGCAGGCGACCGAGAAGCCGCCAGGCGGCAAGTTCGGCGCCGTCGTCGACCTCGACTCGGCGGCCGGCCCCGCGGCCGATCTCTCGACGCCCCCTCCGCCCGCGGTGGACGGCGAGGGCAACGCGACCGTGCTCTACGGCGCCAGGCGGATGGACGATGGGCCCTTCGGGCCGGCCCCGGGCACCGACTGGACCGTCACGCTCGACGCCGGCGCGCCCACGCTGTCGGCGTCGGTCCCTGCGACGGCGACGGCAGGCGCGCCGGTCACGGTGAGCGCGACGGCGACCGACCGCTGGACCGCCACGAAGGTGACGTGGTCGTTCGGTGACGGCAGCCCGGACGCGACGGGCACCACCGTCACGCACGCGTTCCAGAAGGCGGGGAGCTACGTCGTGAGCGCGACCGCGACCGACGCGGTCGGCAACACGACGACACGGACGGCGTCGATCACCGTCGCGGCGGCGGCGCCCGCGCAGCGTCCGAAGCCCGCGGCCCTCGCCGCGGGGAGCGTGCAGGCGCGTTGGGCGGTGGGTCGGGCGACGACCACGGTCAAGCACCTCACCATCCCCTCGGTGCACTCGCACGTGAAGGTCGTGGTCTCCTGCGTCGGCGGCACCCGCAGGGGCTGCCGGTTCACGCGCAGGACCATCCACACCAAGAAGGCCGGCACGGTCTCCTTGACCACGTACTTCCGGGCGGTCGGGAAGCACAAGGTCGTCTCGCACCTGCGCGCCGGCGCCGTCGTCAAGGTCGTCGTCACCGCGGCGGGCCGCCGCGGCCGTACCTATCGGGCCGTCGTGCGCACGCGCCACGCGCCGAAGGCCGCGCGCAGCTGCCTGGCGGTCGGGAGCACGACGCGGGCGACCGCCTGCTGAGGACGCCGCCGGGCTAGACGCGCTCGGCCACCACCGCGAGCTTGCGGATCCGGCCCGCCTGCAGCCACGCGATCCACAGGTGGTGGGCGGCGAGCAGCTCGTCCAGCGCGTGCTGCCCGATCTGCGCGGCGATCCGCGGGGCGTCGGCGGCGAAGGCCGTCGTCAGCGCCTGCGCGGTCGTCCGGTGGGCGGCGCTGTGGTCGGCATGCCACATCACGCGCAGCCCCGCCCGCTCCAACACCATGCGGATCTCGGCGAGCCGGGCGGGCCAGACGGTGTCGGCGGCGGGCATCGCCGCGCGCTCGCCCGGCGTGAGCGGCGCGCCCTCTTCGAGCGTGAACGCGAAGCGCCCATGCGGCCGCAGCGTCGCCCCGACCGCGCGCACCAGGGCCTCCTTGTCGGCGAAGGCGAGCATCGTCTCCAGCAGGAGCACGACGTCGAACGTCCCGGCCGGCAGCGGCGGGACCTCGCCGATCACGAAGCGGCACGACGGCCGGTCGCCCGCGTGCTCGCGTGCGACCGCGACGGCGCCCGGGTCGGCGTCGACCCCGAGGTAGTCGCAGCCCGTCTCCCCCGCGATCAAGCGCCCGGGCCCGCCGACGCCGCAGCAGAGGTCGAGCACCGCGACCCCGGGGCCGATGCCCGCCCGCGCGGCCAGCGCCCGGATCTCGCCGGCGGTCATGAAGCTCTCCTGCCCGACCAGCTCACCGGGCGCGAACGCCGCCACCCGCGCGACGTGCAGCGCCCGGTCGTACCGCGCGCGGTCGGCGAGGCTCAGCATCGCTCAGCTTCCCGACGGCGTCGAGCCGAACGCGCCGAGGAAGCGATCGCGGAACGCGGCCATCGGCCAGACCGGCGCCTGCGGGCTCGGCAGCACGCCGTCCTGCCAGTGCCACCCGCCGATCTGGTCCAGCACCTTCGGGTCGTGCGCGATGACGGAGATCGGCACGTCGTGGCTCGCGCCCTGGCCGCTGACGGTCGTCGAGGGCTGATGGTCGCCCAGGACGACCAACACGGTGTTGTCGTTCCCGTAGTGCTGGACGAACGAGAAGAGCGTGCTCAACGAGTACTCGATCGACTGCCCGTAGGCCTTGCGCGCCCGCGTGGAGTCGCCCAGCAGCGAGGCCCGCGACGACGCGGCCGGCGGGATGCGGTTGAAGATCGAGCCGTCGCCGACCTGGTCCCAGGGGACGAGCTTCGGGATCTTCGTCCACGGCGTGTGGCTGGAGATCAGGTCGACCTCGGCGAAGAGCGGCTTGCGGTCGGCCGGGGCGAGCTCGCGCCGCTGCAGCGCGGCGAGCGCGTACTGGTCGGGCATCGGCGGCAGACCGAAGCCGGGGCCGCGGTAGCCGAGGTTGCGCCGGTCGTAGATCTTGTCGTAGTGGTAGTAGCTGAAGCCCTCCGGCCACGCCCGGTGGTTGGCCGGCAGCGCGCCGACCGCCCGCCATCCGGCCCGCTTGAACGCCGCCGTGAGCGTGAGGCGGTTGTTCGCGACGAGCTGGTTGTAGCGCCGCTGCCCGTCGACCTTGACGCCCGACTGCATCGTGGAGTGGGCGAGCCAGCTGAGGCCGCCGAACGTCGGCGAGGTGAGGAACGCGCTGCGCGCCGAGAACCCCGCGGCCTGCAGCTGGGCGCTGCCGCGGTGCAGCACCGCGTCGACCCCCGGCGAGAACGACGAGCCCTGGATCGCGACCTTGCCGTAGCTCTCCACGAACACGAGCAGGACGTCCTTGCCGCGCAGGCCGGTGAGCAGCTGATCGCCCGGCGTGGCGCGGAAGCGGTCGTGCTTGAGCTCCCGCGCCAGCGCCCCGCGATCGGCCAGCCCGGAGTGCACCAGCCGCACCTCCTGCACGGCCAGCGCCGCGGTGCTCGACGAGGCGACCGGCGCGCCGGCGACGTACAGCGCGACCCACAGCGCGCCGAGCACCGCGGCCGACCGCAGCGCCCAGTCGCGGTGGGCGGCCGCGACCCGGGTGACGCGCAGCAGCGCCACGACCGGGATGGCGAGGACCGCGACGCTCGCCACGGCGGCCGCCGCGACGACGAGATCGGCCCACGACCGCCCCACCCCGTCGCGCAGCGTCTCGATGCCGATGCCGAGATAGCCTGAGTCGTCGACGGGCTTGAACGGTCGGTCGAACGCCGTGAAGAACCCGATGTCGAGGACCTTCACCAGGAGGAGCACGCTCAGCACCGCTCCCGCGACGCCGGCGAGCGCCCGGCGCGGCGCGGTGGGCAGCAGCACGGCCAGCGCGACGACGGCGAGCAGCTCGAGCGGGAGGTGCGCGAACCCGCCGAACGTGAGCCGGTCCGGCTGGTCGGGTGCGACGACGGCGACCCAGACGAGCACCAGCGCGAGGATGCTGAGCGCCGTCGCGACGCCGGCGCGCACCGGGCCGGGCGCGGGGCGCACGGCGTCGGCCGCGGACGCGGGCTCAGCCTCCGCCCGGTGGCGCCACAGCCACCACACGACGCTGCCGAACGAGGCGGCGAGCAGGACGAGCGCGGCGGCCAGGAGGAGCTCCATGAGCGTGTGGGGCAGGACGTCGGCGGCCGCCACGGCCAGCACGACCCCTTGGGTCCCGGCGGCCACGCGGCGCCACTCCCGCCGCGGGATCGGCGCGCGCATCCACGGCAGCAGCCACTCGCCGGCGAGGAACACGTAGCGCGCCGCGCCGGCCGCGAGCACCCACGCGCCGTAGGCCGGCACGACGTAGACGGAGAGGGCGAGGATCAGGAACGCGTCGATCTCGCCGTCGAAGCGCGCGCCCAGCGCGGTGGCGGTGTCGGTGCGCCGCGCGAGCTGCCCGTCGGCCAGGTCCAGCACGAGCGCGACGGCGGAGAGCACCACCAGGGACGCACCCGGGATGTCGTCGGTGAACGAGTCCACGGTCAGGGCGGCGACGCCGACGGCGAGCGTCGCGCGGGCCAGCGTCACCCACGACGCCGGTCCCAGCTCCTCGCCCGGACGGCGGGCCAGGCCGCGGGCGAGCGCCGCCGCGATGATCAGGGCGCAGGCCGCGCCGACGGCCAGTCCGGCCACGTCGACGCCGGCCGTCGCCGCCAGGAGCGCCAGCAGGAGCAGCTGCGCGAGCAGGCCCGCCGCGGGGGCCGTCCACCGGGAGGTGCGTCGCTTGGTCATCGGTCGGCGAACCGGGGAGAGAGGGCGTAGCGCAGCAGCACGACGTCGCCGATCTGCCGCGTCTCGGCGAGCCGCGCGCGCCGGCCGCAGTGCCAGGGGAAGCGCGCGTCGGAGACGAAGCGCGGCGCGCTCGAGTCGCCGACGAAGACCGGCGCGATGACGAGCTGCAGCTCGTCGACGAGGTCGTCGGCCAGGAACTGGGTGTGCACGACGCCTCCGCCTTCGACCATGAGCCGCTGCACGCCGCGGTCGGCGAGATCCTCGCTGACGCGGCGCATGCGCACGCGCGGCCCGCCGTCGACGATCGTCGCCACCGGCCCCAGCCGCGCGCAGGCGTCGGGCACCCGCGCGGTCGAGGTGTAGACGAGCTTCTCGACCTCCCCGGCGGTGAAGAAGTCCGAGTGCGCGTCGAGGTTCGCGCGTTCGGTCACGGTGATCTTCATCGGCGACGGGGCCAGCCCGCGCGCCGTGCGCTCGTCGCGGCGCGCCTGGGACCGGACGAGCAGGCGCGGGTTGTCGGCGCGCACGGTGACGGCGCCGACCATGATCGCGTCGCAGGAGGCGCGCACCGCGTCGACCCGGTCGAAGTCGGCGTCGTTGGACAGCGCGAGGCGCGGCGTGTGGTCGCCGAGGTAGCCGTCCAGCGAGACGCTGCAGCTCAGCATCGTGTAGGGGCGCTCAGACATCCGGGGCTCCCTCCAGCCAGGGCGTGGGCCGGGCGCGGCGGACCCAGTCGACGACGAGGACCGCCGCGCCCGGCAGGCTCGCGACGAAGACCATCACGCCGTAGACGACCGCGGTGGCGACGCCGAGCGACGCGCCCAGGCCGGCCGCGCCGAACGCCCAGGCGGTCACGCCCTCGCGCGGCCCCCAGCCGCCGATGTTGGGCAGCGCGGCGCCGAGCAGCACGAGCAGCGCGAGCGGCACCATCCGGGATGGTGATGCGGTTGCTCCGGCGGTCCGCGCGGCGATCAGGAAGGTGGCGGCGTGCCCCGCGACGACCAGCGCGGAGGCGAGCGCGATGGCCGGCCACGCGCGCCGGGCCAGCAGGCCGCCGCGGAGGTCGCGCCCGACGGCGTGGCGCAGCCGCGCCCAGCGGGACGCCTTGTCGCGCGCGAGCGGGCGGCGTGCGATCACGACGACGACGGTCGCGGCCGCGAGGAGCGCGACGGCGACGACCGGCATCGCGCCGCGCACCGGCGATGCGAGGACGAGGAGGAGGACGACCGTGAGCCCGATCTGCACGACCTGGCCCGCGCTGCGCTCCCACGCGACGGCCCGCAGCCCGCGGCCGACGTCGCGGGTGTCGCGGCCGTGGCTGATGCCGCGGTGCACGTCGCCGACCACCCCGCCCGGGAGCGCCACGTTGAGGAAGAGCGAGCGGTAGTACGCGGCGATCGCCGTGCCCATCGGCAGCTCGACGCCCAGGCCGCGGGCGACGATCCGCCAGCGCCAGGCGCAGCACACGGTGGTCAGCACGGCGAGGCCGGCCGCGGCGGCCAGCGCGGCGCCGTCGACGGTGTGCAGGCCGTCGAGGAACGGCCCGGTGCCGAGGCGCCAGACCAGGACGGCGAGGATCACGGTGGTGATGGCGATGCGGGTCCATCTCATGGCAGCACCAGCAGGTCGGCGTGGTCGACGGTGACGGCGAGCTCCCCGGCGGCGGCCTGGGCGAGGCGGACGTCGCGGTAGGCGGCGGCTTCGGCGGCGAGCACGGGCTCCTGCTCGATCGCGGCGGCGACCCATCCCTCCAGCCACTCCGCGGTCAGGTCGGCGTCGGCGGCGCCGAGCGTCCAGGGGCTCGAGGCGATGAGGACCTCCGCCCCCGTGGCGCGGAGCTGCTGGGCGGCGGCCGCGACGGCGTCGGGGCCGAGGAGGCGGCGCTGGTGGGCGTTGAAGGCGGCGCCGATCCGGGCGTCGAGGGGATCCGCCGGGGTCAGGACGGTGCGCCCGGTGACCGTGAGCGCGAGCAGCAGGGCGCAGCCGTCGATCGCGGTCGCGACCTCCAGGATCGTGCGCAGCTCGTCGGCGCTGAGGATGTCGAGCAGCGCGGAGGCGACGATGAGATCGGCGCCGGCGGGGTCGTCGGGCGTGAGCCGCGCGATGTCGGAGAGCCGCGCCTCGACGGTGACCGTGGCGCCGTCGGCGGCGGGGCCGGGCGCTGCGGCGCGGGCGACGGCGAGGTCGAGAAGATCCGCGTCGCGATCGTGCACGGTCCACTGCTGCGGCCCCGCCAGCCGCGGCGCGAGCCAGCGACCCATCGCACCGGTGCCGCCGCCGAGGTCGTGGATCACGAGGCGATCGCGGCCGGCGAGATGGTCCGCGAGGCGCTCGGCGAGGTCGGCGGAGCGGGCCGCGGCATCGGCCGACTCGCGCAGCGCGAGCCACTGCGGGCTGACGCGGACGGCGGTGGCGCCGATCGTGCCGATCGCCTCCGTCGCGCTCATCGCCCCGCCCCCGCCAGGACGCCGGCGACCGTTGCCGTCGTGGCCGGCCACCGGCCCAGCGCCGCCCGCCGTTGCCGGGCCGCACGGCGTAGGCGGCCGCGCAGCTCGGCGTCGATCAGCCAGGCCCGTAGCGCGGCACCGAGGGCGGCGGGATCGCCGGGCGTGACGAGCAGGCCGGGGCGGGTGCCGTCCGCCCCGTGCCCGAGGGCTTCGGTCACGCCGCCGACCTCCGTGGCGAGCACCGGCAGGCCGCGGGCCAGGGCCTCGGTGACCACCATCCCGTACGTCTCGGCGTGGGAGGCGAGCACGAGCAGGTCCGCCGCGGCGTACGCGCCGTCGAGCTCTCGCCCCGTCCGCGGTCCCGGGAAGCGCACCCGATCGCCCATCCCGCCCGCCCGCACACGGCGGCGCACGCCGTCGGCGAAGTCCGCGTCACGCGCCAGGCTCCCCACGCACGCGCAGCGCCAGCGCAGGTCCATCGCCGTCGCCAGCCCGTCGAGCAGGACGTCGTGCCCCTTGTCCGGCGTCACCGCGGCGACACACAGCAGCGCGTTCCCGGCCACGCTCCCCGGCGCGAGCTCGGCCTCGTCGACGCCCGGCTCGGCCACGTGCACCCGC
Organism: Baekduia sp.; assembly: GCA_036500525.1. Classification (GTDB taxonomy): domain Bacteria; phylum Actinomycetota; class Thermoleophilia; order Solirubrobacterales; family Solirubrobacteraceae; genus Baekduia. Next base: position 1,229 of record DASYBY010000018.1, on the reverse strand, counting down.
TCGGCCGGCAACCCATACAACTCGCCCAGCCGCCGCCGGGTCCAGGCGCTCGTCGCGACGACCGCGACCGCCGCCGCCAGCACATCGCGCTCCCCCGCCCGCACCACCTCGCCCGAGCCCTCCGGCGGCCGATGCCCCAGCGGCATGTGCACCAACACGACCTGCCGCAGCCGCCCCGCCTCGGGGACCAGCACCTCAGCCGCGGCGCACGCGACCAGCCCGTCGAGCAGCACCACGGCACTATCCGGCATCCCCTCCACCACGCGCGCCAGCGCAGCGAGCCCCGCCGCATCAGCCCGCGGCCAGTCACCCGCCACCGCGTGCTCGTGCACCACCGCGCCGAGCGCCGCGAGCCCCGCGCACACCCGGCGGTCATACGTGTTCCCGCCGCTCGGGCGCTCCGGGTCGTCGATGCCCTCCGGAACCACGACATGGACGGTCTCGGTCACAGCGATCGCTCGTAGCTCGCCCACGCGACGTGGGACTCGTGCAGCACCACCGTCAGCCCGTCGAGGTCCCGCCCGCCGTCGCCCAACCCCCCGGCCAGAGCACGATCGGCCAGCCGGTCCGCCACCGTCTGCGCCAGCACCTCGGTCGTCGTGTTCACCCCCGCGAAGCCCGCCTCGTCGTCGAGGTTGCGGTACGTCAACTCGGCCACCACCGCCTTCAGCGCGTCGGCCGCGCGACCGATGTCCACCACGATGCCATCGGCGTCGAGCGTCGCGCGCCGGAACGTGGCGTCGACGACGTAGGTCGCGCCGTGCAGCCGCTGCGCCGGTCCGAACACCTCGCCGCGCAGGCTGTGGGCGATCATCATGTGGTCACGGATCGTCACGCTGAACACGGCACTACATCCCCTCGTAGGTGATGGTGTGGCAGAGCGCCGGCAGGGTCCCGAAGGCCAGGCGCTCCATCACATCGGGCAGCTCGTCGAAGCGCGACTCACCGGTGACGAGCGCGTCGAAGGCCGGGTCGCGCAGGAGGTCGAGCGCGAGGGCCAGCCGGTCGCGCGACGTGCGGCGCGCGCTCCGCGCCGGGGAGACCGTGCCGACCTGGCTGGCGCGGATCCCCAGGCGGCCGACGTGGAACGCGCCGCCCAGCGAGAGCCGCACCTCGGCGTCGCCGTACCAGCTGAGGTCGAGCACGGTGCCCTCGGGCGCGAGCAGGTCGAGCGAGCGCTGCAGCCCCGGCGACGTCCCGCTCGTGTGCACGACCAGGTCGCACCCGCC
>DASYBY010000017.1:0-8022 GCA_036500525.1 Baekduia sp. | reverse complement strand
GATCGGGACCGTCGACTTCATGGCGCCCGAGCACCTGCGCAGCGAGCCGACCGACGCGCGCGCCGACGTCTACGCGCTCGGCTGCGTGCTCTTCACGGCGCTGACGGGGACGCCGCCGTTCCGGCGCGACACCGTCCCGGCGACGATCACCGCCCACCTGCACGACCCGCCGCCGCGTCCGTCGGACACGCTCGGCGTGCCGGCCGCGTTCGACTCGGTGCTGGCGCGCGCGCTGGCCAAGGAGCCGGCGGGGCGATATCCGTCGGCGGGCGACCTGGGGCGCGCGGCGCGGGCGGCCGCGGCGGGCGAGCATCTGGTCACGGGGCGCGGCAGCGTCGCCACGGGCGCCGCGACGCCCGAGCAGGCCGAGCCGACGCGGATCGCCCCGCGGGCGGGCGTGACCGCCGTCGCGGCGCCGGGCGGGATGGCGACGGCGGTCGCCCCGCCGGTGGCGCCGACGGAGCACGCGGGGGCGCGGGGCGCGCGGGGTGCGCCCCGGAGCGCCGGCGACCCGGCTCGCCCCGCGGCCGTCAAGGTCCAGCGCGGGCGGCGCCGGCGGATGGCCTTCGGCGCGACGGCGCTCGTCCTCGCGATCCCCGCCGTCGTCATCGTGCTCTGGGCCACGGGCGGGAGCGGGACGGCGACCGGCCCGCTGTCGGGCAACGAGGTCCGCTCGGCCGCCGAGTCCTTCGCCGGCGCCTACACCGACGAGGACGACGCCGCCCTGCGCCGCACCCTCACGCCCGCGGTGCGCCGGGTCAGCCCGACCGACGTGCAGCACGGTCGCCCCGCGGTCGTCAGCGAGTACCACCGGCAGTTCGTGCGCGACAAGATCGAGAAGTACACCTTGGACGACCTCCAGGTCACGGGCGGCCCGGTCGGCCGCGCCGAGGGCCGCTACACCGTGACCCGCAACGGCGCCCCACCGATCACCGGGCGCATCATCCTCGGCGTCATCCGGCGCAACGGCAAGCCGACGATCGATCAGATCCTGACGGAGCCGCGGGCGTAGGGCGCGCGGCGCGGGCGTCGATGGCGTTCAGCTCGCGGCGCGGGTCGCGGGGCGTGGCGTGGTTCGTCGGCAATGACGAGTGCGCCTGGGGTGCGTTCAGGCTGGTCTGTCCTCCGCGCGGCGCGCGTTGTGCCCGGGGCGGGGCGTCCGCGAGATGGATGGCACTTACCCGTTGAGATGCAACGTCCAGGTGCCATCGATCGAGATGGCTGGCACTTCGGGGTCGATAGGCGACCCCCAGGTGCCAACCGTCACCGTTCGCGCCCGAACGCCCCCGCCCCAGGCGCCCGCGGAGGACAGACGGCGCGCGCGCCCCCGGATACGCACTCGTCACTGGCGACGAACCACGCCACGCGCCACCAGCCGCGCTCGGACGGGACGCCAACGACGCCCGCCCCGCCCCTCAGCCCCCTAGCACCGCCGCGCCACCGTCGCCTGCACCGTCGTCCCCGGATCGACCGGCTCGCCCGCCGCCGGATCGGTCTCGCAGACCTTCGGGCTCCCGCCCAGCAGCGCGTCGAAGAACCCGCCGCCGGTGTCCTCGAAGCTCCCCTTCAGGCCGGCATCCTCCAACGCCTGGCGGGCGTCGTCGACGGCGTCGCCGACGATGTCGGGCACCTCGACCTCGACGAGCCGGCGGACGCGGACGGCCATCAGCGCGGGCTTGGCGGAGCCGGCGCTGGCCAGCACGTCAACGAGGTTGACGCCGGGCTCCAGGTCGACCTCGGCGCTCCAGCTCGCGCCCGAGACGCTCGCGCGCCGGCCGCCGACGAGGACCGTCGAGGTCGCGGGATGCACCGTGCCGCGGATCTCGACGGTGTCCGCGCGGACCGTCGCCAGGTCCGAGGGCGCCGAGACCGCGAGGCGCACGGGGGCGACCGGCGCCGCGTGGTCGCCGCCACCGCAGGCGCTGAGCAGGAGGGCGCAGGCCGCGCCGGCGAGGAGGAGGGGACGCATCGTCGGGAGGCCCGGCGCACCGCGCGCCGGACCCGCCCAGTATGCGACAGCCGCGCGCGATCAGGCGGCGGCCGCGGCGCTCTCGCTCTCCAGCTGCTCCTTGAGCCGGGCCATCGCGCGGACGTTCTGCTTGGCCAGCCACGACCGGGTCAGCGGCGCGAGGAGCCGCTCGAGGGCGGGCGCCGACTCGGTCACGAGCTCGAACGTGACGCGCGTGGCGCGGCCGTCGGCGTGCGCGTCGGCGAGGCGGTAGGTCCCGCGCATCCGGCGCTTGCCGCCCGCGCCCAGCGTCTGCTCGGTGATGCTGACGTCGGGCTCGGTGGCCATCACCGTCGACTCCATCCACTCGGTCCGCCCCGGGGAGAGGACGCGGAAGCGCAGGTGCGCGCCGATGCCCGACGGCGGCCCGCTGAGCACCGCGTCGGCCATGAAGTGGTCGAGGAAGGAGGGGTGGTTGCCGAGCACGTCGAGGTGGGCGTAGACCTCGGCACGGGGACGGTCGATGGTCGTGGAGACCGAGATGGGCTTCATGGTGTGGAACTCCCGGGGAGCAGAGTTGTGACGGTGTGTCGCAATGGGGCAAGCTGCCATACTTGCGACACCGTGTCAACACCGACGTCCACCGGCGGCCGGGGCCCGCGGATCCCCAAGGCCGAGGCCCGCGAACGCATCCGGGCGGCCGCCGCGCGCCTGCTCGTCGCGGGCAGCTACCGCGACCTCAGCGTCGACTCGGTCATGGCCGAGGCCGGCCTGGCGCGCACGCTCTTCTACCGCCACTTCGACGCGCTCGGCGCGCTGGTGCTGAGCCTGCTGGACGACCTGCGCGCCGGGCTGGTGGAGTCCGGAGAGCCGGGCGATCCGGCCTACCTGCGGCGCGTCCTGGAGCACACCGTCGAGGTCTTCAGGACCAACGGCCCGATCCTCCGCGCGATCGACGACGCGGCCCGCCACGACGCCGAGGTCGAGCGCGCCTACCGCGGCTTCCTGGACTGGTCGATCGACTTGACGGTGTCGATCTTCGAGGACGCCATCGCCGCCGGCCGCGTGCGCACGGTGCCCGACGTCCGCGCCACGGTGCACGCGTTGAACGTCATGAACGGCGCGTTCCTGATGGACATGTTCGGCCGCGATCCCGACGCCGACGCCGACCCCGCGCTGTGCGTCGACGTGCTCTGGACGATCTGGGCGCGCACGCTCGGCATCGACTGAGTGGCCCGGCCCGCGGCGGGGCACCCCACGCGCCGTGGGGACGAGGCTCGCGCTGCGGGTGGTCGCTGCGCCCGTGCTCGCGGGGGCCGTGCTCGCGTTCGCGCTCGACGGCCGCGCCCGCGACGCCGCCGACCAGGCCCAGGGTCCGTTCCTGCTGGTCGCCGGGCTGCTCCTGCTCGGCGTGGTGGCCGACGCGGACGGCCTGTTCGCGTGGGCCAGCGCGCGGCTGCTCGGCGTCACGACCGCGCCGCGGCGCCTGCTGTTGGTGGCGCTGCTGCTGGTCGCGGCCGTCACCGCGGTGCTCAACCTCGACACGGCCGTCGTCTTCCTCACGCCGATCCTGATCGGCGCCGCGCGCGGGCTGGAGACCGACGACGAGCCGTTCCTCTACGGCGCCGTGTTGATGGCCAACGCGTCGTCGCTCCTGCTGCCCGGGGCCAACCTCACCAACTTGCTCGTGCTCGCGGGCGAGCCGACCAGCGGCGCGACGTTCACCGCGCGGATCCTGCCGGCCGCGGTCGCCGCGGCCGGGATCACCGGCGGAGGGTTGGTGGCGTGGCAGGCGTGGCGGCTGCGCGGGGTCAGACCCCACCTCCACGGCCGGCGCGGCGGCGACGCTCCCCGCCCCCGCACCCTCGGCGCCGTCGCCTGCGCGATCGGCGCGGCCCTCGTCCTCGCCCTCCCGCACCCGGGCGTCCCGGTCCTCACCGTCGGCCTCGTCGCCGCCGCGATCCGCATCCGGGAGCGGCGCATCACGCCCGCGGGCGCGGTCGAGGCCGTCGGCCCGCTGGCGCTCGCCACGCTCTTCTCGCTCAGCGTGCTGCTCGGTCTCCTCGCCCGCGTGTGGTCGGGACCGACCGACCTGCTCGACTCCGCCTCGGCGCTGGAGACCACGCTCACCGGCGCGCTGTCGGCGGTCGGGCTCAACAACCTGCCGGCCGCCGTCCTGCTGTCGGCGACCCCGCCGACCCACCCGCGCGCGCTGCTGCTCGGTCTCAACCTCGGGCCGAACCTCGCGGTGACCGGCTCGCTGTCGGCCTACCTCTGGTTCAAGGCCGCCCGCGCCGCCGGCGCCCACCCATCGGCGCGCCGCTTCTCCGTCATCGGCCTCCCGCTCGCCCTCGCGGCGATGGCCGGCGGCCTGGTGACGATCGCGCTCGTCGGCCCGTCCTAGCCGTTAAACGCCGAAGCCCCCGCTGGTGGCAAGGGCTTCGGAAAGGTCACGCGGGCGAGGAGGAGGAACGCCGACGCTTCTCCTGTAGTCGGCCGCGAGGCCGCAGACTTGAGGCGACGGGCGAGCGTCTAGACGCCCGGAGCGCCGGCGCCGTCGGGCTCGGCCACGAGGCGTACGGTCCGGCGCCCGCCGGCGATCGCCTTCTGCCACGGGCCGTCGCCGTCGAGGTCGGCGCCCATGTCGAGCAGGAGCGCGGCCAGCGTCAGCGCCTCGGCGCGCGGCTGGATCGGCGAGGCGTAGGAGCGATCGTGGCGCCCGGTCAGGCCGGCGCTGAAGCGATCCTCGACCTCCACGGAGAAGCACGGGCCGAGCGTGAGCGAGAGCTGGTCGGGCGGGGTCACCGGGCGGAAGCGTCGCACGTCGGCGACGCTTCCGCACCCGGCCAACCCTCGACCACCCTGCGAAAGGGGTCAGACCCCTTTCGCAGGGTTGGTCGAGCCTTACGAGGTGCCCTGCCCGCAGACCGGCCAGGGCGTGGTGCCCTGCGCGGCCAGCAGCGCGGCGGCGAGGCGGTCCTGCTCGGCCTCGGGGGCCGCGGCGGGATCGCCGCTGCCGCCCATCTGCTTCCAGGTCGAGCGCGTGAACTGGTACTTGCCGCGGTAGGTCCCGTCGGACGAGATCGCGGTCGGATCGCCGCCGGACTCGCATTGGGCGATGGCGGCGAGCGTGGCGTCCGGCGCGGCGGCGGCCGAGGCGGTCTCCGCAGCGGCCTGCGTCGACGACGGCAGCCCGAGGGCCGCCGCGGTCTGCGGGCCGACGACGCCGTCCACGGTCAGACCGTGGTGGCGCTGGAAGCTCCGCACGGCGCGCGCGGTCGCGGCCGTGAACCGGCCGCTGGGCGTGACGCCGAGCGCCGACTGCAGCGCGGTGACCGCGGTGCCGGACGAGCCGGCGCTGAGGGTGGACGGCGCCGGGGCCTGCGCGCTGGTCTGCGCCAGCGCCAGCGGCCCACCGAGGGCGAGCACGGCGGCGATGGCGGCGAGCGACGTGCTGCTCCCACGCCGGCGGCGACGGCGGACAACGGCCAAGCGCTCGGCCATGGCGCGCCGGCGCAGCCGGGATCTCTCCAGGGACGCCTGGCAGGCGCGTTCGAAGTCGTGGATCACGAAGGATGCTTCCTTTGCTCTTCACGCCTACGGGGTTAGCTGACGGGCTCGCGCTCTAGAGCTGCGCTACGCCGTGCGATGACGGCGATTCGCCCCGTGGGTCCGATCGCTCGGACCCGTTGGTTCCCCCGCTCCGGGCGACCTGTGTCGCCCGGACTCGGCTGGTTATGTACAGCGGTACCGGCAGGTAGCCAAGCACATCCGCGCGACGGTTGCGGCCTCGTCCGACGGTTCGGGGCCGATCCGATCCAGCAGCCGGGCGCCGCTTCGTAGACTCACGCACAAGCCCCATGCCTTCCGACTCCGAATCACCCGGCCGCAGGACCGACAACAAGCCCACGCCGTGGCGTGTCGAGGGGGCGCCCGAGCCCAAGAAGCAGGGCCCGATGGGCATGCCGCGCCCGCCCGGAGGCCGGCGCTTCCTCTACTTCGTCGTCGCGCTCCTCGCACTGAACTTCCTCTTCGCGTCGCTGGTCCCCAGCAAGACCGACCGCGCCGACGTGCCGTACTCCCAGTTCCAGACCGAGGTCGACAACAACAACGTCGCCGAGCTGACGTCGCAGGGCGACAAGATCCAGGGCACGTTCAAGAAGAAGGTCACGCCGCAGAAGTTCAACGGCAAGGCCGACAAGCCCAACACGAAGTTCTCGACGCTGCGCCCCGCGCTCGCGCCCGCGAACGACCCGCTGCTCTCCGAGCTGCAGCAGAAGGGCGTCATCGTCAACGCCAAGCCGCTCGACGACGGCCGCTCGATCTGGGCCGACGTCCTGCTCTTCTTCGGCCCGACGCTGCTGATCGTCGGCTTCTTCGTCTTCGCCGCCCGGCGCGCCGGGGGCGGCGCCGCGGGCCTCAGCGGCCTCGGCCGCTCGCGCGCCAAGCGCTATGACTCGGCCGCCGAGAACCGCGCCACGTTCGCCGACGTCGCCGGCATCGACGAGGCCGAGGACGAGCTCGAAGAGGTCGTCGACTTCCTCAAGCACCCCGACAAGTACCGCTCGCTCGGGGCGATGATCCCCAAGGGCGTCCTGCTCTCCGGCCAGCCCGGCACGGGCAAGACGCTGCTGGCCCGCGCGGTCGCCGGCGAGGCCGACGTGCCGTTCTTCTCGATCTCGGCCTCCGAGTTCATCGAGATGGTCGTCGGCGTCGGCGCCAGCCGCGTGCGCGACCTCTTCACCCAGGCCAAGGCCGCGGCGCCGTCGATCATCTTCATCGACGAGCTCGACGCGATCGGCCGCCAGCGCGGCGGCGGCGCGTCGCTCGGCGGCCACGACGAGCGCGAGCAGACGCTCAACCAGATCCTCACCGAGATGGACGGCTTCACCGGCTCGGAGGGCGTCATCGTCCTCGCCTCGACCAACCGCCCCGACGTGCTCGACGCCGCGCTGCTGCGCCCCGGGCGTTTCGACCGCCGCGTCACCGTCAACCCGCCCGACGTCGAGGGCCGCGAGAAGATCCTCCAGGTCCACACGCGCTCGGTGCCGCTGGGCGACGACGTCGACCTCAAGGCGCTCGCCGCCACGACCCCCGGCATGGTCGGCGCCGACCTGCGCAACCTCGTCAACGAGGCCGCGCTGCTGGCCGCCAAGTCGGGGCACAAGAAGGTGGAGTCGGCCGACTTCTACAACGCCTTCGAGAAGATCGTCCTCGGCACCGAGCGGCGCATCACGCTCAGCCTGGAAGAGCGCGAGCGCACCGCCTACCACGAGGGCGGCCACGCCCTGCTGGGCATGCTGGAGCCGGGCGCCGACCCGGTGCGCAAGGTCTCGATCGTGCCGCGCGGCCGCGCGCTCGGCGTGACCTTCCAGTCGCCCGAGAGCGACCGCTACGGCTACGACACCGCCTACCTGCTGGGCCGCATCGTCGGCGCGCTGGGCGGCCGGGCCGCGGAGCAGATCGTCTACGGCACGGTCACCACCGGCGCCGAGTCCGACCTCGAGCAGGTCACGCGGATCGCCCGGTCGATGGTCGGGCGCTGGGGCATGTCGGACCAGATCGGCCTCGTGTCGGTCATCTCCGACGAGCCGCAGTACCCCGGCACCGACCCGAGCTCCGAGGCGACGCGCGAGCTGATCGACAGCGAGGTCCGGCGCATCGTGGAGGAGTGCTACGTCCGCGCGGTCGACTCGCTGACCGAGCACCGCTCGCAGCTCGACAGCCTGGCCAAGGAGCTGCTGGTCCGCGAGACCCTCGACGAGGGCGAGGCCTACCGGGCCGCCGGCTTCGAGCGCGGCAGCGCGCCGGGCGACCGCCCGCCGCACGGCATGCTCAAGGAGCCGACCGTGACGCCGGCGTCGCGGGACTCCGCGGACGTGGACCCCGCCAACCAGGCGTAGGCCGGCGGCGGCGCGCTAGGCCTAGGCCAGTACGAACGCGCGCACCGTCAGGTACGCGCCGCCGAGCAGGCCGGCGATCGCGCCGCCGAAGACGAGGACGACGGGCAGCGGCCCGAAGTTCAGCAGGAGCGCCTGGTCGCCGGACGCGGCCCAGACCGCGACGGCGGCCAC
>DASYBY010000016.1:0-18597 GCA_036500525.1 Baekduia sp. | reverse complement strand
CCGCCAGACATCCACTGACCGCCGAGACGGAGCCCAACGCATGAGACTCGCCACGCGCATCCGCAACGCCGATCCGCTCGCGGGCGCCGACCCCGAGGCGCTCGCGCCGCCGGCGCTGCCGGCGGCGCAGGGGGAGGACGGGTACGCCCCGACGCCGCCCGCGCGCCGCGCGAGGGGGAGCGGCCGTCGGCGGAGGATCGGCGCCGCGCCGGACGCCGCGATGGTGCCGGACGCCGCCCTCCGCCGCAGGGCCGTCGGCGCCGCGCTGGCCGCCGCCGCGCTCGTGGTCGCCGTGCTGCTGGTCGTGCTCCTGCCCGGCTCGGCCCCGCGGCACGACACCGTCGCCGAGACCTTCACCGTCTCCAGCGCCTCCGGCGATCCCGCCTCCGCGCCGCTGACCGACGCGTCGGTGGCGGTCCTGCACCGGCGGTTCGCGTCGCTGCATCTCGACGGCTGGTCGGCGGACTCTTCGACCCCCGGCCGCATCCAGGTCTCCTGCGCGGCCTGCGGCAAGGGAACCACCGCGACGGCCGTGCTGGCCGCCGCCGCGCCGGGTCGGCTGCTGCTCTACGACTGGGAGGCCAACGTGCTCGACGCGCAGTGCAACCCGCAGCCGGCGAACCCCAGGGTCACCGGCGGCACGGCCGCGGGCGAGCCGGGGGCCGGCACGCTGTCGCGCTACGCGGCGGTGCTGCGGGCGGCGCGCTGCCCGGCCGGCGACGGCGACCGGTCGTCGCCCGACTACTACGCCGTGGACCGCGCACGCCACCAGGTCCTCGGCGGTCCCGAGCCCTCCCGCGCCGCCGCGGCCCGCGGACACGCCGCCGACGCGCAGATCGTCCGCGTCCTGCCGGGCACGGCGATCGTCGAGGCCGACCACGCCGCGGACACGCCGCCCGAGGCCGACACGCAGTGGTACGTCTTGCGCGATCACGCGGCGCTCACCGGCGCCGGCGTCGCCGATCCCCGCCAGGGCGTCGATCGGTTCACCGGGGCGCCGATCGTCACCCTGGACTTCACCGCGCGCGGCCAACGGGCCCTGCACGCCACGACCCGCCGGATCGCCCGGCGCGGCGCCGCGCTGCTGCGTCCCGGCACGAGCAGCGCCGACGTCGCCCAGCACTTCGCGATCGTGCTCGACGGCCGCCTGCTCATCGTGCCGTTCGTCGACCCCGAGCAGAACCCCGACGGGGTCGACGCCGGCAACGGCGTGCAGGTCGCCGGCGGGCTCACGCCCGACGGAGCCCGCACGCTCGTGGCCCTCCTGAAGTCCGGCGTCCTCCCGGCCCGGCTCTCACCGAGCGACAGGCCGGGCTGACGCTGGCCCTGCGCCGCGGTCTACGACTGCGGCGCGGGGACGATCCGGATGTACGGCAGCGGGGACTCCCAGCCGTCCGGGTAGCGCTCCTTGGCCTGCTCGTCGCTGACCGAGCCGGCGATGATGACGTCCTCGCCGGGCTGCCACTGGGCGGGCGTGGTGAGCTGGTGCTTGGCCGTGAGCTGCAGCGAGTCGATGACGCGCAACACCTCGTCGAAGTTGCGGCCCGTGGTCATCGGGTAGATGAGCACCAACTTGATCTGCTTGTCCGGGCCGATGACGAAGACGTTGCGCAGCGTGGCGTTCTGGCCGGCGGTGCGGGCGGTCGGGTCGCCGGAGACGTCGGCGGGGAGCATGCCGTACGCCTTGGAGATGGCGTGGTCGGTGTCGGCGATGATGGGGTAGTTGACCGTCGAGCCCTGGCTGGCCTCGATGTCCTTGGCCCACTCGGAGCTGCCCTCGGCCGGATCGGTCGAGATGGCGATGATCTTGACGCCGCGGCGGTCGAACTCGGGCTTGATGGAGGCCATGTAGCCCAGCTCGGTCGTGCAGACCGGCGTGAACGCGCGCGGGTGGGAGAACAGGACGGCCCAGTCGTCGCCGATCCACTCGTGGAAGTTGATCGTGCCGTCGGTGGTCTCGGCCGTGAAGTCGGGTGCGGTGTTGCCGATGGTGAGGCTCATGTCCCACAGGGTACGCCATACAGGTAAAAGGCGACCGGGTTTCCTGAATACGCGCCACGCCGCCGCCCCCCGGCGCGGTAGGCTCGCGACCGATGAGGGCCGTCGTCTGCCGTCAGGCCGAGCTGGACGTCCGTGACGTCCCCGAGCCGGTGCCCGCCCGCGGGCAGGTCCGCCTCCAGGTGCTGCGCTGCGGCATCTGCGGCTCCGATCTCCACGCGCGGCACGGCATCGACGCCTGGGCCGACATGGCCGCGCGCACCGGTTACGACCGCTTCGGGCGCTCCGACGAGCCGCTGGTCTTCGGGCACGAGTTCTCCGGCGCGATCGCCGAGTACGGGCCGGGCGGCCGCTCCCGCGGACGGCTCCCCACCGGCACGCTGGTCGTGTCCGTCCCGCTGCTGCGCGGCGCCCACGGGATCGACGCCGTCGGCCTCTCGTCCCACGCGCCCGGCGCGTACGCGGAGCAGGTGCTGGTCCAGGAGTCGATGACGATGGCGGTGCCCAACGGCCTGGCGCCCGACGTGGCCGCGCTCACCGAGCCGATGGCCGTCGCGTGGCACGCCGTGCAGCGCGGCGAGGTCGGCCGGCGCGACGTCGCGATCGTCGTCGGCTGCGGGCCGGTCGGGCTCGGCGTGATCCTGTGCCTGAAGGCCCAGGGCGTGCGCACCGTCGTGGCGAGCGACTTCTCGCCCGGCCGCCGCGCGCTGGCGACCGCGTGCGGGGCCGACGTCGTGATCGATCCCGCGGCCGGCTCGCCGTTCGAAGGGGGCGAGGCGCGCGGGCACATCACCGAGGCGCCCGCGGCCTTCGAGCTCGCGGTCGGCACGCGCGAGAAGCTCGGGCGCCTGCCGGTCGGCTGGTGGCATCTGTGGCGCCTGGGCGAGAAGCTCGGCGGCAAGCCCAAGCACCCGGTGATCTTCGAGTGCGTCGGCGTGCCCGGCATGATCGGGAGCATCATCGACGACGCCCCGCTGTTCTCGCGCGTGGTGGTCGTCGGCGTGTGCGTCGGCCCCGATCGCCTCACGCCCGCGATGGCCATCAACAAGGAGATCGACCTGCGGTTCGTGTTGGCCTACACGCCGCTGGAGTTCCGCGACACCTTGCACATGCTCGCCGAGGGCAAGCTCGACCCGCGCCCGCTCATCACGGGGACCGTCGGGCTCGCCGGGGTCGACGCGGCCTTCACCGCGCTCGCCGACCCCGAGGCGCACGCCAAGGTCCTCATCGACCCGGCGTCGGCGGCGGTCGCGCCGGTCTAGGACGCGAGCGGCGGGCGCAGCCGGTGCCAGCCGGTGTGCGCCTGGAACTCGACCCCGATCGCCAGTAGGCGCTGCTCGTGCCAGGCCGGCGCGGCGAGCTGGAGGCCGATCGGCAGACCTTCCGACAACCCGCACGGGAGGGTGATCGCGGGGACGCCGGCCAGGCTCCAGGGGTAGGTGAGGCGCGTCAGCTCGGCGGTCGTGCGGGTGGTCTCGGTGCCGGCGATCAGCGGCGCGGTGGCGGTGGCGGTCGGGGAGAGGACGACGTCGACGCGGGCGAACGCACCGTCGAGCTCCGCGCGCCAGTCGCGGGCGGTCTGCAGCGCGCGGGCGAGGTCGACGCCGCTGACCTGCTGGCCCAGGCGCAGACGGGCGAGCACGTCGGGGCTGATCGTCTCGGGCGCGTCGCGCACTCGCGCGGCGTGGAGGGCGAGCGCCTCGGCGCGCGAGATCGTGGTCACCGCGTCGCCGGCGGCCGCGGCGCCCGGCAGCTCGATCTCGCTGACGATCGCGCCCCGCTCGCGCAGCACGTCGACCGCCTCGGCCACGGCGGCGCGGACCGCGGGCTCCACGGTCTCCGCGAAGAACCCTTGGGCCACGGCGATGCGCACGCCGGCGATCCCGCGCGGCGCGCCCGCCCCGCCGTCCCCGCCCGTCAGCGCCGCGAGCAGCGCGCCCACCGTCGTCGCATCCCGTGCCATCGGCCCGACGGTGTCCAACATCGCGCTGATCGGGAACACGCCCGCGGTCGGCACCGCGCCGAACGTCGGCCGCAGCGCCGTCACGCCGCACAGCGCCGCCGGCACCCGTACCGACCCGCCCGTGTCGGTCCCCAGCGCGCCGCCGCAGTAGTCCGCCGCCAGCGCCGCGCCCGACCCGCCCGACGACCCGCCCGGGATCCGGTCGAGGTCCCAGGGGTTGCGACACGCACCGAACACCGCGTTGTCGGTCGTCGCCCCGTAGATCAGCTCGTGCAGCTGCGCCTTGCCGACGAGGATCGCCCCCGCACGACGCAGGCGCTCCAGCGCCACGGCGTCACGCACCGCCGGCGGCCGCGCCAGTGCCCGCGTGCCGACCGTCGTGACGGTCCCCGCGGCGTCGATGTTGTCCTTGACGACGATCGGCAGCCCGTCCAACGCCAGCGGCAGCCCGGCGCGCCGCGCCGCCGCCACCCGCTCACCATCCGCCGCAGCGATCGCCTCCGTCCGCGACACAAGGGCATTGACCTGCCCCTCGACCCGGTCGATCCGCGCGTACACGGCCTCCACCAGCTCCGCGGGCGCCACCTCAGACCGTGCGCCCGGATCAACGAGCGCCGCGAGGATCTCCGCGCTCACCCGCGGCTGGCCCGGACGTTGCGCATCGTCGTGTCCCCACCGTGGCGGACGTGCGTGCGCATCAGCTCGGCGGCCTTGGCGGCGTCGCGGGCCTCCATCGCGTCGACCACCTCCCCGTGCTGCTGCACCGAGCTGGCGCGCTCCTTGGCGAACCACGACGCGTTGAGCGGCATCGCCAGCCAGAGGCGCTCGATGAAGTCGGGGAGGTGTCGTGAGCCCGTCGCCCGGTAGATCGCTTGGTGCCATTGCTCGTTGAGCGCCGCGGCCTCCTCCTCGTCGTCGGGATGGTCGACGATCAGCTTGCGCAGCCGCTCATGAAGGTCGCGGATCTCGGCCAGCTGCTCGTCGCTCGCGTGCTCGGTGGCCCACTCCGTGGCCAGCGGCTCCAGCACCTGGCGCAGTTGGTAGACCTCGTCGAGCTGCTCCGGCAGCGTGTCGGCCACGACCACGCCGCGGTGCGGACGCCCGACCAGCAACCCCTCGGCCTGCAGCATCCGCAGCGCCTCGCGGATCGGCGTCGGGCTCATGTCCAGATCGGCGATGAGCAGGTTGATGGGGAGGTGCTGCCCCGGCTCGTAGCGGCCGTCCTCGATGGCCGAGCGCAGCGCGGCGGCCGCGGCGTCGGTCTTGGTGAGAGGGCGGTGCGTTCCGGCGCTCAGCGCGGTGCGACGGCGATTCTCGAGGTGGGACACAGCGGTGATCCTAGCGGAGCTGGACCTCATTTTGACATTCTATTTTCTGTAGACTATGTTCCTCGGCATGGAGAGAGACCGCCCCGCGGCGTGGACCGGGCAACCCCTGCGCACCTTCCTGTTCGCCCCCGGCAGCGACGAGCGCAAGATCGCCAAGGTGCCCTCGTTCGGCTCCGACGTCGTCGTCCTCGACCTCGAAGACGCGGTCGCCGACGACGCCAAGGACGGCGCCCGCGCCACGGTCCGCGCCGGCATCGAGCGCTACGACGACGGCTTCGTCGCCCTGGTGCGCGTCAACGCCGCGAGCACCGGCCGTCTCGAAGCGGACATCGACGCGGTGGTCTGCAAGCGCCTCGACGGCATCCTGGTCCCGAAGGCCGACCATGCCCAGGAGCTGCTCCACGTCGATGCGCTGCTGGCCGCCGCCGAGGCCCGCGCCGGCCTCCCCGTCGGCGCGATCAAGGTCGTGCCGATCGTCGAGACCGCCCGCGGCATCGTCAACGTCGACGACACCCTGGCCCGCGGCGGCGACCGCCTGGTGACCGCGATCTTCGGCCTCGGCGACTTCTCCACCGACATCGGCGTCGAGGTCACGCCCGCCGGCGCCGAGCTCGCCTACGCCCGCGCCCGCATCATCGTCGCCACGCGCGCCGCCGGCCTGGCCGCGCCGATCGACGGCCCCGTCTTCGACATCAAGAACGACGAGCTGCTGCTGGAGGACTCGCGGCGCTCGCGCAGCCTGGGCTTCCAGGGCCGGGTCATCGTCTTCCCGCCCCAGGTCGCGCCGGCCAAGCGGGCGTACTCGTGGCTGCCCGACGACACCGTCGCCCAGCTGCGCGACGTCGTCGAGCAGTTCGAAGAAGCCGAACAGCGCAACGTCGCGTCGATCCGCGTCAACGAGCAGTTCGTCGACTACCCCATCTACGAGCGGGCCCGTCGTGAGCTGTCCCGCTACGACGCGTACGCGCGTGAAACCGAGAGGACCGCATGACCGCACCCACCGACCAGCCGCTCCCCCTCCAGGACATCAAGGTCGTCGACTCCGCATCCCTGTTCGCCGGCCCCGTCATCACGACGCTGCTGGGCGACTTCGGCGCCGACGTCATCAAGGTCGAGCACCCGACCGGCGACAACCTGCGGTCGCTCGGCTGGCAGCGCGAGGGCATCTCGCTGTGGTGGGCGGTCATCGGGCGCAACAAGCGCTCGGTCACGCTCAAGCTGTCAGACCCCGCGGGCGCCGAGGCGCTGAAGCGCCTGCTGGCCGACGCCGACGTCTACGTGGAGAACTTCCGCCCGGGGACGCTGGAGAAGTGGGGGCTCGGCCCCGAGGTCCTGCACGAGATCAACCCGCGGTTGGTCATCGTCCGCACGACCGGCTTCGGCCAGACCGGGCCGTACCGCGACCGGCCGGGCTTCGGCACCAACGCCGAGTCGCTCTCGGGCTACGCCCACATCAACGGCTACCCCGACGGCCCGCCGACGCTGCCGCCCTTCGCGCTCGGCGACGGCGTCGCGGCGCTCAACGGCGCCTTCGCCGTGATGGTCGCGCTGTGGTGGCGGGAGAAGTCGGGCCGCGGCCAGGTCATCGACCTGTCGATCTTCGAGCCGCTCTTCTGGCTGCTCGGCCCGCAGGCCACCGTCTACCAGCAGCTCGGGATCGTCCAGGAGCGCACCGGCAACCGCGCGCCGTTCACCTCGCCGCGCAACACCTACCAGGCCAAGGACGGGCGCTGGCTCGGCCTCTCGGGCGCGTCGCAGTCGATCGCCGAGCGCGTGATGCGCCTCGTCGGCCGGCCCGAGCTGATCGACGAGCCGTGGTTCGCCGACCACGCCGGGCGCCTCGAGCACCAGGACGAGCTCGACGAGGCCATCAGCTCCTGGATCGCCGAGCGCACGACCGAGGAGGTCGTCGACGCGTTCGAGCGCGAGCACGCAGCGATCGCGCCGATCCTGTCGATCAAGGAGATCTTCGAGGACCCGCAGTACGCGGCGCGCGAGACGATCACCGAGGTCGATCACCCGGTTCTCGGTCCCGTCAAGATGCAGAACGTGGTGCCACGGTTGGGCGAGAGCCCGGGGCACATCCGCTGGGCCGGCGTCGATCTCGGCGCCCACACGCGCGAGCTGCTGCGCAGCGTCGGCTACGACGACGACGCGCTCGCCGAGCTGGAGGCGAGCGGCGTGATCGCCCCGCCGGCCCGCGAGGAGGACGCGACGCGATGAGCGCCTGGCCCACCGAGACCGGCGCCTTCTACGCCGAGCGCGGCATCGGCGCGCGCATCGGCTGGGGGACGGCGCCCGCGCTGTTGATCATCGACATGGCCAAGGCGTTCAACGACCCGGCCTACGGCGTGGGGTCCGACCAGACCGCGGCGGTCGAGGCGACCGCCGAGGTGCTCGACGCCGCCCGCGCCGCGGGTCTCCCGGTCTACTTCTTCACCACCGCCTTCGAGCCCGACGGCTCCGACGGCGGCATGTTCATCCGCAAGGTCCCGGCGCTGCGCGAGCTGGTGCTGGGCTCCGACGGCGTCGAGATCGACGAGCGCCTGGCCCCGCGCGAGGGCGAGCCCGTGATTCTCAAGAAGTACTCGTCGGCCTTCTTCGGAACGCCGCTGGCCTCGACGCTGCGGGCGGCGGGCGTCGACACCATCATCTTGACCGGCTGCTCGACGTCGGGGTGCATCCGCGCCGCGGCGCTGGACGGCGTCTCGCACGGCTTCCGCGTCATCGTGCCGCGCGAGGCGGTGGCCGACCGCGCGCCGGAGCCGCACGAGGCCAACCTGTTCGACATCGACGCCAAGTACGGCGACGTCGAGCCGCTGCACGCCGTGGTCGCCCATCTGCAGGGGCTGCCCGGCGCCGACACCACCACGAAGGGGGACTGAGCGATGGACCAGGACGTCAACGAGTCCGCCGGCCCGCCACGCGACTTCGTCGGTTACGGACGGCACGCGCCGCGCGTGCGCTGGCCCAACGGCGCACGCGTCGCGGTGAGCATCGTCATGAACTACGAGGAGGGCTCGGAGCGCTCGATCCCCGACGGCGACGGCCGCGCCGACGGCCTGTCGGAGCTGCCGATCGCGCTGGAGCCCGGCATCCGGGACCTCTGCGTCGAGTCGGTCTACGAGTACGGCAGCCGCGCCGGCATCTGGCGCGTGCAGCGGATGGTCGACGCCCTGAACATCCCGCTGACCTTCTTCGGCTGCGCGGTCGCCTTCGAGCGCAACCCCGAGGTCGGGGCGTGGATCCAGGAGGCCGGCCACGAGCCGTGCTGCCACGGCTACCGCTGGGAGGAGGCCTACGGGCTGACGCGGGAGCAGGAGCGCGAGCACATCGCGATGGCGATCGAGTCGATCCAGCAGACCTGCGGCGACCGCCCGCGCGGCTGGTACTGCCGCTACGGCCCCTCGGTCAACACGCGTGAGCTGCTCGTCGAGGAGGGCGGCTTCGTCTACGACTCCGACTCCTACGCCGACGACATCCCGTACTACACCGCGGTCACCGGCCAACGGCACTTGGTGGTGCCCTACAGCTTGACCTACAACGACGTGCGGTTCGTCCTGGCCCAGGGCCACTCGGACCCGTCGTCGTTCGTCGACACCTGTAAGCGCGGCCTGGACTACCTGCGCGAGGAGGGGGAGACGCACCCCAAGATGATGTCCATCGGCCTGCACTCGCGGCTGATCGGCCAGGCGGCGCGCGCCTCGGCGCTGAAGGAGCTCCTGCAGTACGCGCAGGACA
Organism: Baekduia sp.; assembly: GCA_036500525.1. GTDB lineage: Bacteria > Actinomycetota > Thermoleophilia > Solirubrobacterales > Solirubrobacteraceae > Baekduia. The sequence continues at coordinate 9,567 of DASYBY010000016.1, read as the reverse complement.
CCGGCGAGGTCTGGTTCGCCACCCGGCTGGAGATCGCCGAGTGGTGGAACGCCCATCACGAGGAGTTCACGGCATGAGCACCCAGCAGGCGAGCCCTCCGTCGGCGCCCGAGCCCGAGGAGCGCCGCCGGCCCTGGTTCCTCGATCCCGGCGAGGTCGCCTACCGCTATGCCTTGGTCGGCGCGTGGATCGGCGTCATCGTCCTCTTCTCGCTGCTGCAGTCCGACTCGTTCTTCACGGTCAGCAACTTCCAGACGATCTTCGGCTCGCAGGCCGTGTTGGTCGTCCTCACGCTCGGGCTGGTGCTGCCGCTGGCGGTCGGCGAGTTCGACCTGTCGATCGGCTCGGTGCTCGCGTTCTCCTCGGTGATCGTGGCCGAGCTGAACGTGAAGTCCGGTCTGCCGGTCGGCCTGGCGTGCGTCGTCGCGGTGCTGGCGGGCATGGCGATCGGCGCGGCCAACGGCTTCTTCGTAGTGGTGGTCGGCGTCGACGCGCTGGTCGCGACGCTCGGCATCGGCACGCTGGTGACCGGCATCGGGCTCGGCCTGACCAACAGCGTGGTGCAGGGCGGGATCGGCCACGGGCTGACGACGGCGATCTCCACCAACCTGCTCGGCCTGCCGCTCGGGTTCTGGTACGGGATCGGGCTGACGCTGGTGTTGTGGTACGCCTTCCGCTACACACCGGTCGGGCGCCACCTGCTGTTCGTCGGCCAGGGCCGCGAGGTCGCGCGCCTGACCGGCCTGCCCGTGCAGCGCATCCGCTTCGGCGCCTTCGTCCTGGCCGGCGGCATCGCCGGGCTGGCCGGCGTCATCTCGGCCGGCACGCTCGGCGCCGCCGACCCCAACGCCGGCATGAGCTACCTCTTGCCCGCCTTCGCGGCGGCGTTCCTCGGGACGACGGTCGTCGACCCCGGGCGCTTCAACCCGTGGGGATCGGTGATCGCCGTGTACTTCCTGATCACGGCGGTCACGGGTCTCCAACTCCTCGGCCTCGACGTGTGGATCGAGCAGGTGTTCTACGGCGCCGCCCTGGTGTTCGCCGTGACCCTCTCGCGCATCGTCGCGCGCCGCCGGGAGCAGTCCGCATGAACCCATCAACCTCTGGAGGAGGACAAGCTATGCGTGGCACGGAAGGACGCGGCGTCTTCGAACGCCGTCGCGGGTGGCGGTACCTGACGCTCGGAGCACTGGTGGTCGCCGTCATGGCGCTCGCCGCGTGCGGCGGCTCGGACAAGAGCGACGGCGACAGCGGCGGGAGCGCGGCGTCGGGCTCCACCAACGCCGACGCCTCGGCGACCAACGCGTCGAGCGGCGGCGTCACCCAGGCGGCGGCGGCCGTCAAGGCGGCCGAGGCCGTTCCGTCGTTCACGCCCCCCGGGCCGCCGATCGACGCGAGCAAGGCCAAGGGCAAGACGGTGCTCTACCTGTCGTTGGACAACTCGATCCCGCTGCAGCAGACGATCTCCAAGGCGCTCGGCAACGCGGGCAAGGAAGTTGGGGTGAAGGTGTTGGTCTGCGACGGCAAGGGCAACCCGGCCGACCAGAACCGCTGCATGCAGCAGGCGATCTCGCAGAAGGTCGATGTCATCGTCATCGAGTCGGTCTCCAGCTCGCTGCTGGCCGCGCCGATCAAGCAGGCCGCGGCCAAGGGGATCAAGGTGATCTCCAGCACCGAGCGCGACGAGGGCGTGCCGCCGCAGGGAGCGGGCATCGCCGCGACGACCAGCTTCAAGTACAAGGAGGCGGCGGTCCAGATGGCGCAGTGGGCGATCGCGGACTCCAAGGGCAAGGCCAACGTGTTGGCCGTCCAGGCGCCCGACGTTCCCAATGGCCAGGACATGCGCACGGGCATGGAGCAGACGTTCAAGCAGGAGTGCCCCGACTGCAAGCTGACCTTCGTCCAGAACCGCGTGAGCGACTGGGCGAGCCAGATGGGCACGCTGGTCCGCACGCAGCTGACCAAGAACCATGACATCGACTACGTCCTGCCGTTCTACGACGCCATGGCGCAGTTCGTCGCCCCGGCGATCCGGCAGGCCGGCGCGGCGTCGCGGGTCAAGGTCGCCAGCTTCAACGCGACGCCGGCGGTCATGCAGCAGGTCAAGGACGCCGACATCGTCCAGGCCGACGTCGGCAGCTCCGGCGACTGGCTCGGCTGGGGCGAGATGGACCAGTCCTTGCGGCTGATGGTGGGGGCCAAGCCGGTGCAGGCGACCGGCGTCCCGTTGCGCATCTTCGACCAGGACAACATCGGCGACATCGATCTGTCCGCGCCGGAGATCTCGTGGTACGGAGGCGACGCCTTCGAGCAGGGGTACCGCAAGCTCTGGGGCCTCAACTAGCACGACCCCGACCGGTGAACGGCGGCGCCCCTCCCTCGGGCGCCGCCGCCACCATCGCCCATGAACGCACCAGTCATCCAGCTCCAGCACGCGTCCAAGACCTTCACCGGCACCTTGGCGCTGCGCGACGTCGATCTCGACATCCGGCGTGGGGAGGTGCACGGCCTCGTCGGGCAGAACGGCTCGGGCAAGTCCACGCTGATCAAGATCCTGTCGGGCTTCCACGAGCCGGACGCGGGGACCCGGCTGACGGTGCGCGGGGAGGAGCAGGCGCTCCCGCTCCCGCCGGGGCGCTTCAGCGAGCTGGGACTGGCGTTCGTCCACCAGGACCTCGCGCTGATCGACACGCTGTCGTTGTTGGACAACGTGCGCGTGGGGCAGTACCGCGCCGGCCTGCGGCCGATCGGCTGGCGCGAGGAGCGCCGCCGGTTGCGCGAGGCCCTCAAGCGCTTCGACCTTCCGACCGATCCCGACGCGCCGGTCTCCTCGCTGCGCGACGTCGACCGCGCGCTGCTGGCGATCATGCGCGCCGTGCAGCAGCTCGAAGGGGTCGACGGCGGGCTGCTCGTCCTCGACGAGCCGACGGTCTACCTGCCGCGCGACGGCGTCGACCGCCTCTTCGGGATCGTCCGCGACATCGCCGCGCGCGGCGACGGCGTGCTGCTGGTCACCCACCAGCTCGGCGAGATCAAGGCGGTGACCGATCGCGTGACGGTGCTGCGCGACGCGCAGCGGATCGCGACGGTGGAGACGGCCGACGTCGACGAGGAGCAGCTGATCCAGCTCATCCTCGGCCGCGAGCTGGAAGACCTGTATCCCGACCACGAGACGGTGGGTGGCGGCGCGGTCAACTTGGTGGCCCGGGAGGTGCGTGGGCGCTCGATGCAGCCGTTCTCGCTGGAGCTGCGCGCCGGGGAGATCGTCGGCGTGACCGGTCTGGCGGGGACCGGCTTCGAGGACGTGCCCTACCTGCTGTTCGGCGCGCACCGTCCCGACGGCGGGACGATCACGATCGGCGGTCAGGAGATCGACGCGCGGGCGATGACGCCGCAGCGCGCGGTCGCGGCGCTCGCCGCGCTCGTCCCGGGCAACCGCGCCCGCGACGGCGCCGCGCAGCCGCTGAAGGTGCGCGAGAACGTGAGCCTGCCGGTGCTCGACCGGTACTTCCGCGGCGGCCGGATCGCCCACGGGCAGGAGCGGTCGGCGGTCGATCGCCTGCTGCGCGACTTCGACGTGCGGCCCGCCGACCCCGAGCGCCAGATCGCGACGCTCAGCGGCGGCAACCAGCAGAAGGCGATCCTGGCCAAGTGGCTGCAGCTGGAGCCGCTCGTGCTGCTGATGCACGAGCCGACGCAGGGCGTCGACATCGGCGCGCGCAAGCAGATCTTCTCGCTCACACGCGAGGCGGCCGAGCGCGGCACGGCCGTGCTGGTGGCGAGCACCGAGTACGAGGACCTCGCGAACATCTGCGACCGCGTGCTGGTGGTGCGCGACGGCGTGATCACCGCCGAGATCGGGCGGTCGAACCTCAGTGAGGATCGCATCGTCGAGCAGTGCTACCGCACCGGCACGGTCGCGGCGTGAGCGGGGCGGCGTGAGCGGGCCGCCGGTGGTCGTCGTCGCGCGCGTGCTGCCGGAGCCCGGGCTGGGGCTGCTGGAGGCCGCGGCGACGGTGCGGTCCGGTGCCTTGGCGGTCGACCGCGACGAGCTGCGGGCGCGGTGCGCGGGTGCTGCGGCGCTGGTCACCGACGTGATCGTGCGGGTCGACGACGAGTTGTTGGAGGCCTGCGGGCCGGGGCTGCGCGTGGTGGCCAACTACGCGGTGGGCTACGACAACGTCGACGTCGCGGCGTGCGCGGCGCGTGGCGTTGTCGTCACCAACACGCCGGGCGTGCTGGTGGAGGCGACCGCCGAGCTGGCGATGGTGCTCACGCTGGCCGCGCTGCGGCGCGTGGGCGAGGCCGAGCGCGACCTGCGCGCGGGCCGCTGGGCGTCGTGGTCGCCTGACGGCTGGGTGGGGCGCGAGCTGCGCGGGGCGACGGTCGGCGTCGTCGGACCCGGCCGGATCGGCGGGCGCTACGCGGAGCTGGTCGCGGCGTTCGGCGCCGACGTGGTCTACACGAGCCGGCGGCCGCGGCCGGACCTCGACATCACCCTCGACGCCCGGCGCGTCGCGCTGGACGAGCTGCTGGGCGCGTCCGACGTCGTCAGCCTCCACGTGCCGGGCGGCGCCGGCGTGGTGATCGACGAGGCGGCGGTGCGCCGCATGCGGCCGGGCGCGGTGCTCGTCAACACCGCGCGCGGGTCGCTGGTCGACGAGGCGGCGGTGGCGCGGGCGCTGGCCGACGGCCACCTCGGCGCCGCCGGCCTGGACGTCTTCGCGGACGAGCCGCGGGTCTCCCGTGCGCTGCTCACCGCCCCGCGGGCCATCTTGTTACCGCACATCGGCTCGGCGACGCGCGAGGCCCGCGGCGCGATGGCCGAGCTGGTGGCCCGCAACGTGCTCGCCGTCCTGTGCGGCGAGGAGCCCCCGACCCCGGTGACGCCATGACGCTCGACCCGAAGCACCGCAGCCGCGCCCTGACCGAAGGGCCCAACCGCGCGCCCGCGCGCGCCTACCTGAAGGGCATCGGCTTCGACGACGAGGCGCTGAGCAAGCCGATCGTCGGCGTCGCGCACTCGTGGATCGAGACGATGCCGTGCAACTTCAACAACCGGGTGCTGGCCGCGAAGGTCAAGGAGGGCATCCGCGCCGCGGGCGGGACGCCGATGGAGCTCAACACCATCGCCATCTCCGACGGCATCACGATGGGGACCGAAGGCATGCGGACGTCGCTGGCCAGCCGCGAGGTCATCGCCGACTCGATCGAGCTGGTCGCCCGCGGCCACCGCTTCGACGCGATCGTCTGCATCAGCGGCTGCGACAAGACGATCCCGGCGACCGTCATGGCGATGGCGCGGCTCGACATCCCCGGGTTGATGCTCTACGGCGGCTCGGTGCTGCCGGGGCGCTTCCAGGGCCACGACGTGACGATCCTCGACGTGTTCGAGGCGGTCGGCAAGCACGCCGCGGGGACGATGACCGACGCCGAGCTGAGCGAGCTGGAGGGCGCCGCCTCGCCGGGCATGGGCGCCTGCGGCGCGCAGTTCACGGCCAACACCATGGCCATGGTCTACGAGGTGATGGGGATCTCGCCGATCGCCTCGTCGATGGTCCCCGCCGAGGACGCGACCAAGGCCGACGTGGCGGTGGCCGCGGGGCGGCTGGTGATGGACGTGCTCGCGCGCGGGCAGCGGCCGAGCGAGCTGATCACTCGCGCGTCGCTGGAGAACGCGATCGCCGCGGCGGCCGGCTCAGGCGGCTCGACCAACGTGGTGTTGCACCTGCTGGCGCTGGCGCGCGAGGCCGGGGTGGCGCTGCACATCGACGACTTCGACCGGATCGCCGAGCGCACGCCGCTGTTCTGCGACCTGTCGCCGGGCGGGAAGTACCTGGCCGCCGATCTCTATCGGGCCGGCGGCGTGCCGCTGGTGCTCGCGCGGCTGAAGGAGGCGGGGCTGCTGCATGTCGATCAGCCCACGGTCTCGGGGATCACCATCGGCGAGGCGGCGGAGACCGCCGTCGAGGAGCCCGGCCAGGAGGTCGTGCTCCCGCTGGCGCGCGCGCTGGCCCCGACCGGCGGCTTCGCGATCCTGCACGGGAACGTCGCGCCTGACGGCTGCGTGGTCAAGCTCGCCGGCCACGGGCGGCGCCGCCACGTCGGGCCCGCGCGCGTCTTCGAGCAGGAGGAGGACGCGATGGATGCGGTCACCGGTGGGCGGATCGTCGCGGGCGACGTCGTGGTCATCCGCAACGAGGGGCCGCGCGGCGGGCCGGGGATGCGCGAGATGCTGGCGGTCACCGCGGCGATCAACGGCGTCGGGCTGGGCGATGACGTGGTGTTGCTCACCGACGGTCGCTTCTCCGGCGCCACGCACGGCTTCATGGGCGCGCACATCGCGCCCGAGGCGTTCGACGGCGGGCCGATCGCGGCGGTGCAGGAGGGCGACGAGGTCACCGTCGACGTCGACGCCAAGCGCATCGACGTGGCGCTGGACGATGAGGAGATCGCGCGGCGCGTCGCGGCCTACGTGGCGCCGGCGCGCGACGTGCCGGTGGGCGTGTTGTCCAAGTACGCGCGGCTGGTCTCCAGCGCCAGCGACGGCGCGGTCACGATCGACCTCTGAGCGGGTACCCGTTGTCCATGCCCTTGCTAGTTGGCGGCGGGACCCGGGGTGCGGCCGAGCACGATGACCGTGCGCGTGGCGATGACCTTCGGGCCGCCGCGCCGCCCGCGCCGGATGCGGTCCACGACGCTCTTGAGGTGCTCGAGGTCGCGGACGCGGACCTGGATCAGCGAGTCGGGGTCGCCGGCCAAGGTGAAGGACTCGACCACCTCGGGCAGCGTGCTGACGGCGGTGTCGATCTCGGCGACCTGCGTGGCGGGCGCGAAGCGCAGCTCGATGAACGCCTCGATGTGCTCGCCCATCAGCCGGTGGTCGAGCTTGGCCGTGTAGCCGCGGATCAGGCCGTCGGCCTCCAGGCGGTTGATGCGGCGCTTGGCGGCGGGCGGCGACAGGCCGACGATCCGTCCGACCTCGCTCGCCGAGCGGCGGGCGTCCTCGACGAGGACGTCGATGATGTGGCGATCGGTGCTGTCGATGTTGCTCGTGGGCACGAACAGATCGTAACGTCGGCGCGCGGTTGGCTTTGCGATCTCGTCGTCGTTGCCCGATCTGCTGACGATCGGCTTGAGCGTGTCACGACCAGATAGGAACATCGGCGCCATGGCCGCAACGCAGGATCGGGTCTCCCTCGACGTGCTGGAAGCGATCCAGGATCGCGTGCTCTGGCTCGCGACGTCGATCGTCCACCACGCCAACAAGGTGCGCGCGACGCCGTCGGGCGTGAAGGTCGGCGGCCACCAGGCCTCGTCGGCCTCGATGGTGTCGATCATGACCGCGCTCTGGTTCGATCACCTGCGCGGTCAGGATCGCGTGTCGGTCAAGCCGCACGCCTCGCCGGTGCTGCACGCGATCGAGTACGTGTTGGGCCAGCTCGACGCGGAGTACCTCACGACGCTGCGCGAGTTCGGCGGGCTGCAGAGCTACCCGTCGCGGTTGAAGGATCCGGTGCCGGCGGACTTCTCGACGGGCTCGGTCGGCATCGGCGCGACCGCGCCGATCTGGAGCGCGATCGCCCACCGCTACGTCGCCGGGCACTTCGACGTGCCGCGCGGCGGCCGGCAGGTCGCGCTGCTCGGCGACGCCGAGCTGGACGAGGGCGCGATCTGGGAGACGCTGGTCGACCCGGTGGTGCCACGGATCGGCGAGGTGCTGTGGATCGTCGACCTCAACCGCCAGTCCTTGGACCGCATCGTCCCCGACATCGCCGCGGGCCGGATCGCCGGCATGTTCGAGGCGGCGGGCTGGCAGACCATCAGCGTCAAGTACGGCCGGTGGCTGCGCGAGCTGTTCGAGCGCGAGGGCGGCGGCGCGCTGCGGCGGCGGATCGACTCGATGCCCAACGAGGAGTTCCAGCGGCTGCTGCGCTCCGACGCGGCGGAACTGCGCGAGCGGCTGCCCGGCAGCGGGCGCGGGCGGCGCGACCTGGAGCGGATCGTCGACGGCCTCGACGACGAGGAGCTGCTGCGCGCGATCCGCGACCTCGGCGGCCACGACCTCGCCGACCTGCGCGACGCGTATGCGCAGGCCGACGCGGTGACCGACCGGCCGACGGTGATCTTCGCCTACACCATCAAGGCGTGGCGGCTGGCCACGCAAGGGCATCCGGCCAACCACTCGGCGTTGTTGTCGTCGGCCCAGTGGGAGGCGCTGGCGGGGGCGACGGGGGCCGACGCGCGCGATCCGTGGGCGACGTTCTCAGGCGGCACGCCCGAGGCCGAGCTGTGCCGCACGGTCGCGCGGCGGCTGGAGCGCGAGCCGGTCGAGCTGCGCGCGGCGCCGCAGCCGCCGGCGGACGTCGGCCGCGCGCACGCGGGTCGCGCGTCGACGCAGCAGGCCTTCGGGCGGTTCTTCGTGGACTTGGCGCACCAGGCGCCGGAGGTCGCGGCGCACGTCGTGACGGTGAGTCCGGACGTGGCGTCGTCGACCAACCTCGGCGGCTGGATCAACCGCGCGGGGATCTGGCATCTCGGCGACCGGATCGACTGGTTCGCCGACGACACCGACACGCTCGTGCGGTGGCGGGAGACCGAGCACGGCCAGCACATCGAGCTGGGGATCGCCGAAGGCAACCTGGTTGGGTTGCTCGGCGAGCTGGGCGCGACGTGGTCGCGCGACGGCCAGGCGCTCCTGCCGATCGGGACGATCTACGACCCGTTCGTCAACCGGGCGCTGGAGCCGTGGTCGTTCGGGATGTACGCGGGCGGGCAGTCGATCCTGGTCGGGACGCCGTCGGGCGTGACGCTCGCGCCGGAGGGTGGCGCGCACCAATCGATCATCACGCCGTCGGTTGGGTTGGAGCAGCCGCGGTGCGTCGCGTGGGAGCCGGCGTTCGGGCAGGACCTGGAGTGGACGCTGCTGCACGCGTTGTCGCAGCTCGGGCGCCCGGGCGGGACGTCGGCGTACTTCCGGCTGACGACGCGCCCGGTGGACCAGGCGCTGGCGGCGGTGCCGGAGGATCCGGGGCTGCGCGAGGCGCGGCGGCGGGGCGCGCTGGCCGGGGGCTACCGGCTGCGCAGTGCCGAGGGGCCGCCGGCGCTGGTGCTCGTCGGGGTCGGCGCGCCGCTGCCGGAGGTGGTGGCCGCGGCCGACGCGCTGGGCTCGGCGGGCGTGCCGTGCGACGTGGTCTGCCTGACGTCGGCCGATCTGGTGTTCCGCGCGCTGCAGGCCCGGCAAGGACTACAAGATGGTGACGCGAGCATCCTCGATGAGTTGTTCCCGCGCGAGCGCGCCGCGCCGATCGTGAGCGTCCTCGACGGCCATCCGCACACGCTCAGCTTCCTGTCGGCGATCCGGTGCCAGCCGATCGCCTGCCTCGGCGTCGATGACTTCGGACAGTCCGGCGACGTCGACGACCTGTACCGCCACTTCGGCATCGACGCCGAGACGATCGTCGGCGCCGCCGTCGACCTCCTGGAGGCCCGCCCGTCATGACCGACATCACCATGCCCAAGCTGTCTGACTCGATGGAGGAAGGCACGATCCTGAGCTGGCTCAAGG
>DASYBY010000015.1:0-3312 GCA_036500525.1 Baekduia sp. | reverse complement strand
CCCGTGCCGTGGTCGCTGTCCCAGCTGTCGGGGACGCCGTCGTGGTCGGTGTCCTCGGCGCTGGAGGCGACGCGCGGGGAGCTGCCGGTGGTGCCCGGGGCGGTGGAGGGGTCGCGGGTGCCGTCGACCAGCGAGCTCGGGGCGCCGAGGGCGCCGGCCGAGCCGTCGAGCGAGACGCCTGAGCGGGCGCCGCCGCGCGTGGCCTCGGTGCTGCCGGGTACGGTGGTGCCGGGGCTGCCGGGGCCGGTGGCGGGCACGGTGCCGCCGCCGCCGAGGCTGATCCCCACGCTGGAGATGCCGTCACCCGTGCCGAGCCCGGGGACGACGGTGGTGCCGTCGGCCCGCAGGACGGTGGCGAAGAGGCTGCGACGCTCCGCATCGCGGTGGTGCTCGGCCTGCGTGAGCGGGGCCAGCGGGAGCTGCACCGCACGCGCGAGATCGCCGGCCACGTTCGGCCAGCGATCGAAGTGGAAGACCGAGCCCTTCAGCACGGTCACGCCGGTCCCGATCAGCGAAAGGGCTGCGGTGACGCCGGCGGCGGCGAAGAGTTGGTCGTGGGTGCGATGCCTCATCGAAGGGGGTCGGACGAAGGGGACGGGTCCATCCACTCATAGGTGTCGGCGCGGGAGGCGTTCGACTCAAGTGGGGTCTGCACCCTATGTCCGCTCGGAATTCCGGGGACTTCAGCGTCCACTATGGCTCCTCATGCCCGAACCTTGAATTGTTGGCGCGTAGACGCTCGGATCGGGGTCTGCCCAAACCTGGTCAAGGCTCAGCCTCGGCGCGGCACGCGGCCGCCGCCGGCGCCCTGCTCGGAGGCCGGTCCGCCCCGCGCGGCGATGCCGAGGACGCGCATCGCCTTCAGCCCGAGGCTCAGCTTCTCGCGCCCGTCGGTCGAGCCCACGTCGAGGCCCGAGAGCTCGCGCACGCGCTCCAGCCGGTACCGGATCGTGTGGCGGTGGGTGAAGAGCCGCTGGGCGGTGCCGGCGACGTTGCCGTCGGCGTCGAGGAACGCCTCGACGGTCACGACGAGGTCGGTGTCGTACTGGTCGTCGTAGGCGACCAGCGGCTCGATCGTCTCGGCGTAGAAGCGCTGCAGCTCCGCGGGGTCCTCGCTCATCGCCGAGAGCAGGAGCCGGTAGGCGCCGGTGTCGTCGAAGGCGAGCATGCGGTGGCCGTCCTCGCCCTGGGTCTCCCCCTCGGCGACGTTGGCCGCCAGGAGCGCCTCGTTGGCGGCACGCGCGAGGTCGCCGGCCTCGGCCGCGAGGCGGCTGCGGCCGAGCGCGAAGGTGTGGCCGGGCAGCGACGCCTGCAGCTCGCGAAGGATCGCCTCGGCGGCACGCTCGGCGACGGCGGGATCGTCGCCCGGGACGAGCACGACGACCTCCGAGCCCACGGCCGCGCGGCCGGAGGACGCGGCGATGGCGCCGGGGGCGGCGGACCGCGCACCGCGCTCGGCGACGGTGATGACGCGCTCGCGCCAGCCCTCCTCGGACGGCACGTGCAGCTGGGCGCGGACGACGACGACGGTCGCGCCGGCGGCGAGGTCGAGGCCGAGGTCGGCCGCGCGGGCGAGGACGGCGTCGGGCGCGTCGAGCCGGCGGCCGAGGAGGTCGCGCAGGAACTCCGCGATGGCCTGCTCGGAGGCGCGGGCGGGCGCGCGGACGCGCTGGACCTCGGAGGCGATGAGCGTCGTGACGAGGCGCAGGACCATCGGCGGCGGGGCGTCGCCCTCGGCGCGCGGGCGGAGCCGCAGCTGGCCGACGGGCTCGTCGGCGACACGCAGGTCGATGAGCTCGACGCCGTCGGCGTCGTCCAGCAGCGAGCGCTCGTCGGCCGGCGAGAGAGCGGCCACGGCCAGCACGGCGCCGGACCGATCGGTCAGCGCGAGGCTGGCGTGCAGCGCACGGGCCGCCGCACGAACGACGTCAGGAAGGCCGGCCCCCGACTCGACGGCGTCGGTGATGCCGTCCAGGGCCTCGAGGTCGTCCCCGGCCGGCGTCCTCGGAGCCGGGCTGGACATGGGCTGCAGTTTAGGGCGCACACGCGGTGGGCCGCAGCCCACGGGGTGCCGATCCGGTGAAGCTAGACCCCGATGCGGTCCCAGAACCACACGACCGCGGCGCCGCCGGCGACCCCGACGGCCGCGAACGCGGCCAGCACGTAGAGGCTCAGGACGGCCGCGGCCATGCGCTGCCAGACCCGCGAGTAGGCGGTCCACGCCGGGACGAGGATGAACGCCACGTAGGCCGCGAGCGCGAAGACGCCGCAGCAGGCGGCGACCAGGTACGTGATCGACTGGTTGGTCACGAGCGACGGTCATTGTGCCGCAGGTGGGCGACGACCAGCCCGCCCATGCCGCAGAGCGCGAAGATCGCGACCGCCACGCCGGCGCCGCCGACGACGTCGGAGAGGTAGTGCGCGCGCAGGTAGACGCGGGTCGCCGCGATGGCCACGGCCAGCACCGCCGCCGCGATCACGATCGCCGTCGTGCGTCCGAGGCCGGGCAGCGTCCGCACCAGGACGGTCGCGATGGCCAGCCACGCGACGGCGTAGGCGGCGTGGGCCGACGGGTAGCTCTGGCCGGCCGTCTCGATCAGCGAGCCGGGCGGGCGCGGCCGGTCGACGATCGCCTTGGCGACGTGCACGACGATGCACGTGAGCACCAGCCCGCCGGCCAGCGCGGCGGCCTCGATCATCCGGCGGCGGGAGAGCAGCGCCACCACGGCCAGCGCCGTCGCGCCGCCGACGACCGGGAGGCTGCCGAGGTCGGTGAACACCTTGGCGACGCTGTCGAGCGTGTCGCTGCGGATCTTGTCGGCCCAGCGGAAGGCGGTGCGGTCGCCGGTGATGAGCGACTTGGTGTGCAGCGTGATCGCGTTGGCGGCGAACGCGAACGAGCCGACGGCCACGAAGGCCAGCAGGGTCGTCAGCTCCAGGCCGAGGTCGCCGGGCGTGATGCGGTTCCAGAAGAAGCGGCGCGGCCGGCGGCTCCAGCGCCAGAGCGGGCGCAGCACGCGGGCGAGCGGCCGCAGCGCGGGGCGCTCCAGCTGCTCGTCGATCCACGCGGCGGCGGCGCGCCGGTTCTCCTCGACGCGGAAGTGGCGGAAGAGCCAGACGCCGACGGCCAGCACGACGATCGTGATGCCGAGCGCGAGCGTCCCCTGCTCAGCGTAGTGCAGCACGCGGTCGAAGCTCTGCCAGAAGATGTAGCCGAGCGTGAGCAGCATCGTCGCCCAGGCGCCCGCGCCGACGACGTCGTAGGGCAGGAAGCGCCGGAGCGGCATGCCCGACGAGCCGGCGAGGAACGGG
>DASYBY010000014.1:0-3978 GCA_036500525.1 Baekduia sp. | reverse complement strand
GGATGGGCAGCACCGGCCCGGCCGACGCGGCGTCGGAGGCGTTCATGCGCTACCTCGCCGCCGAGCTCGGCCCGAGCGGCATCCGCACCGTGGGCATCCACACCGCGGGCGTGCGCGAGACGCTCACGCGCGAGAAGATCGCCGCCGTCTCCGGCGACGCGAACGCCGACCCCGAGATGCTGCTGGCCGGCCTGGCGCAGATGACGATGCTGCGCCGCGTGCCGGAGCTGCAGCAGGTCGCCGACACGGCCGCCTTCCTGGCCTCCGACGGTGCCGGGGCGATCACGTCCGGCATCGTCAACGTGACCTGCGGGCTGGTCGCGGGATAGAGCATGATGAGCGCCGTGCCGAGCACCGAAGCCGAGTTCGCCGCGCAGGCCGAGCGCCACCGCCGCGAGCTGCACGTCCACTGCTACCGGATGTTGGGGTCCTTCGAGGAGGCCGAGGACCTGGTGCAGGAGACGCTGCTGCGCGCGTGGCGCGGCCGCGACAGCCTGGGCCGGCCCGAGTGGTTCCGGGCCTGGCTGTACAAGATCGCGACCAACGCCTGCCTGGACCACATCAAGGCCAAGGGCCGGCGGCTGCCCGCGTTCGGGTCGTTCCGCGACCTGCCGTGGCTGCAGCCCTACCCCGACCGCCTGCTGGCCGAGACCGAGGCCGAGGCGCAGGCCGCGCCGGCCGGCGAGGAGCCCGACGCGGCGACGATCGGCCGCGAGACGATCGAGCTGACGTTCATCGCCGTGATCCAGCTGCTGCCGCCCCGCCAGCGCGCGGTGCTGATCCTGCGCGACGTGCTCGACTGGCCCGCGGCCGAGGTCGCGACGCTGCTGGAGATCGGCGTCGCGGCGGTCAACAGCGCGCTGCAGCGGGCGCGGGCGACGCTGCGCGAGCACCTCCCGCCCGACCGGCGCGAGGACTGGACGAGCCCCGAGGTCAGCGCGACGGAGCGCGCGCTGGTGGACGGCTTCATCACCACGCACATGCAGGGCGACGCCGAGGGTGCGCTCGCGCTGCTGGCCGACGACATCCGCGTGACGATGCCGCCGCAGCCGTTCCTCTACGAGGGCCTCGCGGCGATCGCGCCGCTGTTGGAGCGGGCCTACGAGTCGGGCATGGGCGAGTGGCGGCTCGTGCCGGTCGGCGCCAACCGCCAGCCCGCCGCCGCGAGCTACCTGCTCGCGCCCGGCGCCACGGAGTGGGTGGCCTTCAAGTTCGACGTGCTGCGCGTGGTCGACGGGAAGATCGCCGAGATCACGACGTTCGGCCCGACGCTGTTCGCGGCGTTCGGGCTGCCGCTGACGATGGCGGCGTGATCAGGCGGCCAGCAGCGCGGTCACCGCATCGACGATGAGCTGACGGCGGCGGGCGCGCGAGGGCATCGGCGCGCCGTCGTCGGCGGGCATGCGGGTGGTCCACATGCCGGCGATCGTCACGACGAGCGCGAGGAGGTCGGCGGCCGCGAAGGTGCTCGGCAGCGCGCCGGCCTTCTGGGCCTTGGCGATCTTGGCGACCTTGTCCTTGTTGGAGGCCACGCGGATCTCCAGCGGCGGGCGGGTCGCGGCGCGTTCGAGCCGGTACCAGGTCGCCAGCCGCGGGATCTGGGGGCGGCGCTCGTAGCCGTCGAAGAGGCCGGCAGCGTAGCCGGGCAGGTCGGCCGGGTCGAGCGGCGTGTCGCGGACGGTGTCGACGACCAGCTCGTGGAAGACCGCGTCGAAGAGGTCGTCCTTGCTGCCGAAGTAGTGGTAGATCTGCGCCTTGTTGGACTTCGCCGCCGCGGCGATGCGGTCCACGCGGGCACCGGCGATCCCGTGCTCGGCGAACTCCTCGGCCGCCGCCTCGATGAGCCGGCGCTTGGTGGCCTGTGCGTCTCCCGCCATACGACCTGATGGTAGTGGACTAACCGGCTAGTTGAACCGTCGACGGCTCGGTGCTACCGTCAACTAACCAGCTAGTTAGCCCTCTCTCCCCGAAGGTGGTTCACCATCATGTCCAAGGTCTTCCTCGTCACCGGCAGCTCCCGCGGCCTCGGCCGTTCGATCGCCGAAGCGGTCCTCGCCGCCGGCCACCGGCTCGTCGCCACGGCGCGCACGCCGCAGCAGCTCGACGACCTCGTCGCGCAGTACGGCGACCACGTCCGCGCCGTCGCGCTCGACGTCACCGACCCCGCCGCGGCCGAGGCCGCCGTGCAGACGGCAGTCGACGCGTTCGGCCGCCTCGACGTCGTCGTCAACAACGCCGGCTACGCCGACCTGGCCGCGGTCGAGGACGTCACGCTCGCCGCCTTCCGCGCGCAGATCGACACCAACCTGCTCGGCACGGTGTACATGTCCAAGGCCGCGCTGCCGATCCTGCGCGAGCAGGGCTCCGGCCACATCATCCAGGTGTCCTCGGTCGGCGGCCGCATGGCCAGCCCGGGCCTGGGCGCCTACCAGGCCGCCAAGTGGGCGGTCGGCGGCTTCTCCGAGGTGCTCGCCGCGGAGACCGCGCCGCTGGGCATCCGCGTCACCGTCCTGGAGCCGGGCGGCATGCGCACCGACTGGGCCGGATCGTCGATGGACGTGCCGCCGATCAGCGCGCCGTACGACCAGACGGTCGGCGCCAACCACCGCCGCATGGCGGGCTTCGCCGAGTCGGCGGCGAGCGATCCGGCGAAGGTCGCGCAGGTCGTGCTCCAGGTCGCCGACCTCGACGAGCCGCCGGTGCGCCTGCTCATCGGCACCGACGCCTACACCTACGGCCGCGCGGCCTGGCAGGCGCGCCTGGAGACCGACGCGCAGTGGGAGGCGCTGAGCACCTCGACCGACCACGACGACGTGACGGCCGAGCAGCTCGACCCGCTCAACACCCAGTCCTAGTCCGCCGTCACGCGGGCTGCGGCCGCCGCGTGGCGCCGGCGGACGCCGGGGAGGCCTCTTCCTCCTCCTCGGCGTCCTGGGCCGTCAGCGGCTTGGCGATGTTCTCCAGGCTCTGGCGCTCCGCGTTCACGCCGAAGAAGATCGCCACGATCCCGCCGGCGATCATGAGCACGGCGCCGATGGCGAAGGCCAGCGCGACCTGGTCGGTGTCGCCGGTCTCGATCAGGCGCGAGAAGATCTGCGGCCCGGTGATGCCGCCGACGGCGGTGCCCACCGCGTAGAAGAACGCGATCGCCATCGCGCGCGTCTCCATCGGGAAGACCTCGCTGACCGTCAGGTAGGCCGAGCTCGCGCCGGTCGAGGCGAAGAAGAGCACGACCGTCCAGCACAGGGTGGTCGTCGTCGCGTTCAGCGCGCCGCGGTCGAAGAGCACCGCGGTCACCAGCAGCAGCGCGCCCGACAGGATGTAGGTCCCGGCGATCATCGGGCGGCGGCCGAGCGTGTCGAACAGCGGGCCGAGGAGCAGCGGCCCGACGAAGTTCCCCAGCGCGATGACCGCGTAGTAGTAGCCCGTGTGCCCCGACGGCACGTCGAAGAACTGGATCAGGATGGTGGCGTAGCCGAAGGTGATGGCGTTGTAGAGGAACGCCTGGCCGATGAACAGCGAGAGTCCGAGCACCGAGCGCCGCGGGTAGACCTTGGCCAGCGTCTTGGCGATCTCGCCGAAGCCGATCACGCGCCGCTGGCGGAGCTTGATGGTGGAGTCGGGCTCGGGGAGGTCGGTGCCGACGTCCGCGCGCACCTGCTCCTCGATGTCGGCGACGATCGCCTCGGCCTCGTCCTCGCGCCCGTGGATGAGCAGCCAGCGCGGGCTCTCCGGGACGTGGCGGCGAACGAGCAGGATCACGAGCCCCAGCACGACGCCGAGCGCGAACGACAGCCGCCAGCCGACGTTGCCGGCGAAGAGCGACTCGTCCAGCGCGACGATCGACAGCAGCGCGCCGGCCATCGCGCCGAGCCAGAAGCTGCCGTTGATCGCCAGGTCGACGCGCCCGCGGTGCTTGCTGGGGATCAGCTCGTCGATGGCGGAGTTGATGGCCGCGTACTCGCCGCCGATGCCCAG
>DASYBY010000013.1:0-1757 GCA_036500525.1 Baekduia sp. | reverse complement strand
ACCGCGCCCTTGCCGATCTTGGTGACCTTCTGGACGACCTCGGCCTTGGCCAGCTCGATCTCGTCGCGGACCAGCAGCGACGCCTTCTCGCTGACCTCCTGGATCGCCTGGACGATGCCGGGCGGCGTGTTGGGCTCGTCGCTCATCGATGTCTCCGCTTGGCGAGGCGCTTGAGCACGAACGCGGCGACGAGGCCGCCGGCGAACGCTGCGCCCACGAGCTTCTCGGGGTTGGGATCGACGTACGCCGGTGCACCGGCGGGCGCGCCGTCGAGCAGCGCGCTGCCGGCCGGCTGGCCGAACGTGGCATCGGCCGCGCCGACGGTCGGCGTCGGCTCGGCGCCGGGCGCCGCCGGCTCGGCGGCGATCGGGTTGAACGGGTCCTGCTGCTCGCTCACTCCGGGGGATCCTCGTCGAAGATCCGGCGGTAGGCCAGGGCGGCGACGCGCGAGGCGGCGATCGACGCGACCGCGCCGAAGGCCGCGAGCAGGCCCGACCACGCGAGGCGCTTGGTGATGTCGTTGTGCTGCATCGTCGCCGACTCTACCCACCCGAGCGGAGTTCCTGACGATCGAGCCCGCTGCAGATCGTCTCCACGATCAGGCGCTTGGCCTCGTCGAACCCGCCCGCCGACTGCGGGAGCGAGTCGAAGATCCAACCGGTGAGCACCTGCTCGATCGCGCCGTAGAACGCCATGGCGGCGAACGGAGGGGAGATGTCGGTGCGGAACTCGCCCGAGCGCTGCGCCTTCTCGACGACCGCGCCGATCAGGTTGTAGGCCTCGGTGATCTTCGCGAGGTGCGTCTGGCCGAACGAGTTCGCCGCCCGCGTGACCTCGACGATGATGACCTTCATCAGGTCCGGGTCGTGACGGTAGGAGTCGACGATGAACCCGGCGATCGCCTCGAGCTTCTTGCGGGCCAGGATGTCCTGCTGGTCGACCTCGCGGATCGCGTCGAGCATGACGTTCCAGCGCTCGAGGAACAGGGTGTCGAGCACCTCGTCCTTGGAGCGGAAGTAGTGGTACACCAACCCGTAGGCGACGCCGGCCTCGTCGGCGATGTCGCTGACCCGGCAGGTGTGGAAGCCCTGGCGGGCGAAGACGCGCACGGCCGCGTCGAGGATCAGGCGGCGCTTCTCGGCGGCGTTGGCGGCGGAGCGGGGAGTGGCCATGGTCAGCCGTAGATCTCGGGGCGGCGGTTGGCGAGTGACGGCAGCTCGGCGCGGATGCGCGCCAGGCCTTCGAGATCCAGGTCGGCGACGATGTGGGTCTCGGCGTCGGCGGCCTGCGCGAGGACGATGCCCCAGGGGTCGACGATCATCGAGCGCCCGCCCGTGCGCAGGCCGGGCGCGTGCCGGCCGACCTGGTTGGCGGCGACGACGAAGGACTGGTTCTCGATCGCCCGGGCACGGAGCAGGACCTCCCAGTGGTCACGGGTCGTCGGCACCGTGAAGGCCGACGGGACGGCGAGGACCTGCGCGCCGTCGACCGCCAGCCGGCGGTACAGCTCGGGGAAGCGCAGGTCGTAGCAGATGGTCAGGCCCAGGCCGGTGCCGTCGGCCAGGGCGCTGAGGACGATCTCGTCGCCGGGCGCCTCGCCGTCGGACTCGCGGTAGTCGCGGCCGCCGACCACCACGTCGAACATGTGGAGCTTGCGGTAGGTCGCGCGGTCGCGGCCGTCGGGGCCGACGTGGACCGAGGTGTTGCGCCCGCGGGTCTCGGCCGCCCCGGGCTCCGGCGCCTCGGCGATCGAGCCG
>DASYBY010000012.1:0-2446 GCA_036500525.1 Baekduia sp. | reverse complement strand
CCAGGCGCGGATCTCCGACGCGTGGTGGACGGTCGTGCTCCCCGGGCTCGCGCTCGCGCTCACGACGCTGGCGGTCAACGTGGTGGCCAACTGGCTGCGCGTGCAGACCAACCCCGAGCAGCGCCAGCGGCGCTTCGCGCTCTCCCCGCAGGTGCGCCGCCGCCGGCGCCGGGCGAGCGCCGCGTCGCACGCGCGCCAGGGCGAGCACGTCGTCCGCGGCGCGCAGGGCGACGGGCCCGAGACGGTGCCGCTGCTGGAGATCGAGCACCTCGACGTCACCTTCGACACGCCGGGCGGCGAGGTCGCCGCGGTGCGCGACGCCGGGCTCGTGATCCGGCCGGGGGAGACCGTCGGCATCGTCGGCGAGTCGGGCTCGGGCAAGTCCTCGACCGCGCTGGCGCTGCTGGATCTCGTCCCGCCGCCGGGCCGCAGCGACGCGGCGAGCATCCGCTGGGAGGGGCGCGAGATCGGCGCCGGCGAGCTGCGCGCCATGCGCGGCTCCGACGTCACGATGATCTTCCAGGACCCGATGACGAGCCTCAACCCGCTCGTCCCCGTCGGCCGCCAGGTGGGCGAGATGCTCACCCAGCACCGGGGGATGAGCGCGGCGCAGGCGCGTGAGCGGACCGTCGAGCTGTTCGAGCTGGTCGGCATCCCGTCGCCGCGCCGGCGCCTGAGGCAGTTCCCGCACCAGCTCTCCGGCGGCCTGCGCCAGCGCGTGATGATCGCGATCGCGCTCGCCTCCGAGCCCAAGCTGCTGGTCGCTGACGAGCCGACGACCGCGCTGGACGCGACGATCCAGGCGCAGATCCTCGACATGGTCGCCGACCTGCAGCGCCGGCTGGGGATCGCGGTGCTCGTGATCACGCACGACCTCGGCGTGGTCGCGCGCATCTGCGACCGCGTGATCGTGATGTACGGCGGCCGCGTGGTCGAGGAGGCCGCGGTCAACGACCTCTTCGCGCGCCCTCACCACCGCTACACGCAGGCGCTGCTGGAGGCCGTCCCGCGCGTCGACCACCACGGCGGCGCGCTGCCCACGATCCCCGGCCGCCCGCCCGGCCGGCTCGAGGACCTGCCCGGCTGCCCGTTCGCGCCGCGCTGTGCCCACGCCACCGAGGAGTGCCAGACGATGCCGCCGACGACCGAGCCGATCCCCGGGCGGCGCTTCGCCTGCTGGCACCCGGTCGGCGGCGACGCGCTGCCCGCCGCCGTGGGCGCCGTGGAGGGGGCGTCGTGAGCGCGGGCGCCGGCTCCTCCGGCGAGCCGCTGCTGCGCGTCGAGGACCTCGTCGTCCGCTTCCCCGCCGGCCGCGGCGAGCAAGTCCATGCGGTCGAGCACGTCAGCTTCGCGATCGAGCGCGGGCAGACGCTCGGCCTGGTCGGCGAGTCCGGCTCGGGCAAGACGACGATCGGCTTCACCGTCCTGCGCCGCTACGACCCGGTGTCCGGGCAGGTGTTCTTCGAGGGCGAGGACGTCACCGAGGTGACCGGCGAGCGCCTGCGGGCGCTGCGCCGCGACATGCAGATCATCTTCCAGGACCCGTACTCCTCGCTGAACGCGCGGATGCGCGTCGGCGACATCGTCGGCGAGCCGCTGATCGTCCACGGGCTGGCGAAGAAGGGCAAGGCCCTGGAGACGCGGGTCGGCGAGCTGCTGGAGCTGTGCGGGCTCCCGGCCGCGTCGATGACGCGCTACCCGAGCGCGTTCAGCGGCGGCGAGCGGCAGCGGATCGCGATCGCGCGCGCCCTGG
Source organism: Baekduia sp. (assembly GCA_036500525.1). Classification (GTDB taxonomy): domain Bacteria; phylum Actinomycetota; class Thermoleophilia; order Solirubrobacterales; family Solirubrobacteraceae; genus Baekduia. Next base: position 693 of record DASYBY010000012.1, on the reverse strand, counting down.
CGCTGCAGCCCAAGCTGATCGTCGCCGACGAGGCCGTCAGCGCGCTGGACGTCTCGATCCAAGCGCAGATCATCAACCTGCTCGTCGAGCTCCAGCGCGAGCAGCAGGTCTCGTTCCTGTTCATCTCGCACAACCTGGCCGTCGTGCGCCACATCGCCGACCGCGTGATGATCCTCTACGCCGGCAAGTTGATGGAGTTGGGCGACACCACCGACATCTTCAACGCCCCGGTGCACCCCTACACGCACGCGCTGCTGTCGGCCGCGCCCGTCGCCGACCCCGTCGTCGAGCGCGCCCGCGAGCGCATCGTCCTGCACGGCGAGGTGCTCAACGTGCTCCGCCCACCCTCGGGCTGCGTCTTCCGCACCCGCTGCCCGCTGGCCGTCGAGCAGTGCGCCACCGAGCCACCGCTGGTCGAGCACCGGCCGGGCCGCTGGGTCGCGTGCTGGCGGGCCGACGAGGCGAAGGGCCTGCCGGGGGCCGAGCCGGTGGGGGCAGACGCGGCGGGGTGAGGGGCGCGGGCGGGCTGGCGCTCCGTTCGGGCGCGGGTCGCGGGTTGTGAGGTGGTCGGTCGGCAATGACGAGTGCGTCCACGGGGGCGCGCGGCCTGGTCGGTCCTCCGCGTGCGCCCCGGGGCGGGCCGTTCGGGGGTGAACGGAGATCCGGGTCGCTGAGAGCTGTCATAGGCAGCTC
>DASYBY010000011.1:0-23955 GCA_036500525.1 Baekduia sp. | reverse complement strand
GCGAGTGCAGGAACTCGCCGGCCGGGTCGGGCGAGTAGCCGTAGTCGTAGTACAGCGACACGCGGCCGAGGAGGTGGTCGCCGGAGATCAGGATCCGGCGGTCCTCCTGGTAGAGGCAGACGTGCGACGGCGCGTGGCCGGGCGTCTCGAAGACCTGCCAGGTGCCGAGGTCGGTGCGGACCTCGACGCCCGGCACCAGGTCGCGGTCCTGCTCGACGAGCCCGGCGATGCCGTAGCCCTGGCCGCGGCGCGCCTCGGAGTAGCGGCGCAGCGGCTCCTCCGGCACGCCGCTCTGGCGGGCGACCTCGATCCGCCGGCCGAACGCCGCGTCGGGGTCGCGGGCGGCCTGGAGCATGTGATCGTGGTTGGGGTGCATCCACAGCTCGCACCCGGTGCGCTCGACGATCGCCGCCGCCTGGCCGTAGTGGTCGGAGTGCGCGTGCGTGCAGACCAGCAGCCGCACGTGCTCGAGCTTGAGGTTGACCTGCGCGAGCGCGCGCTCGAGGTTGGCGAGCGAGCCGGGCTCGTGCATGCCGGTGTCGACGAGCACGATGCCGTCGCCCGCCGCCAGCGCCCACGCGTTGCAGTGCGGAACCCCGGGCCAGGGCAGCGGCAACCGCAGCCGCCAGACCCCGGGGAGCACCCGTTCTCCTCGGCCGACCTCGCGCTTGCGGCGTGCTTCCGTCATCTGCAGAGGAGCCTAGTGCGGCGTGATTAGACTGCGCGTCCGTCGTCTGGAGGAGAGGCAGGACATGAGCAACGCGCAGGGATCGCAGCGCACGATCGGGGTGCGCCCGCGCCTGGCGCGGCTGATCGCGACAGGACCCGAACCGGTGGCCGATGGCGTGTGGGTCGTCCGCGGCGGCTTCCCCGGCAAGGACATGAACGCCTACCTCGTCCGCGACGGCGCCGGCGTCCTGCTCTTCGACGCCGCCATCCGGTCGATGACCGGCGCGATCGCCCGGGCGGCGGCGCAGCTCGGCGGGCTCACGCGCGTCGTCCTCGGCCACGGCCATCCCGACCACCGCGGGGCGGCGCCCGGGCTGGATGTGCCGACGTTCGCCCACGCCGACGAGGTCGCCGACGCGCAGGGCGACGGCGGCGCCCACTACTTCGACTTGTCCAAGTTGGCCCCGCACGGCCGGGTGCTGCTGGGCCGGATGCTGCCGGTCTGGGACGGCGGCCCGGTGACGATCGCGGGCACGCTGGCCGAGGGCGACGAGGTCGCGGGCTTCGAGGTCGTCCACCTCCCGGGCCACGCGCCGGGGCTCATCGGCCTGTGGCGCGCGAGCGATCGCCTGGCGCTGGTCAGCGACACCTTCTACACGCTCGATCCGCAGAGCGGCCGCCACGGCCACGCGCGGGTCCCCCACCGCGCCTTCAACCACGACACCGACCAGGCGATCGCGTCGATGCGCAAGCTCGCGGCGCTGCAGCCGGCCGCCGCCTGGGCCGGGCACGCCGCGCCGCTCACCGGTGACGTGGCCGGCCAGCTCGAGCGCGCCGCGGCGACGACGTAACCTCCGGGCCATGGGCCGCCGCAGCCGCCAGCGTGGGCGCACCGACAAGCTCGAGGCGCCGACCACCGACTACCCGTCGCCCGAGGGCGATCAGGTGCTGACCCTGCGCGGGGCGCTCTCGCCGAAGTCGCGCGCGGAGTACGCCAAGGCGGCCGACCCCGCGCAGGCGCGCGCCGCGGCCAACGTCGAGGATGTCCGCGCGCGGGCGCTCGAGTTCCTCTTCGAGCGCCTCGTGCTGCGCTGGACGATCGCCGACGTGCCGACCGAGGGCGCCAAGGCGCTGCTCGCGCGCTACCGCGTCGCCACGCGCGACGAGCGCCGGTGGACCACCGACGTGCTGCGCGAGCACTGCGTCGAGTGGTTCCCGGACGTCAAGGTGCCGTAGCGGGCGCGTAGTGTCCCGGCGATGCCGACCGTCGCCGAAGTCCCTGAACGCCTGCTGCTCGGCTCCGGCCCGTCGCCGGTGCCCGAGCGGATCCTGACCGCGCTCGCCCATCCGACCGTCGGGCATCTGGACCCGGCGTTCGGCGCGCTGCAGGACGACGTCGCCGCGCTGCTGCGCGCCACGATGCTCACCGAGAACCGCGTGACCTTCCCGCTGAGCGCCACGGGCAGCGGCGGGATGCAGGCGATGGTCGACACGCTGATCGCGCCGGGCGAGCGGGTCGTCGTCGGCGTGCACGGCGCGTTCGGCGGGCGCATGGCCGACGCGCTGGGCCGCGCGGGGGCCGATGTGGTGAAGGTCGAGGCCGAGTGGGGCCGCGCGATCGAGGTCGAGCGGCTGATCGAGGCCGCGGCCGATCCGTCCACGCGCGCGCTGTTCGTGGTGCACGGCGAGACGTCGACCGGCGTCGCGCAGCCGCTCGACGGCCTGGCCGAGGCGATCCACGCGCACGACGGGCTGCTGCTCGTCGACTGCGTGACGTCGCTGGCCGGGCATCCGCTCGACCTCGACGCGTCGGGCGTCGACGCCGCGTTCTCCGGCACGCAGAAGTGCCTCAACGTGCCGCCGGGGCTGGCGCCGTTCACGGTCAACGACCGCGCGCTGGGCCGGCTGCAGCGCCGCTCGTGGTACTTCGACCTGCAGGCGATGGTCGACTACTGGTTCGCCGACGGCCCGCGCGCCTACCACCACACCGCGCCCATCAACATGATCTACGCGCTGCACGAGGGGCTGCGGATCGTGCAGGAGGAGGGGCTGGAGGCGCGCTGGGGCCGGCACGAGCGCGCGCATGAGGCGCTGCGCGGTGCGTTCGAGGTCCTCGGCTTCACGCGGATCGCGCCGGCAGGCGAGCAGCTCAGCTCGCTGCTGGCGGTGCGCGTGCCGGAGGCGATCGACGAGGCGGGCGTGCGCGGCGCGCTGCTGCGCGAGCACGGCATCGAGGTCAGCGGCGGGCTCGGCCCGCTGGCGGGCGCGGCGTGGCGGATCGGCGTGATGGGCGAGGGCGCGCAGCCCGAGCCGCAGGAGCGGCTGGTGCGCGCGACCGCGCGGCTGACCGGTGGCGACGAGACCACGGCGGTCCGCGCGTTGGAGGAGGGGTGGGCGGCGTGAGCAATGCCTATGACATGAGCGTCGTCACCGACGTGTTGGATCCCGCGGCGTTCGCCGACCTGCTCGCGGGCTACTGCCTCGACGTGCAGCCGGGGCAGCAGGTGCTCGTCCGTTCGACCACGCTGGCCGAGCCGCTGCTGCTGGCGCTGCAGCGGGCGATCCTCGATCGCGACGCGTGGTGCTTCCTGCGCGTCGAGCTGCCCGGCGAGGCGCGCGCGTTCTACGAGCACGCGCGCGACCGCCACCTCGACGAGTACCCCGCGTTGGCCTACGAGGAGGCGCGCAAGATCAACGCGACCGTCGGCATCCAGGCGCCTGACGACGTGCGCTCGCTCGCCGACATCGACCCCGAGCTGATCGCCCGCTCCTCGCGCGGACGGCGCGACGTGCGCGAGCAGATGCTCAAGAAGCGCTGGTGCTCGACGCTCTGGCCGACGCCCGCCAACGCCGCGCTGGCCGGGATGGAGCTGGGCGAGTTCGCGGGGTTCGTGCAGCGCGCGCTGTTCTTGGATCGACCGGATCCGGTCGGCGGCTGGGGCGAGCTGCGCCAGTTCCAGGACGCGCTGATCGAGCGCCTGTCCCGCGCGCGCGAGCTGCGGATCGAGGCCGATGGCACCGACCTGCGCCTGGACGTCAGCAAGCGCACGTGGGTCAACAGCGACGGCAAGCGCAACATGCCGTCGGGCGAGGTCTTCACCGGTCCGCACGAGGCTTCGGCCACCGGGCACATCCGCTACACGATCCCGTCGTCACCGGCGGGCGTCGAGGTCTCCGGCGTGGAGCTGGAGTTCCGCGACGGCGAGGTCCTGACCGCCACCGCCGAGCACGGCGACGAGTACCTGCGCCGAGCGCTGGCGACCGACGACGGCGCCCGCCGCCTGGGCGAGATCGGCATCGGCACCAACTACGGGATCGACCGGGCGATCGGCGCCATCCTGTTCGACGAGAAGATCGGTGGGACGGTGCACACGGCGCTGGGGCGGTCGTATCCGGAGACGGGCGGCAAGAACGCCAGCGCGTTGCACTGGGACCTCATCTGCGATCTGCGCCAGGGCGGGCGGCTGACGGCGGACGGCGTGACGATCCAGGAGGACGGGCACTTCACGTTGTAGGCGTCGGTGCCAGATGGCACCCGAGCCCGACCAGGTCCTTGGACGGACGTCCCGCCCGAGACGTCGCTTGGGTCTTTGCAGCGATTCGGGTCGCGAAACGCTCTGATTCACGAACCCGAGTTGCCCGTTCAATCCTCGGGACGGCATCGTCCGATGCCCATAGACAACCCTGTCTGTGTACATCTTGCGCCGCGTCTTTGCATGCGATGTTCGGCGCCACAAAGGAGGAAATATGCGCAGACCACTACGGCTACTGCTGCTGTTAGCAGCCTTGACGGCGGTCGGAGCGACGCTGGGAACCTCGGCTTTCGCTCTGAGCTCCGAGCACTACTGCCAGGGCGCGAACGTCGGAATCCTCCATGGCTGCGGAGGGGCGGACGCGCATACCCCGGCGTCCATGTACGTCGAGGTCACGGTCAGCAACACAGGCTGTGCCGGCGTCGAGCAAGGCTACGGTGGCGACTACTACTACCCAGGCACGCCGACGGTCGTGATCGCGTGCACGGCCGGCGCGGGCACGAACGGCGGTAACACCGGTTCCGGGCCTCCCGTGCACGGCGCCGTGCTGGATCAGACGAGCTCGCCGTACATCCACGTCACGGACGCGCACATCTCATGGTGACCGAGACGCTGAGGTCCCTGGGGATCCGCCGTGCGATCGCGACGCTGAGCGTCGCTGCGCTCCTCGGTGCCGGCGGCCTCGCGGTGTTTCTCGGCCACAACGGATCGTCGGCATCGGCGGGCACCTTGTTCAGCGCGTTGGCCCGCCCGGCCTCGGGGCCGATCGCGGCTGAGATCCCGGACATCCAGGCGCTTGGACGCAACAAGCCGGACCTGGACCTGATCGACGCACGGAACGTCATCACGGACGACGAGGGCACCGTGTGGCTCACGACGACCACAGATGGCGACGTCTGCCTGATCGAAAAGCCGGCCAAGCAGGAAGGCGCTCTGGTCCCGGTCGTCAGCCGCTTCTCGTGTCGCACCGTCGCTGACGTTGCGAAGGGAGGCATCGTCGCGGGCGTGCCCGGTCACTGGTACGGCGTCGCGCCGGACAACTTCGCGACGCCGTCGGTCACGGTTGGCGGCGAGACCACCCGTGTTGTCACGAAACAGGGCGCGAGCGCGTTTCGTCTCCCGGCCGACGTCGAGACGGTCACCGTCGGTGAGGTGACCTACAAGTTGCCGCCGGTGCTCAAGTAGCGGATGCGGGGCGCCTGCCCTTCTCTCGGCGCTCAGCCTTGAGAAGGGCGGCGCCCGTGACGGAGGACGATGCTCGCCTCGATCGTCGATTCAAGAGTCGGGGCGGATGTCTCGACCGGCACCGTCGAGCCAGCGTGGCCGGCCCACAGGGACGGCATCTGCAAGGTCGCCCGACGTCGATCGAAGGTCGAAGAAGTTGTCGTGAACGTCGGCAGCCGCGGTAGAGCCGTCCCGGCGTCTCGCGACGACCTTCGTCACGTTGTCCGGCACCAGGCCGTAGTAGCTGTAGCCCTGATCGACCGGCGCCACGCCCACTGCGCCGCCACTGAGGATCTGCTTCAAGCTCCAGCAGCTCGACGCGCTCGACCGTCTGCCGATGACCTTGGGCGCAGGATTGGGGTACGACACGCACAGCGCATCCGTGGTCGGTGCCTTGGTCGCCGCTGGCGAGGTCTCCCCAAAGCTCTCCTTTGGGATGAGCACGATGGCGGTGTCGCCACCAGGCCCGGTGCCGAGCCGGCGAACGCCGTCCAGCCGAATGCCCCGGTCCTCAGACCCCACGAGCAGTTGCAACTGAGCCTGGACCTCCGGACCCCTGTCCATCGACGTCTGAGGCCGTCGCAGCACGCCGAGCATCGCCTGCTCGTCTCCCGGTACCGGCGTCGCCGCCGGCTGCGGCGCGTCTTGGCCGTCGCCGCCGCCCAGCGTCGGGCTCCATACGCCCGTGGCCGCGGCTGCCGTGCCGGCAACGGTCAACGTCGCGCAGGCGGCGAGAAACACGCGAAGGGGCGACCGGAACCCGCTCGTCCGTGCGCGCCCGCCGAGCGTCCGCGCCGCGGCGTGGTGCAACTGCTGTCCGATCTCGTCATAGATGTCGCTCATATCCGTCCTCCAATCGACCGCGTAGAGCAGCGAGCCCACGGCTGACGCGCTTTCGCGCCACGGGCTCCGAGCAGCCGGCGTCCAGCGCGATCTCCGCGTACTCGCGCTCATCAAGGATCCGCGCACGCACCGCCGCTCGCTGTTCAAGGGGCAGCTCGTCAAGCAACGCCGCCAGAGCTCCTGGATCGGTCAGCTCATCGATCGCGTCGGCTGCGGGATCATCCATGGTGACGGATCCGAGCTGCAGCGCTCGCCTGGCACGGTCCTCGCTGACGCCGCGGCGCACCGAGTCGATGTACTTGTTGTTCGCGACTCCGAAGAGCCAAGCGGCCGGATCGCGAGGCAGCTTCTGCTTGCTCCCGACCATGACCAGAGCCGCCGCAAACGTCTCGGCCATCAGATCGGCGGCACTCTCGGCATCGCCCGTTCGCCGCCGGAGATGCGCCATGACCAGCTTGCAATACCGGCGATACAGCACATCGAAGCCCTCGATCTCACCTCGGCGAGCAGCCTCGAGAAGCCTACGATCGGATGTTGTCTCGCTTACCGCCACACTTGCATTGTCGTAGCAAGGCGCACGGTTGTGACGGCTTTGGCTCGCGCGACGATCGACGAGGGGTGCGCACTTCAGGCATGAGGGGTGGCCACCGCGCCCGCCGACTGGGCGAGATCGGTACCAACTACGGGATCGACCTGCGCCAGGGCGGGCGGCTGACGGCGGACGGCGTGACGATCCAGGAGGACGGGCACTTCACGTTGTAGGCGTCGGTGATTGCATAGGGTTGCTGCATGTTCGACCCTCCGCCCGTGCGTCGCCGGCCCATCGCCCTGATCGTCGGCGGCCTCGCCACGGCGCTCGTCGTCGTGGGCCTGGGCGTCCTGTTCGTCACCGGGCACTCGGCGACCGCCGGGTTCAACAACGCCTCGGCGTCCATGGAGCCCACCTGGAAGGTGGGCGACCACCTCGTCGTCAACACCGACGCCTACCGGTCGCAGGCGCCGAAGACCGGCGACGTGATCGTGTTCCATCCGCCGGCCGGCGCGGACCAGAACACGTGCGGCGACGCGGACAAGCAGCAGGCGGAGGCCTGCGCCAAGCCCACCGCCGCCGTCGGGTCCGCGACCTTCGTCAAGCGCATCGTCGCGGGGCCGGGGGACGAGCTCTCCATCAAGGGCGGCCACGTCTACGTCGACGGGAAGCGCCAGCCTGACCCCGCGATCGTCCCGTGCGGCTCAGACGGGGTCGGCTGCGACTTCCCCTCCCCCATCACGATCCCGCCCGGCCACTGGTTCACGATGGGCGACAACCGCGGCGAGTCCGACGACAGCCGCTTCTGGGGCCCGGTCCCGACCGCCTTCATCCTCGGCCGCGTCGACTCGTGCGCGCCGTTGCAGCTGTTCTGCCACGCGAAGGGCTAGCGCACGCTCCGCCAGCGCGAGTAGTTCCCGGCGCGGTCGCGCACCCGGACGTAGCGGGGCCGCGAGGACACCTTCAACCGCGAGGTGTACTTCACCGCCTTGGCCGGGTGCGTCTTGCGGGTCGCGACCTGGACCTGGGCGACGCCGCTGGTCTTGTCGTGCGCCTTGAGCCGCAGCACGTAGCGCGGCTTGGCGGCCGCGGCGTGCGCCGTGCCGGTGGGCGGAGCGACCGCGAGCGAGGCCGTGTCGACCGCCGGCGGCGTCTCGTCCAGGATGATGTCGTCGGTGTAGTTCGGCGGGGAGCCGTCGAACCGGAGGTAGACGGTCTTCGGCAGCCGCTCGGGGCCGGAGGAGGCGAGCGTCCACGGCAACGACGCGGTCAACGGCAGCGTGGACGTGGCGCGGAAGCCGCCGTCGTTGGACAGCAGCGCCGTGGTCGCGCCCCAGGGCCAGACGACGTTGACGGTCACGTGCGGGTTGTTGGTGTACTGCGCGCCGCCGTTGATGGAGACGCCCACGCGACCGCGCGGCGGCGCGGGCGGCGTGGGCGCGGTGGGCGGCGTCGGGAGCGCGGGGCCCGCGGGGCCGGGCGGCGTCGGCGCCGGCGGCAGCCCGGGGCTCATGACCGTCACGGAGGTCTCGGCGGTCGCGGTCGCGCCGCCGTCGGCGGTGACGCGCACCCGGAGGCTGTACGGGCCGCCCGGCGTGGCCCGGGAGAACGTCGCGACCGGGTCGGTGCCCGTGTCAGTCTCGAACGTGCCGTCGCCGTCGAGGTCCCACTCGTAGCGGGCGACTGTCCCGAACGGGACGCTTGCCGTGGCCGAGAGCGTCACGCTCTCCCCCGGACCGGCGACGGCGCGTGAGGCGGCCAGCGAGACCTGCGGGACGCCGATGTCGACGCGCGTGACGCGGAAGCTCTGGGCGAGGTAGAGCTCGGCGCCGTCGATGGCGATGTCGCTCATCTGCACGTCGCTGGTGTAGGAGCCGGCGGGCGTGCCGGTCGGCCCGAAGCGCTTGACCGTGGACGATCCCGCCACGTACACGTCCCCCGCCGGGTCGACGGCGATGCCCGCGGTGGCGACGCCGTCCCCGAAGTCCGCGTTCCAGGTGCGCACGAGGGTCCCGGTCGGCGTGTACTCGCGGACGTCCTGACTGATCCGCCCGACGACGTACAGGTCGCCGTTGAGCGGGCTGGCGGCCATCGATGCGCTCTCGGACCCCGAGTACGCCGTGAAGCTGCTGACGTACGTGCCGTCGGCCTGGTAGCGCGCGACCGCACCGCCGTTCCCCAGGATGTCGACCTCGTCCCCTACGAGCGCGACGTCAAGGGCCTGGCCGTGACAGCACGTGTCGAACGTCCGCACGGGCGTTCCGTCGGCGGTGAACTCCTGGCCGGGGAAGTTGTTGTAGTCGAGATCGGCGACGAAGACCTCTCCGTCGTCGCCCACGTCGATCGCGACCGGTGACCCGAACTCGCCGGCGTCCGTCCCGAATCCGCCGAAGCTGCCGAGGGGCGTGAAGTCCGTCCCGTAGCGGTAGACCTTGTTGCCGCCACCGGTGAGGTAGACCTGACCGCCACCGACGCCGACGACCGTCGCCTGCACCGGCGGCTCGAACGACTGGGTCGCCGCCATGGCGCCGGCCGGCGCCATGGCGGAGAAGGACGACACGCCGACCACGAGGAGCCAGCGCTGCCACGGACGAGAGAACATTGCCGAAAGATAGAGCACCGTGGCCCTTCGAAATGCTTGGTTCGCCTGTCCGCGTGGCGGTGGTCAAGTTGTAGGGGTTGTGATGGTGAAGAGGTGGGTGAGGTGGTCGGCGGAGATGCGGTCGGCGGCGATCGCTGCGTCGATGGCGGCGGTGCGGGTGCGGGTGGTGAGGCGGTCGAGGTTGGTGTGGAGGAGGTCCGCGTGGCGGGTGTGGAGCTGGGTGAGGTGGCCGGTGGACAGCGGGACGGTGATGGTCGCCGCCCGAGGCGGCGCGGGCGTCCAGCTGACGGCGTCGAGGACGGCGAACGCGTCGCGGTAGATCGCCGCGAGCGCGAGCTGCGCGGGCACCGACATGGTGGACACGTCCTCGAAGTGCTGGTGGTTGACCTCGAGGACGAGGAGGGTCTGCTCGCGCAGGGTGGCGACGAGCGGCGAGGGGACGGCGACGGACGGGGCGTCGTTACGCTGGGTGCTGCTCATGGAGGGAATGCTCCTTGGGCCATGCCCCCGGCCGTTGGCGCGGCGCGGGGGCGATTTTTTGGGTGTGTTCGGGACGGTAGATGGTGGGGCGGATCGATCGGGGGGCCGTCCACGTTCACAACCCCGACCCGCCGCACGGCCGCGCACCCCACTACCGTGAGGCGCAATGACCCGTCGCACGAAGATCGTCGCCACGATCGGCCCCGCATCTGGCAACCCCGAGACGCTCGTGCGCATGATCGAGGCGGGCATGGACGTCGCCCGCCTCAACTTCAGCCACGGCTCGCACGAGCAGCACGCCGAGACCGCGGAGATGGTGCGCGAGGCCGCCGAACGCGCCGGCCGCCCGGTCGCGCTGCTGCAGGATCTCCCCGGCCCGAAGCTCCGGATCGGCCCGCTGGTCGAGGGCACCGTCGAGCTGAAGGTCGGCGACAAGGTCGTGTTCGAGTGTGGCCGCGACGACGGTCCGGGCGACGCCCGCCGCATGACCATCAGCTGGGCGGGCCTGCCGCGGGCGATCGACGTCGGCGAAGTGCTCTACCTGGCCGACGGCTCGGTGCGCCTGCGCGCCACCACCGTGCGCGTGCCCGAGCTGGAGGTCGAGGCCGAGGTCGAGGTCGGCGGCACGGTCGCCTCGCGCCAGGGCCTGAACATCCCCGGCCCGGCCGACGAGCTGCCCTCGGTCCCCGAGGAGGACTTCGCCCACCTGGAGGCCGGCATCCGCATCGGGGTCGACATGGTGGCCTTGAGCTTCGTCCGCCGCCCCGAGGACGTGCTGACCGTGCGCGAGCACACGCGCGTCCCGCTGATCGCCAAGATCGAGAAGCCGCAGGCCGTCGAGCTGGCCGAGGAGATCGTCCGCGTCTCGGACTGCATCATGGTCGCGCGCGGCGACCTCGGCATCGAGCTGCCGATCGAGGAGGTGCCGATCGTGCAGAAGGAGCTGATCCGCCTCGCGGGCGCCCACGCGCGACCGGTCATCACCGCGACGCAGATGCTCGACTCGATGGTCAGCTCGTCGCGCCCGACGCGCGCCGAGGTGGCCGACGTCGCCAACGCGATCCTCGACGGCACCGACGCCATCATGTTGTCGCAGGAGAGCGCGGTCGGCGCCTACCCGGTCGGCGCGATCGAGATGATGTCGGCGATCGCGATCCACACCGAGCGCCACGCGCCCTACCAGCGCTGGCGCGAGACGCGCGTCAAGCGCGACCACCGCGATCCGTCCTACACCGTCGCGCACGCCGCGTGCCAGGCCGCCAGCGAGCTGGAGCTCGACGCGCTGATCGTCCCGACGCTCTCGGGCCGCTCGGCGCGGCTGATCTCCGCCCACCGGCCCGACGTGCCGATCTACGCCCTCTCCCCCGGCCGCGAGACCGTGCGCCGGTGCATGCTGATGTGGGGCGTGCGCGCCGCGTCGATGAAGCGCCACGAGGTCACCGAGGAGCTGATCGCCGACGCCTGCCACCGCGTGGTCGAGCTCGGCTGGTGCCGCCCCGGCGACCGCGTCGGCGTGACCGCGGGCCTGCCCAGCGGGCGCCCGGGCACGACGAGCCTCTTCCAGGTCCAGGAGCTGATGGACCCCGCGCAGTCGGTGCGCCGCCGCCGCGACTAGGGGTCAGACCCCTTCTTGCAGTCGCGCTGCGAAAAGGGGTCAGACCCCTTCTTGCGGTGGTACTGCGAAAAGGGGTCAGACCCCTCGGGAGCGACTAGGTCGCGCTGCGGGAGGTCGCGAAGTCGCGGCGCGCCAGGACCAGGCCGGCGAGCGCCATGACGACGAGCACGATGATCGCGGCGATCGCCTCGGGCGAGCCGAGGTCGTCGAGGCTCCCGCCCAGCGCCGTGTAGGCGAAGGCGCGCGGCGCGCAGCCCAGCGCGGTCGCGCCCGCGAAGGCGCCGAGCGTCACCGGCGACAGGCCGGCGGCGTAGTTGACCAGGTTGTAGGGGATGCCCGGCGCCAGGCGCGCGTAGAGCACCGACAGGAAGCCGCGGCGCCCGACCCACGCGCGCAGCGCGGCCAGCCGACGGCCCTGCAGCTGCTCGACCGCGTCGTGCGCCAGCCAGCGCCCGAGGCTGAACGCGAGCACCGCGCCGAGCGTCGCCGAGACGATCGACACGCCGGTGCCGAGCGCGGTGCCGAACAGCAGCCCGGAGGCGCCCGACAGCAGCGGCCCCGGGAAGAGGCAGACGGTCAGCAGCGACGAGACGACGATGAAGACGACCGGCCCGGCGACGCCGTAGCCGTCGACCCACCCGCGTACGCGCTCCGACGACAGCGACCCGCTGGAGGCCACGACCGCGAACGCGACGACGACCAGCCCCACGAGGAGCGCGATGCGCGCCACCGCCCGCCGGCGATCAGCGCGAGGCGTAGAACTCGGCCTCCTGGCGACCCAGCTCCGTGACGGGCTCGTCGCCGTAGATCCACTCGCGCGCGATGCGGTTCCAGTTCGCGGTCGCCCGCAGCTGGCTGATCACCGCGAGCGTCAGCATCTCCAGGCGCCGGCCGAAGAGGTGCTCGGGCGGCAGCGTCTCGTGGCGCATCTTGCCCCACCAGCGCGACCGCGGATCGCTCATCTGGATCATCACCTCGGTGGCGATCTCGGGCGTGAGCGACATCTCGTGGTCGAGCGTGTACCAGCCGGTGAGATCCGTGAACTGCTCAAGGATTGAGTCGGTGTCGTAATACTCGGGCTGGCCGAGCCAGCCGCCACCGTGGAGGTGCTCGATCAGCTCCTGGCCGCGCCCCTCGATCCCCAGCCGCTGCGTCTGCAGCTCATACTCGGCGACCTCGTCGGAGATCCGCTTGAACAGCCCGAAGTCGAGGAAGGCCATGCGGCCGTCGTCGAGCAGCAGGCAGTTGCCGGGATGCGGGTCGCCGCTGAACTGGTGGTGGCGGTACATCGAGCCGAAGTAGAACCGGAAGATGATCTCGCCGATCCGGTCGCGCTCGGTCTCCGAGCAGGTCTTGAACTCCTCGAAGCGCCGGCCGGTGACGAACTCGCTGACGATCACGCGCTCGTGGCTGAGCGAGGTGTACACGTCGGGGATCACGACGAACGGGTGGCCGCGGTAGATGCGCGCGAGCGTCCGCTGGTTCTGGGCCTCCAGCTCGTAGTCGAGCTCCTCCTCGATGCGCCCGCGGATCTCCGCGCCCAGCTCCTGGGGATCGAGCCCGGGCGCGACGCTCTTCATCAGCCGCAGGATGATCCCGAGGTTCTGCAGGTCGGAGCGCACCGCGCGGGCGACGCCCGGGTACTGGACCTTGACCGCGACGTCCTTGCCGTCGTAGCGCGCGCGGTAGACCTGGCCGATCGAGGCCGCGGCGATCGGCGACGGGTCGAAGGACTCGAAGACGGTGTCCAGCGAGTCGCCGTACTCGTCCTCCAGGACCTTCTTCATGTCCTTGAAGGAGACCTTCGGCGCCGCGTCGCGCAGCTTGGCCAGCTCGGCCTGGAACTCCTCGCGGAACTCCTCCGGCACGAGGCCGACGTCCAGGAAGGACATCACCTGGCCGAGCTTCATCGCGGCGCCCTTCATCGTGCCCAGGGCAGCGACGATCTGCTTGGCCGTCTCGACCTGACGGCGGGCCATGGCGTCGTTGGCGGCCTGCTCGTCGCGCGTCAGGTTGACCGCGCGGGTGCCGGCCTGCTTGGCGCCCTGGACCGCGGCGAGGCGGCCGACCTTCGCGGCGCGTGCCCACCGCGAGGTCGGGATGCGATCGTCGCGGGCCATCAGGCTTGGCGCTGCACCTGGCTGCCGGGCACGATGTCGTCGCGTCCGTCGGGCCAGCGCACCCACGCCTTGTGGCCGCCGTCGTAGTCGTCGCCGAGCAGGATGAGCGTCGCGGGCTCGCCGAGCGCCGTGCACTGCTCGGTGCCCTCGGGGTCGAGCCCGCGCCAGAGCCGGATGAACTTGTTGTTCTCGAACTCGTCGCCGACCGTCGAGGGATCGGTGTGGCCCGGCTGGATGATCGTCTCGGGCGGCAGGGCCATCAGCGTGTCCATGATGGAGGACTTGAGGTCGGCGTACGAGGTGCTGCCGGGGGCGCGGACGCCGCCGACGGAGTTCTTGAAGAGCGTGTCGCCGGTGAAGATGTTGCCGTCGACGAGGAGCCCGAGCATGCCTGCGGTGTGCCCCGGGATGGGAAGGGTCTGCACGTCGAGGCCGCCCGCGCGGACCGTCGCGTTGGGCTCCATCGTGCCGGTGGCGGTCTCGACGTCGCCGCGCTCCAGCGGGCTGATGAGCACCTGGGCGTCGGGCCAGCGCTCGAGGATCTGCGGCACCTCGGAGACGTGGTCGTAGTGGTGGTGGGTCAGCAGGACGTGCGTCGGCGTGAGGCCGTGGCGCTCGACGGCGGCGAAGAGCGGGGCCATCGGACCGCCCGCGTCGACGAAGAACGCCTCGCCGCCCTCCTCCGCTGCCACGAGGAAGGTGTTGGAGAGGAACTTCGGGTGCATCGAACGCTCGAGGATCATGGCGGTAGATTGACAGTCTCATGCCCGAGCTCATCCACACCTGTTACCGGATCGGCGATATCGCACGATCTGTCGCGTTCTACGAGGCCATCGGCTTCGAGGAGCGCCGGCGCATGGACCTGCCCGACGGCGCCATCAACGTCTTCATGGGCATCCCCGGCGACGGCGACCGCCTCGAGCTGACCTGGAACCCCGGCGTCGAGTCCTACGACCTCGGCACCGGCTACAACCACATCGCGCTGACCGTGCCGTCGCTCGACGACACGTTGTCCGAGCTGTCCAAGAAGGACATCGGCCCGGAGAAGCCGCCCTACCACGTCGGCGAGAACGGTCCGCTGATCTGCTTCGTCCGCGATCCGGACGGCTACCGCATCGAGCTGATCCAGCGCGGCGGGATGTAGGCCCCTGCTCGACACCATCCACAAGGTGATGTTGCAGGCGGTGGTCCGGGGCACGGCGCCCGTGGATCCGCCGCCTGCGCTGCAGCGCCTGGAGGCGACGGGCCTGGTCGTCCGCGGTCCCGAGGGCTGGGCGATCACCGATGCCGGCCGGATCGCGCTCGGTCCGGAGCTGGGGCCGGGCTCGGGGTCGGACCTGAAGACGAAGATCGCGGCCTGGTTCACGACGTAGCGGGGCGCGCGGGGCGCTCAGGCGGTCAGCGCGAGGACCGCGTCGAGCCCGTGCGGCGCGCCGGCGGCGCTCATCGGCAGCAGGAGCGTGCGGATGCCGAGGGCGGTCGCGCCGCCGTCGGCCGACGGGTGGTCGCCGACCATGAGGGTCGCGGCCGGTGGTGTGCCCGCCGCGGCGCACGCGGCGCGGAAGATCTCCGGCGCCGGCTTGGCCGCGCCGACCTCGTAGGACAGCACGCACGCGTCGAGGTGCTCCAGCAGGCCGAGTCCGGCGAGGATCGGGCGCAGGTCGAAGCCGACGTTGCTCACCGCGACGGTGCGGATCGCACGGGCGCGCAGTTCGCGCAGGACCGGCGCCGCGTCGGGGTAGGCGCTCCAGCCGTCGGGCACGAGGATCCGCTCGTAGAGCGCCTCGGCCAGGCGCGGGTGCGGGAGATCGACGGTCGAGAGCAGGCCGACGTAGCCCGCGCGGTGGGCGGCGGGGTCGGTGTCGCGAGCGTTGTAGGCGGCGGCGGCATGGTCGGGCACGGTCGTCGGATACGGGCCGCCGGGGCGACCGGCCACCTCCAGCGCGGACGCGAGTGCGCGTGCCGCCCCACCGTCGAGCGTGACGCCGACCTCCGCGGCGGCGGCCGCCAGCCACGCGTCGCGGTGCTCGGGCATCGCCAGCGTGCCCGCGACGTCGAACAGCACGGCTTCCACATGATCGCTCACCGCGCACCATCCTGACCGGTGCGCCAGACGCCCGCCGCTGGACGCTTTCGCGCGCCGGCCCCGATCGCTGAGATTCCCCGTCTGAAGAGGAGAATCTCGTTTTTGAGGTTCGCGCCAGGACCCGTGGGTGGCGAACCTCCCCCAGCCTTGAGCCGAAAAGCGGAGTCATGGACGGATGTCGGAGCGAAGCGTCAGGAACAGACCCGTACATTGGGCGCAGTGGCGTTCACGGATGAACGAGGGGCAGGGGTGCCGGCGGGTCCAGTGCTCGTGGTCGACGACCACGAGGATCTGTGCGCGCTCGTCACCGCGGTGCTCGAACGCGAGGGGCATCGCACGATCTGCGCGGCCGACGGCCGCACGGCGCTGCGCGCGTTCTTCGAGCTCCGGCCGTCGCTGGTGATCCTCGACGTCGACCTCCCCGAGGCCGACGGCTGGATCGTCCTGGAGCGGATCCGCGAGCTCTCCGACGTCCCCGTGCTGATGCTCACCGGTGCCTGCGGCGAGCTGGAGAAGGTGCGGGCGTTCAAGCTCGGCGCCGACCAGTACGTCACCAAGCCGTTCAGCGGGATCGAGCTGGCCGCGCGGGTCGGGCGGCTGCTGCGCCGGCGGTCGGACACCGTCGACGCGCCGGCCGTGCACGACGACGGCTTCGTCCGGATCGACCACGCGCGGCGCTCGGTCCACGTGGCCGGCCACGCCGTCCACCTGACGCCGCTGGAGTTCCGGCTGCTGACGACGCTCGTGCGCCACCGCGGCCAGGTGCTCAGCCGCGACCAGCTGCTCGATCTCGTCTGGGGCCACGACGGCGGCGTCGGCTCGGGCGACGAGGTCCGCGTCTACATCGGCTACGTCCGGCGCAAGCTGGCGAGCGTGCTCGACCACGCGCCGATCGAGACCGTGCGCGGGTTCGGCTACCGGTACGAGCCGCCGGCGCTCGTCGCCGCGGCCTGAGCCTCGACGTCGCGCAGCGCGCGCTCCAGGCGCGCGAACCCGGCGAGGAGCTCGCGGCCGTTGGCCTCCAGCGCGCCGAGCCAGGCGGCGTCGGGCGGTGCCGGGGCGTTGGCCTCGGCGACCAGCAGCTCCGCGAAGCCGACGACGCAGGTCACCGCGTTGCGCAGGGCGTTGAGCTCGGCGGAGGCGGAGGGCGCGGGCGCGGGCGGCATCAGCGCACGGTCTTCGACCGGCTGGCGGGGAGGCAGGTGCGGTAGACGCGGACGTCGGTCAGGTTGCGGTGCTTGGAGGTGCGGGCGTGGATCACGACGCGCACGGTCTTCGGCGGGCGGGCGCGGAGATCGGCGACCGCGGTCCACGCCGTCTTGCCGCGATGGACCTTGACCGCGCGGCCATCGATGCGGACGGTCGCCGAGACGTAGTGCTGCCCGCGCGGCAGGCGATGCAGGTGGATCGTGAAGCGGCGGCGGCTGAGGCAGGCGCCGGCGACGGTGCCGGTGCCGGCGACGGGCGCGCCGCTGGGCGGCGTGGGCGTGGGCGTGGCCGGGGACGTCGGCGTCGGCGTGGCGGGCACGTCGGGCGTCGGGGTCGGCGTCGGCGTGGCGTCGTCGGCGGGCGGCGTGGTGGTCGACGGGTCGGTCGACGGCGGGGTCGTCGCCACGTCGACGCCGACGGCGTAGGACAGGAAGTCGGTCGTCTCGCCCGGCGCTCGCGCGATGACCCGCAGCGTCGCGTGGTCGCCCGCGCCCTGCTGGACGGTGAGGCGGACCGCGCGCCGCTCACCGGCGGCGAGGTCGACGGAGGCGGCGGGCGCCGAGCCGTCGAGCCCGGTCGCCACCGCGGCCTGCACCACGCCGGGCATGCCGGCGTCGAGCGCGACCGTGACGTGATCGGCACCCTCGGGCAACGGGTCGCGGGCGTGCAGGACGAAGGTGCAGTCGACGGTCCGGCCGGCAGCGGTCGCCGCATCGGCGCCACCGACGCCGACGGCCAGCGTCTCGTCGGCACCCGTGGCCACGACCGACGCCGGCGCCGCACACGACGCCGCATCCGGGACCTCCAGGCCAAGCCACCGCTGAACGCGATCAGCCGACGCAGCCTGCGGCGTCGAGCTGGCGTCGACGAACGCCGCCTCCGAGAACGCCGTCGCCCCCGCAGCACCGGCGATGACGACCAGGCCTGTCGCGGTAACGACGAGACGACGGCTCATGCGACGACCCTCCCGGGGCGGTGGCGGAGGTCGCGGACGACGCCGCGGAGGAGCAGGAGACCGAGGCCGCCGGTGAGGATGGCGAGGAGGAGGCCGCGGACGGGCGTCGATCGCAGCGCGATCACGCCGTAGCCGGCGAATGGCACGTGCGTGGAGACGCGGCGGAGCGGCGTCGAGCGGGGCAGCAGCCAGGGATCGGTCGCGCGGTTGGCGTCGCCGCGGGTGGTGATCCCGTGGGCGTCGGCGGTCATGACGCGATGGGTGATCGGCTCAACCCGACCCGGGGCGGTGAAGGTGATGATGTCGCCGCGGTGGATGTCGGCGGTCGGGATGGAGCGGTCCAAGACGATCGAGCCGGTCGGGATCGTGTGGCCCATCGAGCCGCTGGTGATGACGTAGCGGTGCAGGCCCACGAGGCCCGGCAGCAGCAGCGCGAGCGCGACGAGGGCGATCAGCGCGGCGACGACGTCGAGCGCGCGGTGCCTCATGCCGAGGCCCCGGCGACCGCGGTCCACACCAGCACGCCGCTCGTCGTCGCGCCCTGACGCGACGGGTCGTCCTTGGTGACGCCCCAGTCCAGCGTCACGCGCACGACGCGCCGGCCGCCGGCGGGCAGCGCGCCGATCGGCGCCGTGGCGAAGTCGCGCAGGCTGCCGTCGTACAGCGGCGCCGGGGCCGCGCACGTCGCGTCGGTCCCGCAGTCCTCCAGCCGCAGCTCCAGCACACCGGCGAGCGCCGCCGCGTCCGGCACGTCCGCCAGGTCGGTCAGCGCCACCGAGGCCGTCGCGGCGACCGTGCCGTCGTTGCGCAGCTCGATCGTCCCGGTGCGATGGCCGCCGGGGCGCATCTCCCCGGCGTCGAGCACCGAGGTCGCCGCGTGATCGGTGTGCAGCACGAGCCGGCCTCCGGTGAGCGTCGCGGTGCCCGCGGGCGCGTGGTCGTGCATGGCCGCCGCGGACAGCCCGCAGGCGCCCGCCGCGACAACCAGCAGCGCCACGGCCGACGCCAGACGCACCGAGCGGCGCCGCATCAGACCGCGCTCCGCTCGTCGGCGTCGAACCCGAAGCGCTCACGCGCGACCGAGCCCTCGAAGCAGTTGTCGTTGTCGGTCGCCGTCGCGCCGCCGTGGGCGACGTAGGTGAACGTCACCTCGTACGTCCGCCGCGCACCCGGCGCCAGCACCCCGAGCCCCAGCCGCTCCGGCACCGAGGCCAGTGCCCCGTCGAAGAGCACGCGCCGGTCCGTCACCGTCGCCGGGTCGCCGTCGCGGTCCTTGACGATCCGCACGCTCAGCGCATCGCGCAGCGCGCAGCCCTCCGGCGCCGTGCTCGCCAGCTCGCGGCGCGTCAGCGTCAGATCCGCGCCCAGCGTCCCCGTGCTCGTCACCGCAACCGTCGCCGCGGCACCATCGCCGGGCGCCAGCGGCGCGCCGTCGAGGACGAACCCATGGTCGGCGACCGCGATCGCCAGGCTGCCCGAGTGCAGGCTCCACTGCGCGGACGCCGCGTCGGTGAACGAGGCCTCGGTCGAGCCGACGCCGGCCGCGGCGCCGCCGAGCAGCGCCAGCGCGGCCGCGGCGCGGACCGTCACGGGGATGTGGACCCGGCGCCGCATGGTCAGCCGATCGAGGCTCCGGGCGCGCTCGGCTCGCGGCGCCAGATGGCGCGCAGCGCGCCGCCGAGCAGCAGGAGCGAGGCGAGGCCGATGAGGATCCCGCGCAGCTGCGGGCGGCCGGCGTAGTTGAGGATGTAGCCCGCGTGCGGCACGACCGCGACGCGGCGGCCGACCTGCCCGGGGAGCTGGAGCTGCCACGGGTCGGCGGTGTTGTTGGCGTCGCCGCGCGTGGTGTAGACGCGGCGGCTGCCGTGCTGGGTGATCTTGATGATGCGGTGGGTCACCCGCTTGGACGAGTCCAGCGGGTCGACGAAGGTGATGACATCGCCCACGCGGACGCTCGCCGCGGGGACCGCCTTGACGACCGCCAGCGAGCCGACGGGCATCTTCGGCGCCATCGAGCCCGACAGGACGGGCTCGGGCCGCAGGCCGGAGACCATCGCCGCGGCGAGCAGGCAGACCGCCAGGACGGCCACCCCCGAGAGGAGGGTGGCCGCCCCGCCGGCAATGCGACGAAGCGTCGGCATCGCGGTGCGGTCCGTCGAGTCCTACAGGCCGCCGTCGGAGCCGACCGTGGCGCCGAAGTCGTTGCCGCCGGCCTCGATCGCCTTGACGTTGACCGTCTCGGTGATCGACAGGTTCTGCATCTCGTTGTCGGCGCCGCCGTCGCCCTCGGAGGGCTCGGTGCCGTCGTGGTCACGGGTGCGGAGGTGCACGCGGAAGTAGATCGTGCGCTCCTGGCCGGGCTGAAGGACGAGCTTGTCGGCGCCGTCGCTCATCGGCGTGGCGTCGCGCTGGTTCAGGCGCCACAGGCGGGTGGCGTCGTCCATGAGCGTGCCGGCGCCGAAGTTCGCGTCGTAGCTCGAGTCCACGATGATGTTCTCGGCCAGCAGGTTGGACGAGTGCGGGTAGGCCGGCGGCGCAACGGCGTCCACCGGACCATCGAAGTCGATGTACGGGTTGATGGGCTTGGTGCCCGTGTTCTTCACCGTGATGCTGCCGGCCTGGGCAACGTCGTTGGTGCCCATGTTGCTCAGGTCGGGCAGGTGGAACCCGCCGGTGACCTGCACGTTGCCGGTCTTGAACTCCTGGGTGTAGGTGCCCGCGGAGCTCGTGAACGACGCGAACGTTCCGGCGGAACCAGCGACGCCGATGACGCCGATGGCGCCGGCCGTCATGGCCAGCTTGGACCAGTTCTTCATGGTGTGCTTCCCCTCGTGTGGTTGATCCGAGGGCCTCCTCCTGAGGCCGTGGCGGCATCCTGCGAGAGGCAGCGGTGAAGCACCGTGGAGCTGTGTGGGAAACGCGTAAGAGCGCTTCCGGAGGGGTTCAGCTCGACCGGCGATCGGTCGAAGGGTGTCGCCGGGCCGGGCCGCTACGCCGCGGCGGGGCGCGGCGGCATCGTCTCGGCGAGCACGGCGCGGTGGGTCGGCCGGGCGGCCTCCCAGCGGGCGCGGCCCTCGTCGGTGAGGTGCGCGTAAATCCCGCGGCGGTCGTTGACGCACATCGCGCGGTGCACGAGGCCGTCGGTCTCGAGGCGGCCGATCAGGCGCGAGAGCGCGCTCTGGCTCAGGCAGACCGCGTCGGCGAGCTCCTGCATGCGGGCGCCGTCGGGCGCCTGCGTCGTCGCGAGGTGCTCCAGCACTTCGAACTCGCTCAGCCCGAGGGAGTGCTCCTTCTGCAGCGCCTTCTCCATCGCGCTGCACACCCGGGCGTGGCATTGGGACACGTCCCGCCACGTCGCCACCAGCTCGGGGTCCTCTCGGACAACAGACACGAGGGGCATTATACCGGACCCGAACAATATTTGCCGTAACAATTGATGCACATGCATTGCTTGCACATGCATGTATTGTACCTCGCATGGCACCCCCCTCCTCCCCCGCACACCGCCCCGGGACCGAAGGATCAAGCGACGCGTCTCGGCGTGGCGAGCTTCACGTCATCGGCGAGCGCTGGACCCCCGCCGTCTGGGGCGCGCTCATCCTGCTGTGCGGCGTGCTCTTCCTCGACGGCCTGGACGTCTCCATGGTCGGCGTGGCCCTCCCCTCGATCCGAGCCGACCTCGGCCTCGACACCGCGCAGCTCCAGTGGATCGTCAGCGGCTACGTCCTCGGCTACGGCGGCCTGCTGCTGCTCGGCGGCCGGGCGGCCGACCTCCTGGGCCGCCGCCGCGTCCTGCTCGTCGGCCTCTCGGTCTTCGTCGTCGCCTCGCTGCTCGGCGGGCTCGTCAGCGACCCCAACCTGCTCATCGCGACCCGCTTCCTCAAGGGCGCCAGCGCCGCGTTCACCGCGCCCGCCGGGTTGTCCTACATCACGACCACGTTCGCCGAGGGCCCCGCGCGCAACAAGGCGCTCAGCGTCTACGCGGCCTGCGGCGCCTCCGGGTTCTCCTCCGGCCTGATCCTCGGCGGCCTGCTCACCGAGGCCGGCTGGCGCTGGACCTTCCTGCTCCCCGCCCCGTTCGCCCTGGCGATCCTGCTGCTGGCCCCGCGCCTGCTGGTCAAGGACCGGCCGGCCGAGCGCACCCGCGGCGACTTCGACATCGGCGGCGCCGTGACGATCACGGCCGGCATGCTGCTCTTCGTCCGCACGATCGTGCGGGCGCCGGAGATCGGCTGGACCTCGACCGGCACGGTCATCTCGTTCTCGATCGCCGTCGCACTGCTGGCGGCGTTCGTGACGATCGAGAAGCGCGTCGCCCAGCCGCTGGTGCGGCTCAGCATCTTCCGCACCGGCCACGTCCTGCGGGCCAACCTCGGGGCGATGGCGCTCTTCGGCGGCTACGTCGGCTTCCAGTTCGTCGCGACCCTGTACCTGCAGAGCGTGCTCGGCTGGTCGGCGCTGGAGACCGCGATGGCGTTCCTCCCCGCGGGCCTGATCGTCGCCTTCGGCGCGCCGCAGGTCGGCAAGCTCGGTGAGCGCTTCGGCGCCGCGACGCTCGTCTCCGCGGCGTTCATCGCCTTCGTCGCCGCCTACGCGCTGTTCCTGCGGGCCGGCGCGAACCCCACCTACGCCCTGGTCATCCTCCCCACGATGCTCCTCCTCGGGGCCGGCTTCGCGCTCGGCTTCCCGACGCTGAACATCCAGGCGACCAACGGCGTGGCCGACCACGAGCAGGGCCTGGCCTCCGGCCTGGTCAACACCTCGTTCCAGGTCGGCGGAGCGATCGTGCTGGCGGTCGTCAGCGCGGTCGTCGGAGACGGAACGGCCAGCGGCAGCGATGCCGGCCGCTTCCTCGACGCATCCCACACGGCAGTGGGAGTGGTGACCGGCGTCGCCGTTCTCGGACTGGTCAGTGCCCTCAGCGGCCTGACCTGGCGCCGGCGCACCGCGCTGGCGGCCGAGACGCTCGGCGCCTGAAGGACCTGACCCCTCCCTCCTCCCCCACAGGCTCCGGCCCGGTCGCGCCTCCCCGCGCGGCCGGGCCGCCCTGTTGAACCCCCGGCGTCTACGCTCCGAACCGCCATGGCCGCCGAACGCCGCATCGCCGTCTGCGACCTGGGGTCCAACTCCTTTCGCCTCGTCGTCTTCACTGCCGCCGAGGGCTGGTGGCGGCGCACGGACGAGATCCACGAGGCCGTGCGCATCGGCGCGGGCCTCGCGGAGACCGGCCGGCTGAGCGCCGACGGCATCGCCCGCGGGCTGGCGACCGCCGAGGTCTTCGCCCACTTCTGCGAGGCGCTGGGCATCACCGAGATCGACGCGGTCGCGACCAGCGCGATCCGCGACGCGACCAACGCCGACGAGTTCCTGTCGCGCGCCGCGCTGCCCGTGCGCGTGCTGAGCAAGGAAGAGGAGGCCCGCATGGGCTACCTCGCCGCGGTCAACTCCACCACCTTGGCCGACGGCGCCGTGCTCGACCTCGGCGGCGGCTCGCTGCAGCTGGTCAACGTCGCGTCGCGCCACGCCCGCGAGCTGCAGTCCTGGCCGCTGGGCGCCGTGCGGATGACCGAGCGCTTCGGCCTCGGCGACGACCCCGCCTCCAAGAAGCAGCTGCGTGCGCTGCGCGACCACGTCGCGGCCGAGCTGGCCGACGCGCCGTGGCTGCCGAAGTCCGGCCGGCGCATGGTCGGCATCGGCGGCACGGTCCGCAACCTCGCCGCCGCGGTGCAGCGCGCCCAGAGCCTGCCCGAGTTCGGCGTGCAGGGCTTCGTCGTGGAGCGCGAGGCGCTCGGCGAGCTCGTGGCGCGGCTGGCGGCACTGCCGGCGAGCGAGCGCCGCAAGGTCCCCGGCATCAAGTACAGCCGCGCCGACCTGATCCTCGCGGGCGCCGCGACCGTCGAGGCCGTGCTGGAGATCGGCGGCTTCGACGCGATCGAGGCGACCGAGGCGGGGCTGCGCGAGGGCGTCTTCTTCGCGCGCCACCTCGACGGCGACCCGCCGCTCTTCGACGACGTCCGCCACTCCTCGGTCCTCAACCTCGCCGGGCAGTACCACGCCGATCCGGCGCACACCGAGCACGTGTCGCAGCTG
>DASYBY010000010.1:0-4707 GCA_036500525.1 Baekduia sp. | reverse complement strand
ACCGAGACCGATGCCGCCATCGCCGGGCTCGCTGTTGCTGCGAGCGCCAGGCCTCCTACCAGGAGGCCGAGGATCTTGTGCTTCATGCGGGAACCACCCCTTGCCGCGAGGGCGTCGAGTCCATGACGGTCGGAGGCAGGTCTCCTGGCTTCCGGGCCTCTCCTCCCCGCGCCTTCCCAGGACTCCTTGGGTCCCAGTGGCTGCGCCGTCGGCGCGTGCGGTGAGGCTCTCGCCCGGTCACAGTGGCGGGTCCGCGCCGGTATCGCACCGGCTTCCCTTCACCACCGACCCTTGAATGAACGGCAATCGTACCGCGCGGTGGGCGCCCGAGGCCCGCGGTCGCCGGTAGCCTTGCCGTCCATGACCGTCAACCTCACGCGGATCTACACCAAGCTCGGCGACGGCGGCGAGACCCATCTCGGCGACATGAGCCGGGTGCCCAAGACGCACCCGCGCATCGAGGCCTACGGCGTGGTCGACGAGCTCAACGCGCAGCTCGGCGTGGCGCTGACGCTGCCCGACCTGCCCGCGCAGCAGGCGGCCTGGCTGCGCCGGATCCAGAACGACCTGTTCGACGTCGGCGCCGACCTGGCGGTCCCCCACGGCGGCGATCGCACGCGGCTCCGCGTGGACGAGGGCTACACGACGTGGCTGGAGGGCGCCTGCGACGAGGTCAACGCGACGCTCACGCCGCTGAAGTCGTTCGTCCTGCCCGGCGGGACGCCGGCCGCTGCGGCGCTGCACGTCTGCCGCACGGTGTGCCGCCGCGCCGAGCGGCGCGCGATCCTCGTCGAGGACGGCAACCCCGAGGTCGTGCGCTACCTCAACCGGCTCTCGGACCTGCTCTTCATCCTGAGCCGCGCGGCCAACGGCGGCGACGAGCCGCTGTGGGAGCCGGGCGCGACGCAGGGCGGCGGCGCGGAGGCCGACGCGTCCTAGCGGGCGCGCTCGTCAGATGTGACGCGCGGGCGGGCGCGCGCCGCGGAAGCCCAGGGCCATCACCGCGGCCAGCATGGCCGCGAGCACCGCGATGGCGATCGCCCCGACGACGAACGTCGTGTGCGACGCGGCGTAGCCCAGCAGCTGATGGGGCCGCGCGATCGCCAGGCCCGCGGCCGTTCCGGCGGCCAGCACCGCCACCCCGACGGCCGGGACGAGGTCGACCGGGCGGGTCGCCGCCTCGGCGCCGCGGCGGGTCGGCCAGCGCCGGTCGGCGGCGGTGACCAGCGACACGCCGAGCAGCACGTAGATCGCGGCGACGAGGTAGCCGCCGAGGACGTCGGACGGGAAGTGCCAGCCGAGCGCGAGGATCGCGTAGGCCACCGCGAGCGCGAAGCCGCCGCCGAGGACCGCGACCGTCGGCCGTAGGCGCGGCGGCGCGGCGAGCACCGCGCAGAGCGCCATCGTCATCGCGGCGGTCGAATGGCCGCTGGGCCAGGACGCCGCGGAGATCTGGCTCGCGCCGAGCCACTCGTCCAGACGCGGGCCGGCGAGCAGGTGCTTGAGGGCCTCGGTCGTCGTGCCGGTCAGCACGAAGGCGATCGGGATCAGCAGCGCGATCCGCCACCGTCCGCGGGCGAGCGCGACGAGCGCCAGGATCAGCCCGGCCAGCGCGTACGGCGCCGGGTCGGCCAGGTGCGCGATCCGGTTGAGCACCGGGCCGATACGCGGGACGTCGAGGGCGACGAACCCGTTGAGCGCGTGCTGATCGCCCTGCTGGGTGATCGGGACGAGCTTGGCCAGGACCCCGGTCGCCGCGAGGGCGCCGAGGCACACGAGCGCCAGCAGCAGCGGGGGTCCGGGACGGCGAAGCATCCCCTGGGACGGTAGCCGCCGGATTCGGGACCCGGCCGGGGAGCGGCGGTAGGTGCGGAGCGGGCGGCACCGTCCCGGGCATCGTGCCCGCTCAGGTGCCACCCGCCCACGCGGACGCCGCGGTGGGGTGCTACCGCAACGTCTGGGTGGAGTGCGCCGAGATCTGCCGCCGGACCTCGCCGGCCGAATGAGCGGCCGGTTGGCGCAAACGGAGCATCCGTGTGCACTATCTCCCGGTGCGCGGTCCGGCACCACTGGCCGGAAGTCAAGGCTTTGCGAAGGTGCGCCCTGCTCAGCGGGGGCGGACCACGGACTTCACGAGCTGGCCGGTGGCGACGGTGCGGTCGCCGTGGTGGCCCTCGGCGCTGCAGAAGGCGGCGGCGTAGCCGACGCGGTCGACGGTCCCGGTGAAGCGCACGATCTCGCCCGCGGGCACGGCGCGCAGGAGCGAGGCGGTGGCGTTGATCGTCACCGCGCTCGTGCCCTCGGCCAGTTGCGGGAGCAGCGCGAGGTACGCGGCGATGTCGAGCAGGCACGGCACGAGCCCGCCGTGTAGGACGCCGGTGTTGTTGATGGCCAAGCCCGTGACGGGCATCGTGATCCCGGCCTCGGGGCGCTCGGGGTCGACGAGCGCGATCCCCAGCGCGACGTGCATCGGCACGTCCAGCACGCCCTGCACGGCGGCGCGCAGGTGGGCTTGGGCGGAGGGGGTCGAGGGCGCGGTCATGGCGTGGATCCGGAGACGATATCCCGGGTGGGCGTGGGCGGCCGGCGGGCGATTGGAGCCTCCTCCAGTGGCGTTCGTCGTGCTCTATGTCTCCCGATACGCCCGCGCCTGCAGCTCGTACAGCTCGGCGTACAGGCCTCCGCGGGCGATCAGCTCGGCGTGGGCGCCGACGTCGACGACGCGGCCCTGGTCGAGCACGACGATCACGTCGGCCGTGCGCGCGTTGGCGAAGCGGTGCGAGACGAGCAGCGTGATCGCGCCGTCGGCTTCGGCGCCCGCACGGGCCGCCCGCGCGTAGCGGTGAAACAGCGCGCGCTCGGTCGGCGCGTCGACCGACGCGGTCGGCTCGTCCAACACGATCAACAACGGATGCGGGCGCATCAGCCCGCGGGCCAGCGCGAGCCGCTGCCACTGGCCGCCCGACAGCTCCCGCCCGCCGAACGCCCGCCCCAACTGGGTCTCCAGCCCGTCGGGGAGCGCGGTGACGACGTCGTCGCCCCCGGCGCGGTGCAGGGCGCCGTGGACGGCGTCGGCGTCGTCGACGTGCGGCAGGTCCCCCACGCCCACCGCCTGGCCGGCGCGCAGCTGGAGGCGCAGGTAGTCCTGGAACGTGGCGGTCGTGCGGCCGCGCCACTCGGTGAGCGCGATGTCACCGAGGTCGACGCCCTCGACCCGCAGCGCCCCGGCCGTGGGCCGGTACATACCGCACAACAGCTTCACGATGGTGGACTTGCCGGCACCGTTCTCGCCGACGAGTGCCACGGTGGCGCCCGCCGGGAGGTGCAGGTCGACGCCTTCGAGCACCAGCGCGTCGGAGCCCGGGTAGGCGAAGTCGACGCCCTCCAGCCGGATGCCGTCGTGCAGGTTGGGCGCGGGCGCGCGGTTGCCGGCGGCGATGGCGTCGGCCCGCGCGACCTCGTCCTCCAGCCAGCGGAGGTGCTCGGCGGTCTGCAGCGAGACCGACACGCCGGCGGCGCTGTCGCTCCCGCGCGCGACCTGCGTCTGGGCGCGCCGCATCAGGCTGACGGCCATCACCACGCCGCCCGGGCTGACGTGCCCGTGGGCCGCGCGGAGCACGAGCGCGACGATCGCGCCGACGAACCCCGCGGCGAACACGATCCAGCCGAGCGCCTCCCACGCCGAGGCCCGCAGCGCGGCGCTCAGCGAGCGGCGCCGGATCTCCTCGCCGAGGAGCGCGTGGCGATCGGCGACGGCGCCGGCGATGCCGTAGGTGCGCAGCTCGCGCGCGCTCCCCGGCGCCGTGGCCAGCACGAAGAGGTCCTCGACGAGCCGACGGTCCTCGGCCAGCTCGTCCTCGGACGCCTGCTGCAGGCGCCGGGCGCGGCGGTTGGCCAGCGCCGGGGCGAGCGCGAAGGCGGGCACGACGAGGATCGGCGGGTAGACGGTCGCCAGCAGGACGACCACCGCGCCGCTGCGCAGCGCGACCTGCCCGGTCGACAGCAGCCGGACCGGCCCGGCGGCCAGCGAGCGGCGGCCGGCGCGGAGCTGGTCGATGCGGCGCAGGTCGTCGGTGCGCTCGAAGTGCTCCAGCCCGGGGAGCGAGCCGACGAGGCGGCCGATGTGGCCGCCCAGCTCCAAGTTGATGCGGTCGGTCAGGACGGAGTTGCGGCTCGCGCCGAGGATGCCGAAGGCCCAGGCGGTCGAGAAGAGGACCGCGATCAGGGCGACGCCGAAGACGATCTCGTGCTGGTCGTGGCGCTCGGCCGCGTCGATCACCGTGCGGAAGCCGAGCGTGTAGCCGACCGAGGCCAGCGCGCCGACGGTGGCGACGAGCGCGCAGACCGTCATCGGCCCGGGCGCGCTGCGCCAGCCGAGGGCCAGCAGCGCGGTCGCGGCGCGCGCGGAGCCGAGGCGGCGCCTCATCGGGTCTCGGTCTCCGTGAACGCGTCGGCCTGCAGCGCGAAGAGGCGCGCGTACTCGCCGCCGGCGGCCATGAGCTCGTCGTGGCTGCCGAGCTCGACGATGCGCCCGTCGTCCAGGACGGCGATCCGGTCGGCGCGGCGGACGGTCGAGAAGCGGTGCGAGATGACGATGCTCGTCGTGCCGGCGGTGAGCTCCAGGAAGCGGTCGTAGAACGCGGCCTCGGCGCGCACGTCGAGCTGGGCGGTGGGCTCGTCGAGGACGAGGACGCGCGCGCCGCGGCT
>DASYBY010000009.1:0-8869 GCA_036500525.1 Baekduia sp. | reverse complement strand
GTCGTCGAGCGCGTCGACCTTGTTGAGGACCAACAGCCGCGGCCGCTCGCCCGCGCCGATCTCCTCCAGCGTCTCCTCGACGGAGCGCTGCATCTCCCACAGCTCGTCCTCGTCGGCCGAGGCGTCGACCACGTGGATGATGAGGTCGGCCAGCGTCGTCTCCTCCAGCGTCGCGCCGAAGGCGTCGACCAGCTGGTGGGGCAGCTTGCGGATGAAGCCGACCGTGTCGGTCAGCAGGTACGGGCGGCCGTCGATCTGCAGCTGGCGCGTCGTCGGGTCGAGCGTGTGGAAGAGGCGATCGCGGACGCCGACGTCGGCGCCGGTCATCGCGTTCAGCAGCGTGGACTTGCCCGCGTTGGTGTAGCCGGCGATCGCGATCTGCGGCAGGTGCGCGCGCTCGCGCTCGGCCCGCTGGACGGCGCGCGTGCTCTTGACGTGCTCCAGCCGGCGGCGCAGCGCGGCGATGCGGTCGCGCGCCAGCCGGCGGTCGGTCTCGATCTGGGACTCACCGGGGCCACGGGTCGCGAAGCCGCCGCTCGACACGCCGCCGAGGCGCTCGAGGTGCGTCCACAGCCCGCGCATGCGCGCCAGGTTGTACTCCAACTGCGCCAGCTCGACCTGCAGCTTGCCCTCGGCCGTGTTCGCGTGTGCGGCGAAGATGTCGAGGATCGTCGCGGTGCGATCGACCACCGACATCCCGAGCTCCTTCTCCAGGTTGCGCTCCTGGCGGGGGCTCAGCTCGTCGTCGCAGACGATCACGTTGGCGTCGGCCTCCTTGGCGGCGGCCTTGACTTCGATCAGCTTGCCCGGCCCGAGGTAGGTGTTGGGATGCGGCTTGTCGCGGTGCTGGACGGCCTGGCCGACGACCGCGACGCCCGCGGTGCTCAGCAGCTCGCGCAGCTCGGAGAGGTCGTCGCCCTCGTCGAGCGCGGCGATCAGGTAGGCGCGCTGCTTGGCGCGCCCTTCGGGAGGCGTGACGGCGGGGCGGGTGGGCGTCGTACGTCCGTTGCGACTGCGATCCATGTGCCTCTTGAGTCTAGTGGCGTCCCCGACGGTGCCGGGCGGGTTCCCGTGCCAGTCCCGCATGGCTCGATGCACCGGAATGTAGGATCGTAGTCACCCTCGGGGCTAGTCAGAAATGGGGAACAAACCTGGACGGATGATGGGGGTCGCCTAGGCTCCGTCGGAGTACGGTCCGCACAAGGAGGTGTGCCCGTGTCGGAGTTGACCGGACGGCCAGAGGACTGGATCCGCATCGGAGCGGCGGCGGCGGCCCTCGGGGTCAGCGTCGACACCCTGCGGCGCTGGGAGCGCGACGGCCGCATCCAGTTCGAGCGGCGCGGCCAGCAGCGGTACCTGCGCGCCGACGAGCTGGCGACGCTGCTGCGCGAGCGCGCCCGCGAGGGACGCTCCAGCGCGCGCAACCGGCTGCAGGGCATCGTGCTCGGCGTGCGCCGCGACGGCGTGATGGCGCAGATCGACATGGCCTGCGGGCCGTACCGGATCGTCTCGCTGATGTCGCGCGAGGCGGCCGACGACCTCGACATCAAGCCGGGCGACCAGGCCGTGGCGCTGATCAAGTCGACGACCGTGGTGGTGGAGAAGCGCTGAGGCCGGGCGGGCGATAGCGTGGCGCCCCATGCCCGATGACGGCCTCGCCGAACGCCTCGCCGACCGCGTGTTGCAGCTGGTGGACGTGCCGTCGGAGTCGCACGACGAGGCCGCGCTGGCGGCGCACGTGTTGGATGTCTTGGGGCGGGCGGGGGCCGGGTCCGCGCGCGACGCGGGTGACACCTGCATCGTGGCCGGCGCCACCGCCCGCGGCGACCGGCCGCTCGTGCTGCTCGCCGGCCACCTGGACACCGTGCCCGCGCAGGGCAACTTCCCGGGCTCGCGCGACGACGAGTGGGTCCACGGGCTCGGCGCCGCCGACATGAAGGCCGCGCTGGGCGTGATGGTCGAGCTGGCCCTCGCCCCTCCCCCTGACGCCACGGTCGACGTCGGCTTCGTCTTCTTCGGCCGCGAGGAGCTGCCGTTCGGCGACAGCGCGCTGAGTCCGCTGCTGGCCCGCGAGTCGGGGCTGCGCGACGCTGACCTGGTCGTCGTGATGGAGCCCACCGACAACGCGCTGCACGCCGGGTGCGTCGGGAACATCAACGCGACGTGGACGTTCCGCGGCACGGCGGGCCACAGCGCGCGGCCGTGGCTGGCCGACAACGCGATCCACCGCGCGGGCGCGGGCATCGCGGCGGTGGCGGCGCGCGAGCCGATCGACCACCAGTTCGCGGGCCTCACCTTTCGCGAGGTCGTCTCGGTCGTGACGATCCACGGCGGCGTCGCGCGCAACGTCGTGCCCGACACCTGCGTCGCGGAGGTCAACATGCGCTACGCGCCGGGCACGAGCGCGGCGGACGCCGAGGCGACGCTGCGCGAGTTGTGCGAGCCCTACGGCGAGATCGTGATCGACGGCAACGCGCCGTCGGGGGCGGTGCCGGACGGCAACGCGCTGGTCGACCGGCTCGTCGCCGCGGGCGACCTGGCCATCGCGCCCAAGCAGGCCTGGACGCCGGTGGCCGAGTTCGCCGCCGCCGGGGTCGACGCCATCAACTTCGGCCCCGGCCACCCGCAGTACGCCCATCGTCGCGACGAGCGCGTCGCCATCGCCTCGCTCGCGCAGTCCTACACCACGCTCGCGAGGTTCCTGTGCGCCTGAATCCAGTTCTCGAGTCCCTCGGCACGTATCCGTTCGTGCGGTTGGACGACGCCAAGCGCGCGGTCCTGGACCGCGGGATCGACCTCATCGACTTCGGCGTCGGCGAGCCGCGCGAGGAGACCCCGGCCTTCATCCGCGCGGCGCTGGCCGACGCGCTGGATCCGGTCTCGACCTACCCCAAGGCGGTGGGGCTGCCCGCGCTGCGCGAGGCGATCGCGGCGTGGGTCGGGCGGCGCTACGGCGCGGCGCTGGATCCGGCGACCGAGGTGGTCCCGACGCTCGGCTCCAAGGAGGCGATCTTCCACCTGGCGCAGGTCGTCGGGGGCGATGCGGTCGCCGTGACCGTGCCGGGCTACCC
The DNA here is from genome assembly GCA_036500525.1 of Baekduia sp. GTDB lineage: Bacteria > Actinomycetota > Thermoleophilia > Solirubrobacterales > Solirubrobacteraceae > Baekduia. Next base: position 5,798 of record DASYBY010000009.1, on the reverse strand, counting down.
GGTGCCCGACCGCGGCGCGCGCTTCGCCGGGCGCGAGGTCGTCGAGATCCCGCTCGATCCGGCGCGCGGCTTCCTGCCCGACCTCGGTGCGCTGGCGCCCGAGGTGCTCGACCGCCTGGCGATCCTCTGGCTCAACTTCCCCAACAACCCGACGGGCGCGACCGCTCCGCTGGCGCTGCTGGAGCAGGCCGCGGCGCTGGCGCGCAAGCACGACTTCGTCCTGGCGTGCGACGAGGCCTACTCCGAGCTGTGGTTCGAGGGCGACGCGCCGGTCTCGGGCCTGCAGCTGGCCGACCGCACGAACGTCGCGGTGCTCAACACGCTCTCCAAGCGCTCGTCGATGCCCGGCTACCGGTCGGGGTTCGTCGCGGGCGACCCGGTGCTGATCGCCGCGCTGAAGCGCTACCGGCCCAACGTCGGCGTCGCGCCGCAGGAGTTCGTCCAGCTCGCCTCGATCGCGGCGTGGAACGAGGAGACCCACGTGGAGGAGGTGCGCGCGCGGTACCGCCGCAAGCGCGACCTGCTCCTCCCGGCGCTGCTCGCCGCGGGCTTCCGCAGCGCCGGCGGCCACGCCACGTTCTTCCTGTGGCTCACCACGCCCGACGGCGAGGACGACGAGGCCTGCGCGCTGCGGCTGCTGGAGCAGGGCGTCGTCTGCGCGCCCGGCTCCTACTTCGGCGCGGGCGGCGCGGGGCACGTGCGCTTCGCGCTGGTCCCGACGCCCGAGGCGTGCGCGGCGGCGGCGAAGCGGATCGTCGTCTGAGGTCCGCCGCGGTAGGGTCTTCGCCGTGTCGACCCTGCGCGACTTCGCTTAGCGCGTGCTGATCCACATCCGCGGCCGCGAGGACGAGGCGCTCCCGCCGACGGCCGGCGTGCGCCTCGCGGGGTACGCCCGGTCGGTTGTGCGGGTGCTCCTGCTGGGCTGCGTGGTGATCGCGCTCACCGAGATCGACCTCCCCGCCTTCCACGTCGCGGGGTACGTCTACGGGGTGCTGCTCGTCATCGGCGTGCTGGGACCGTGGGCGGTCTGGGCCGTCCGCGGCGTGCGCCGGCGGCGGCCCAGGGCGTAGCGGGCGCCGCGCCTAGTGTCCTGAGTCGCTAATTCGCGGGCAGTCTGCGGGCGCTCGCCGCCGCCTGGCGGCCGCCGCTGACCTCGATGAACGGGGGTTCACCTTCGGTCATCGGCGACCGTCAGCCGGGGCCGAGCATCCCGCATACTGCACCCGAATTAACGACTCACGACACTAGTTCGCGTGCAGCGCGGCGTTCAGGCCGCCCCACGAGGTGCCTGAGCGCGGCAGGACCTCGACGGCGCCGGTGGTGCTGTTGCGGCGGAAGAGCAGGTTGTCCTGGCCGGAGAGGTCGGCGGCCTTGACGGTCTCGCCGTCGGGTGTCGTGACCCGCGTGCCGGCGGTGACATAGAGCCCCGCCTCGACGATGCACTGGTCGCCGAGCGAGATCCCGAGGCCGCCGTTGGCGCCGATCAGGCTGCCCTGGCCGACCGAGATGATGGCCTTGCCCCCGCCCGACAGCGTGCCCATGATCGAGGCGCCGCCGCCGATGTCGCTGCCGTCGCCGATGACGACGCCCTGGCTGATGCGCCCCTCGACCATCGAGGCGCCGAGCGTGCCGGCGTTGAAGTTCACGAAGCCCTCGTGCATCACCGTCGTGCCCTCGGCCAGGTGGGCGCCGAGGCGGACGCGGCGGGCGTCGGCGACGCGGACGCCGGACGGCACCACGTAGTCGGTCATCTGCGGGAACTTGTCGACCGAGGTGACGCTGAGCGGACGGTCCAGGACGCGGGCGCGCAGGCGCACGGTGTCCAGGTCGGCGGGATCGACCGGGCCGCGGTTGGTCCAGGCGACGTTGGGCAGGACGCCGAAGAGGCCGTCCAGGTTGATGGTGTTGGGCTGGACGAGGCGGTGGCTGAGCAGGTGCAGCCGCAGGTAGGCGTCGTGGACGTCGGCGGGCGGCGCCTGGAGGTCCTCGACGACGGTGATCACTGCGGAGACCGTGACCCCGCGCAGGTCGTCGGCCCGGGCCGCCCCGGCGAAGGCGCCGCCGCCGAGGTCGGTGGCCTCGGTGATCTTCAGCGCGCGGGTACCGGGCGCGGCGCCGGCGGGCGCGCCGTCGAGGCCGAGGCGCGGCGCCAGGTACAGGGTGTCCAGGGTGCGGCCGCCGGCCGTGGTCGCGGTCGCCAGGCCGATGGCCCAGGCGCTGCCGGAGATGCGCTGCTGCTCGCTCATGTCCTGTGAACCCTAGAGCGCGGCGAGATCGGCCAGCAGCTCGGGGCTCGCGTCGCCCGAGTAGACGGGCACGGCCCAGCCGGTGAGCGTGAAGTGCAGGCTCTCGTCGACGTCGACGGTCAGCACGCCCCCGTCGAGCTCGACGGTCACGGGGCTGTCGCCGCCGCGCAGCACGTGGGCGATCGCGGCGCCGCACGCGCCGGTGCCCGAGGCGCTCGTCTCGCCCACGCCGCGCTCGAAGATCCGCGCGCGGATGCGGTCCGGGGCCACCGCGCGGAAGAACGACACGTTGGTGCGGTTGGGGAACTCGGGGTGGTGCTCGATCGCCGGGCCGATCGCGGGCAGGTCCAGCGCCTCCAGCTCGTCGGCGCCCGCGACGTGGATCGCGCACTGCGGGTTGCCGACCTGCGCGTGCTGGAAGGTCCAGGTGCGCCCGCCGGCCCGCAGGGTGCCGAGACCGTCGGCGTCGCCGCTGGGGAAGTCGGCGGACTGCAGCCGCGCACGGCCCATGTCGAGCGTGCAGGTGCCGTCGGCGTGGATCGTCGGCCGGATCTCGCCGGCGGCGGTCTGGATCGAGAACTGGCTCTGGTCGGTCCAGCCGGCGCGCCGGAGATAGAGCACGGCCTCGCGCGCGCCGTTGCCCGACAGCTCGGCCTCGGAGCCGTCCGGGTTGAGGATGCGCAGGCGCGCGACGAACCCGGGCGCGTCGGGCGGCGCGAGCTCCAGGATCCCGTCGGCGCCGATGCCGTGGTGCATGTCGCAGAGGCGCCGGATGCGCGGCGGCGTGAGGGCGAACGGCAGCGCCTCGCGCTCGACGATGATGTAGTCGTTGCCCAGGGCCTGCCACTTGTGGAACCGCATGGGCGGGCGACGTTACCCGACCAGGTCGGTCGCCACGTCGCGCGGGTCGCGGTCGGTGAGGTCGACGAGCTCGATGTCGGGGAGCTTGCGCAGCCAGGTCAGCTGGCGGCGGGCGTAGCGGCGGGTGCGGGTCTTCATCGCGTCGACGTCGCCGCGCAGCAGCTGGTCGTAGCCCAGCGCCTTGCGGGCGGTCTCCGAGGCGCCGGCGACCTGCGCGGCGGTGACCTCGGCGACGACGCCGGCGGCGACCATCGCGTCGACGCGCTCGTCGATGCGCGTGTGCAGCGCCGCGCGGTCCATGGTCAGGCCGATGAGCCGCGTCGGGTGGCGCGTGTCGTGCGTCCAGAGGCGGTTCTCCTCGGGCGCGGGCGGCGTGACCTGCACGCCCTGGGCTTCCAGCTCGAGCGCGCGGACGACCCGGTGGCGGTCGTGCGGGTCGATGGTCGCGGCGGCCTCGGGGGCGCGCTGGGCCAGCTCGGCGTGCAGCGCCTCGGGGCCGCGCTGGGCGACCTCGGCGGTGATCCGCTCGCGGACGCCGGGCGGTGGCGGCGGGCGCAGCTCCAGCTCGGCGAGCGCGGCGCGGAGGTACAGGCCGGTGCCGCCGACGACGATCGGCGTGGCGCCCTCGCGCAGCAGCGTGTCGATCTCGGCGTGCGCCATGCGCGCGTACTGGGCCACGCTGAACGTCGCGTCGACCGGCAGGAACGAGACGAGCCGGTGCTCCAGGCCCTCCTGCTCGGAGCGCGTGGCGGTGCCGGTCAGGATCTCCAGGCCGCGGTAGACCTGCAGCGCGTCGGCCGAGACGGCGACGGGATGCTCACCGCGGGCGCGCAGGCGCTGGGCGACCTCGAGCGCGACGGCGGTCTTGCCGACCCCGGTGGGGCCGAACAGGGCGAGTACCCGCCCGGATGGCGGGGTGGGCTCTGGGTCCGGCGACGGCACGTCCGGCAGCATGTCAGGCTTGCGCCCATGGAACTCAGCGGCTCTTCCGTTCTGCTCACCGGCGCCACCGGCGGCATCGGTCACGCGATCGCCCGCCAGCTGCATGCGGCCGGCGCTTCGCTGCTGCTCACCGGCCGTCGCGCGGACGTGCTGGAGCCGCTCGCGGCCGAGATCGGCGGCCGCGCGACGCCCGTCGACCTGGCCGACCGCGCCGCCGTCGAGCGGCTGATGGACGAGGCCGGCGCCGTCGACATCCTGGTCGCCAACGCCGCGCTCCCCGCCTCGGGCGACATCCTGGACTTCAGCGTCGAGCAGATCGACCGGGCGCTGGAGGTCAACCTCCGCGCGCCGATCGCGCTGGCGCGGGTCCTCGGTGAGCGGATGGTGGAGCGGGGCAGCGGGCACATCGTCCTCATCTCGTCGCTGTCGGGGAAGTCGGGTCAGGCGGCCAGCTCGATCTACAGCGCGACGAAGTTCGGTCTGCGCGGCTTCGGCCAGGGGCTGCGCGGCGATCTCGCCCCGCGCGGCGTCGGCGTGAGCGTCGTGTTCCCGGGCTTCATCCGTGACGCGGGCATGTTCCACGAGTCGGGCGCCACGCTGCCCAAGGGCGTCGGCACGAGCACACCCGAGCAGGTGGCCGCCGGCGTGCTGCGCGCGATCAAGCAGAACCGGGGCGAGGTCGACGTGGCCCCGATCGGCCTGCGGGCCGGCACCGCCTTCGCCTCGATCGCTCCGAGCACGGCGGCCAAGGTCGCCAAGCGGCTGGGAAGCGACAACGTGGCCAAGCAGTTGGCCGCCGGCCAGGCCGACAAGCGCTAACCAGGCACGGTTTGCGTGCCGCCCGCCCGCGCCTGACGGCCGCCACCGGTTTGACGGGCTGGCGCCCGCCTGCACTCGCCGGCGACCGGCAGCCACGACCGTGCGGGCCGCAAACCGCACCTGCCAGGTCGGGGTCAGGCTGCTTCCGCTCTTCGTGTCTCGTTGTGCAGGGCGCGGAGGACCTCGGAGGAGAGGTGCGCGCCTTGGGTCGGATCCTCGGGTGAGACGCCGATGCGCACGACGACCTCGTCGCCGTCGATCTCTTCCAGGACGACGCGGGGCTTGTCGCGCATCGCGGTCTCCACGGTCTCTTCGAGCAGGAGCTGGATGTCGACCGGGGTCACGCCCGGGCGCAGACGTGCGCGGAGGTCGACGCCGGCCGGCTCGTGCAGCGGCACGACCGCGACGCTGAGCACGACGTTGTTGGGGACCATGATCTGGTCCTCGCCGTCGGAGAACGTGGTGTAGAGCAGGCCGAGCGAGCTGACGACGCCCTCGACCCGCCCGGCGAGCCCGCCGCCCTGGAGGCGCACGCGGTCGCCGACGCGGAACGGGCGCGCGCTCAGCAGGACCAGGCCGGCGAAGAGGTTGCCGAACGTCTGCTGGGCCGCGAGGCCCAGGATCACCGCGGTGAACGCGCCGCCGACGGCCAGCGTCCGCGGATCGAGGCCCGCGACGCGCAGCGCGACCAGCACGGCCACGATGATCGTGAAGAACCGCACCAGGAAGCCGACGGTCCCCGCGGTACCCGGGTCCATCCGCCGGAAGAGCGTCGGCCCGGCGGCACGCCCGAGGTCGCGGGCGAACTGCCAGCCGAGCGCCACCAGCGCGAGGACGGTGGCGATCCGCACCGGCTCGTCGATGCCGAACAGCTTCTCGCGGTAGGAGTACAGGACGAGCACGCCGGCGATCATCGGCAGCAGCACGAGC
>DASYBY010000008.1:0-15736 GCA_036500525.1 Baekduia sp. | reverse complement strand
TCCAGGCTCCTCCGTTTTTCCCCCCAACGGAGCGGACCGTCGCGGTTGTTGCGTGCGTGTCACCGCGTTGATCCCCGTATGGAGATCGCCAAGGCGCTCATCCTCACGGCCGAGGAACGGGAAGACGGCTCATGGCCGGCGGCGTCCAGCACGCCCAAGCACCTGTTCCCTGTCGCGAACCGTCCGATCCTCTTCCACAACCTGGAGGCGCTGCGCGCCGCGGGCGTGCTCGAGGCCACGATCCTCACCGAGCGCGCCGGCGCCGGGGCGATCCGCGACGCCGTCGGCGACGGGCAGCGCTGGGGCATCTCGCTCAGCGTCGACGAGTGGTCGCCCGCCGTGGGCGTGCGCGGCGCGCTGGCCAGCGGCCGGCGCTTCGTCAACGGCGAGCCCGTCCTGGTCCAGCGCGGCGACGCGCTGCTGCGCGACCGCATGCACGGGCTGATCTCCGCGTTCGCCGCCGAGGAGCTCGACGCGATGGCGCTGCAGCTGACCCAGGGCGGCACGCACCCGGGCTACCTGCTGAGCCCGCGCGCGGTCTCGATCCTCTGCGACCAGCCGGCCGCGATCGGCGGAACCATCGCCGGCGTGCGCGCCCACGGCGGCCGGGTGCGCGTCGAGCAGGTCGAAGGCCTGCTCGGATGCGCCGGCGGCCAGGACGCGCTGCTGGCCGGCAACCGGGCGATGATGGAGGACCTGCGGACGGCGACCGACGGCGCCGAGATCGAGGACTCCGTCGTCCAGGGGCGGGTCCAGATCCATCCCACGGCGACCGTGCGCGGCACGACGATCCGCGGCCCGGCGATCATCGGCGCGGGCGCGCAGGTCTGCGACTCCTACATCGGGCCTTACACGGCGATCGGCGCGAACGCGGAGATCGAGGGCTCGGAGATCGAGCACTCGATCGTGCTGCCCGAGGCGCAGATCCGCTTCCTCGGCACGCGCATCGAGTCCAGCGTCATCGGCCGCGGCGCCCGCGTCGGCCGCGCGTTCCGCCTCCCCGCGGCGGTGCGCCTCTCCATCGGCGACGGCGCCGAGGTCACGCTCGCATGATCGCCCGGCCCGACGGCTCCTCCTTTTTTCCTCCTTCACCACCGACCAGTCTTTGCGCGCGCCGGGCCGTTTTCGGCGTTCGCTCGTGTATGACCGCCAGGAACCCCATGACCGCTGAACTCGCTCTGTCCCGCCCGGCGCTGACCCGCTGGATCTCCACCCTCGTCCTGGCCGTCGCGCTCGTCGCGGCGCTGCTGGCCGTCCGGCCGGCCGTCTCGAGCGCTGCCGTCTGCACGCCGCCCGTCACCAACAAGGTCGCGTGTGAGAACACGCAGCCCGGCGACGACCCGAGCACGTGGCAGATCGACGGCGCGGGCGACGAGTCGATCCAGGGCTACGCGACGCAGATGAGCGTCACGCCCGGTCAGACCATCAACTTCAAGATCAAGTCCGACACGTCGAACTACCGCATCGACATCCTGCGCCTCGGGTGGTACGGCGGCGACGGCGCGCGCCGCTGGGCCAAGGACCTCGTCCCGTCCAGCCCGGCGCCGCAGCCCGCCTGCAACACGTACTCCGACACGGGTCTCGTCGACTGCGGCAACTGGTCGGTGTCGGCGTCCTGGCCAGTCCCCAGCACCGCGGTCTCCGGCGTCTACGTCGCCTACCTGCACCGCCTGGACACCGGCGGCGCCAGCCAGATCATCTTCGTCGTCCGCGACGACACGAGCCACTCGGCCGTGCTGCTGCAGACCTCCGACGCGACGTGGCAGGCCTACAACACGTACGGCGGCAACAGCCTCTACACGTGCACGGTCGCCTGCCCGCCCGGTGAGCCGGCCGCCTACAAGGCCGCCTACAAGGTGTCCTACAACCGGCCGAGCACGATCGCCGTCGACGATGGTGGCCGCTCCTCCATGTTCAACGGCGCCGAGTATCCGATGATCCGCTTCATGGAGCGCAACGGGTACGACGTCAGCTACACGAGCGAGATCGATACCGAGCTGCGCGGCTCGCTGATCAAGAACCACAAGCTGTTCATCTCCCAGGGCCACGACGAGTACGTCTCCGCGACGCAGCGCGCCAACATCCAGGCCGCGCGCGACGCCGGGGTGAACCTTGCGTACTTCACGGCCAACGAGATGTTCTGGAAGACGCGCTACGAGAACAGCGTCGACGGCACCAACACGCCGGCGCGCACCCTCGTCGCCTACAAGGACACGCACTTCAAGGAGCAGCAGGACCCGGTGGCGTGGACCGGCACCTGGCGCGACAACCGCTGGGCCTCGACGGCCGACAACGTCCGGCCCGAGAACGCCCTGAGCGGGCAGAGCTTCACGGTCAACTCGGGGACGAGCGAGATCGTCGTCGGCTCCGCGTTCAGCAAGCTGCGCATCTGGCGCAACACCGACGCCGCGCACCTGTCGGGGAGCCAGACGGTCACGCTCGGTACTGACACGCTCGGGTACGAATGGGACGAGGACGTCGACAACGGCTTCCGGCCGGCCGGCGTGTTCGACATGTCCTCGACGACCGTCAGCAACGCCGAGATCTTCAGCGACTACGGGTCGAGCACGAAGATCGGCGCCGCCACCCACAGCCTGACGATGTACAAGGCACCCAGCGGGGCACGCGTCTTCAACGCGGGCACGATCCAGTGGGCGTGGGGCCTGGACGACCAGAACATCTGGGGCTTCCCGGTCGACCAGAACATGCAGCAGGCGACGATCAACATCCTCGCCGACCTCGGCGCGCAGCCCGCGACGCTGATGTCCGGGATGTCCTCGGCCTCGGCCTCGACGGACACAACGGCGCCGACCGCGACGCTGCGCGCACCGTCCTCCAGCTACGCCGACGGGACCAAGGTGACGCTGAGCGGCACCGCGACCGACTTCGGCGGCGGCCAGGTCGCCGGCGTCGAGGTCTCGACCGACGGCGGCACGACCTACCACCCGGCCGACGGCACGACCTCGTGGACCTACACGTGGGTCGCCCACGGCAGCCCGACCTCGACGATCCGCGTGCGCGCGGTCGACGACAGCGGCAACCTCGGCACCGCGACCTCCGGCACGACCGTCACGATCACCTGCCCGTGCTCGCTGTGGGGCGACAACATCTCGCCGCCCGACGGCGACGCCGGCGACCCGACGCCGGTCGAGGTCGGCATGAAGTTCAAGTCCGACACCTACGGCGCGATCACCGGCATCCGCTATTACAAGACGGCCGCCAACACGGGCACGCACACCGGCAGCCTCTGGAGCGCCGACGGCGACCGCCTCGCGCAGGTCACGTTCACCAACGAGAGCTCCACGGGCTGGCAGACGGCCACGCTCTCCAACCCGGTGTCGGTGCTGCCCGGGACGACCTACGTCGTCTCCTACTTCGCGCCCAACGGCCACTACGTCGCGACCGCGGACTACTTCTACCGGCTCCCCGCGCCGGGGCCGAGCGGCGGATCGATCGCCGACAGCGCACCGCTGCACGCGCTGCGCTCCGGCGGCACGTCGAGCACCTCGACGACCAACGGGCTGTACTCCTACGCCGGCACGAGCGCGTTCCCGACGAACTCGTCCAACGCCACCAACTACTGGGTGGACGTGAAGTTCACGCCGACCGCCGCGCCCGGCACGCCGAGCAGTGTGACGGCGATCGCGGCCGGCAAGACCTCGGTCGACGTCCGCTGGACCGCCCCGAGCACGGGCGGCGCACCGACGAGCTACAAGATCACTCCCTACATCGGCACGACCGCGCAGACCGCGCTGGCCGTCACGACGAGCGCCCCGGCCGCGAGCAAGACGGTGGCGGGCCTGACGACGGGCACGACCTACAGCTTCTCGGTGCAGGCCATCAACCCGGCGGGCAGCGGCACGGCCTCGTCGCGGTCCAACACGGTCACCCCGCTCAACGCGGTGATCCCGACGGCCCCGCTCGACGTCACTGCGAAGCCGGCCACGCGCGCGGCCCAGGTCGACTGGGACGCACCGGAGAGCAACGGCGACTCGACGCTGACCGGCTACGTGGTCACGCCCTACGTGGGCACGACCGCGCAGGCGGCGACGACGGTCTCGGCGGCCAACACCTCGGCGACCGTGTCCGACCTGACCAACGGCTCGGCGTACACCTTCAAGGTGCAGGCCGTCAACGGCGTGGGCACCGGCCCGGCGTCCGCGGCCTCCGGGGCGCTCACGCCGCAGGCGACGATCTTCGACCTCGCGACGCCGGCCAACCCGGACGGCGGCGACACGTCGCCGGTCGAGGTCGGCACGAAGTTCAAGGCCGACTACAACGGCACGATCACCGGCGTGCGCTTCTACAAGGGCGCCGGCAACACCGGCATCCACGTCGGCAGCCTGTGGTCGGCCACCGGCACCCGCCTCGCGCAGGTGACCTTCACCAACGAGAGCGACACCGGCTGGCAGATGGCCACGTTCTCCTCGCCGGTCACCATCACCGCCAACACGACCTACGTCGTCTCGGTGTTCGACCCCAGCGGCCACTACTCGGCCTCGGGCGGGGCGCTCGCCTCCCCGGTGGACAACGGCATGCTGCACACGATCGCCGACTCCGTGAGCCCGAACGGCGTGTACGCCTACACGACGACCGGCACGTTCCCCACCGCGAGCTACAACGCCACCAACTACTCGGTGGACGTCCTGTACGCGGTGCCGCTCCCCGGCACGGTCACGGGCGTCACCGGCGCCCAGGCCAGCGGGACCTCGGTGGCGCTCACCTGGAACGCGCCGAGCAGCGGCGGCCCCGTGACGGCCTACCGGATCACGCCGTACGTCGGCTCGACCGCGCAGGCCACGACGACCGTCCCGGCCACCACGAGCGCGACGGTGACCGACCTCCACAACGGCACCGGCTACCAGTTCACGGTCACGGCGCTCAACGCCAACGGCGCGGGCCCGGCCTCCGCGAAGTCCGCGACGATCACCCCGTTCGCCGCGCAGCCGCCCGGCGCCCCGACCAATGTGACCGCGGCGGCGGCAACCAAGCAGGCCAGGGTCGCCTGGACCGCACCGGCCGCCGACGGCGGCAGCGCGATCACCAGCTACACGGTCACGCCGTACGACGGCGCGGCCGCCCAGGCCTCGGTGACCGCGAGCGCGAGCGCCACGAGCGCGACGGTGACCGGGCTGACCAACGGCAAGGCCTACACCTTCAAGGTGCGGGCGACCAACGCCATCGGCACCGGCAGCTACTCCACGGCCTCGGCCGCGGCCACGCCGGAGGCGACGCTGCAGGACTTCGCGACGCCCGCCACCGTCGACTCCAACGACACCAACGGCGTCGAGCTCGGCATGAAGTTCAACACCGACTTCGCCGGCCAGGCCACCGGCGTCCGCTTCTACAAGGCGACGGCGAACACCGGCACCCACGTGGGCAGCCTGTGGTCGGCGGGCGGCACGCGCCTCGCGCAGGTCACCTTCGCCAACGAGACGGCCAGCGGCTGGCAGAGCGCGACCTTCGCCACGCCGGTCACGCTGACGCCGGGCACGACCTACGTGGTGTCCTACAACGCGCCCAACGGCCACTACTCGGTGACCTCGGGTGGGCTGTCGACCGGTGACGACAACCCGCCGCTGCACGCCCTGGCGGACACGGTCAGCCCGAACGGCGTCTTCGGCTACGGCCCGGCCGGGACGTTCCCGACCGGCTCGTTCAACGCCAGCGACTACGGCGTGGACGTGCTCTTCGACCCGGCCAAGGCGCCGGGCACGGCGAGCGGCGTCACGGCCACCGCCGGCTCGGGCTCGGCGACCGTCTCCTGGACGGCTCCGAGCACCGGCGGTCCCGTGTCGTCCTACAAGATCACCCCGTACGTCGGGACCACGGCGCAGACGGCCACCACCATCACGGGCACCCCGCCCGCCACGACCAAGACGATCGGCGGCCTGAGCCCGGGCACGGCCTACACGTTCACGGTCACGGCGAGCAACCAGTCCGGCAGCGGGCCGGAGTCCGCCAAGTCGGCCGCGGTGACGCCCGGCGGCGCCCAGGCGCCCGGGACCCCGACCGGCGTCACGGCGACGCCCGACGCCGGCACGATCACGGTGGCCTGGACCGCGCCGGCGAGCGACGGCGGCAGCCCGGTGACCGGCTACGTCGTCACCCCGTCGCACGGCGGGTCCGCGCTGACGCCGATCGCCGTCGGCGCCGGCCAGACGAGCACGGTGCTCAGCGACCTGACCAACGGCGACGACTACACGTTCACGGTCGCCGCCAAGAACGCGGCCGGGACCGGCACCGCGTCGGCCTCGACGCCGGCGGCCGCCCCGCTGGACTCGATCTTCGAGCAGGCGGCGCCGGCCAGTGCGGACGCGGGCGACAGCAACTCGGTGGTCGTCGGCCTGAAGTTCACCGCCGACCGCGACGGCGCGGTCTCCGGCGTCCGCTTCTACAAGGCGGCCGCGAACACGGGCACGCACGTCGGCGCCCTCTGGGCCGCCGACAGCACGCTGCTGCGCAGCGCGACGTTCGCCAACGAGAGCGCGACGGGCTGGCAGAGCGTCCTCTTCTCCACGCCGGTCGCGGTGACCGCGGGGACGACGTACGTCGTCAGCTACCTGGCGCCCAACGGGCACTACGCCGGCTCCGGTGGCGCGTTCTCGACGGCCCCCGTCGACAACGCCCCGCTGCACGCCCTGGCCGACTTCACGTCGCCCAACGGCGTCTATCGCTACAGCGGGACGTCGGCCTTCCCGTCCGACAGCTGGAACGCGACCAACTACTGGGTCGACGTCCTGTTCGACTGACGAAGATCTCGATGAGAACGGCGGGCGCCCGGAAGCCGGGCGCCCGCCGGCCCGTTGTTCGGGCATGCGGTACCTCTCCCTGATCGCGGTCCCGGCGGCCGCCGCCGTCCTGCTGGCCGGCTGCGGCGGCTCCGACAGCACGCAGCAGGCCGCGCTCGGCACCCCGCAGCATCCGATGGTCGGCCAGTCGCAGGGCAGCTCGCCCGCCGCGCCGACGGCCGACGCGCGCAAGAAGGCCGCCGCGGTCGCCAAGACCAACGAAGCCGCGGCCTCGGGGACCGCCGCCGCCAAGCCCGGCACGAGCGCCGCACCCGACGGCAAGCCCGTCGACGCGCCCAAGCCGAGCGCCGCCGGCGAGCCGACCGCGGCGACCAGCGGGACCGCCGCGCCCGACTACGAGAGCCTGCTCAAGCAGAAGTCCGCACCCAAGGGCACCAGCTTCTCGCCGTGCAACCTCGTCTCCCGCAAGCGCGCCGAGGTCATCCTCGGCGGCGCGATCCAGGCGCCGCTGGAGGCGCCGCAGGGGCCGACCTGCATCTACCGCTCCACGAACGGCAAGTCGTTCGTCACCGTCGCGGTGCAGCAGCTGCGCTACGCCAAGGTGGCCAAGCAGGTCACCAAGCCCGTGCGGCTCGGCGTGGAAGGGCACGCCGCCTACTGCGGCACGCTCGGCCGCGAGATGCTCTACCTGCCCCTCAGCGGCACGCGCCTGCTGACCATCGCCGCGCCGTGCTCGGTCGCCAAGGCCTTCGCCGCGACCGCCGTGCAGAAGCTCGTCGACTAAGAGGACGGACCCGTGTACTCCGCGCTGAACCCCGCGGCTCTCCGGAGCCCCCGCGCCGTCCTCGCCAACGGCCGGACGACCACCGCGCGGATCCCGCGTACCGTCCTGCTCCTCGGCCTGACGAGCTTGTTCACCGACATCTCCTCCGAGATGGTGGTGACGATCCTGCCGCTGTACCTCGTCGCGGTCGGCGGGTTCTCGCCGCTGGCCTTCGGCCTGATCGACGGCATCTACAACGGCGCCGCGTCCGTCGTGCAGCTGGCCAGCGGCTACATCGCCGACCGCCGCAACCGCCACAAGCCCGTCGCGGTCAGCGGCTACGGCTTGTCGGCGATCTGCAAGCTGCTGCTCGTCCTCGCGGGCACGGGGCTGTCGGCGATCGGCGCCATCGTGCTGCTCGACCGCGTCGGCAAGGGCATCCGCACCGCACCGCGCGACGCGCTGATCTCGCTGTCCTCCACGCCCGACCGCCTCGGCGCGTCCTTCGGCGTGCATCGCGCGCTGGACACCGTCGGCGCGATGCTGGGACCGCTGCTGGCCTTCGCGATGCTGGCCGCCGCGCCGACCGCGTTCAACTCCGTCTTCACCGTCAGCTTCTGCATCTCGCTGATCGGCCTGGGCATCATCGTGCTCTTCGTCTCCGGCAAGCCGGAGCGGCCCGACGGCGCGCAGCCCGCGCCGCCCGCGTCGCTGAAGGGCGCCTTCGCCCTGCTGAAGATCCCGCGCTACCGCGCGCTGCTGATCGCCGGCGCGGCGCTGAGCCTCGCGACGGCCAGCGACGCCTTCATCTTCCTCGTCCTGCGCGACTACGCCGACCTCGGCACCTCGATGTTCCCGCTGCTGTTCGTCGGGAGCTCGGCGGCCTACATGCTGCTGGCCGTCCCGATGGGCAGGCTCGCCGACCGCGTCGGCCGCGCCCGCGTCCTGCTCGGCGGCTACGTCCTGCTGCTCGGCGTCTACGCCACGCTGCTGTCGGGCTTCCACGGCTGGGGCATCGTGGTCCTCGCGCTGGCGCTGCTCGGCTCGTACTACGCCGCCACCGACGGCGTGCTGATGGCGCTGGGATCGACGGTCGTCCCCGACGAGATGCGCGGCACCGGCCTGGCGTTCCTGGGCACGGCGACGAACGTCGCGCGGCTCGTCGCGTCGCTGGCCTTCGGCGCGGCGTGGACGCTGCTGGGCACCAGCGCGGCGATCGCGCTGTTCGGCGGCGGGCTCGTCCTCGCCGGGACGCTGGCCGCGGTGGTCCTCCACCGCACGCCGGAGCCCGCGCGTGCGTAGCGCCGTCGACCGGCGGGTCCTCCTGTTCGTGGGCCTCGTGGCCGCCTGCATCGCCGTCGCGGTCATCGCGTTCGTCTCGGGCGTCAGCCACAAGACCGACGCGAAGAGCAGCGCGTCGCCCGGGGTCCAGACGGTGCTCGGCGACGCCCAGGCGCACCACGAGCCGATGGTCCTGTACCGCAGCCTGGCGCACGTGGCCACCGGCGACGCCGGGACCGTCGACGTCGCGCCGCTGGCCCACCCGGCCGACGCCAAGCGCACCGGCCTGCGCTGCAACCGCGTGTACTACGCCGCCGGCCACGGGATCTGCCTGGCGCGCGGCGGTGGCTTCGCCGCCGGCTTCCAGGCGCGCCTCTTCGACGCGCGGCTGCACGTGACCAAGTCCATCGACGTGGCCGGGATCCCCAGCCGCGCACGCGTCTCCCCCGACGGCCGCTACGGCTCGGTCACGCTGTTCGTCAGCGGCGACTCCTACGCGGCGGCCGGCGCGTTCTCGACCCGCACGACGGTCATCGACCTCCGCACCGGCGCCGCGCTCGGCGACCTCGAGAGCTGGACCGTCTACGACGGCCAGCACCAGGTGACCGCCGGCGACGCCAACTACTGGGGCGTCACCTTCGCCCCCGGCGACAGCGACCGCTTCTACGCGACGCTGTCGACCGGCGGCAAGACCCACCTCATCGAGGGCTCGATCGCGCAGAAGACCGCCAAGGTGATCCACGACAACGTGGAGTGCCCGTCGCTCTCGCCCGACGGCACGCGCATCGCCTACAAGCAGCGGACCGGCTCCAGCGAGGTCCCGTGGCGGCTCACCGTGCTGGACCTCGCCACGATGAAGGAGACGCACCTGGCCGAGACGCGCTCGGTCGACGACCAGGCCGAGTGGATGGGCGACGACCGCGTCCTGTACTCGGTCGGCGGCGCGACCTGGGCGGTGCCGGCCGACGGCACGGGCCGTCCCGTGCGCTTCGCCGCCGCGGCGGACTCGCCGGCGGTCGTCGCGGGCTGACCCGGCGCGGCCGCGCGAGAAACGCGCGCCGCGCCACGTTGCTCTTGCACATGTGCGGCATCGTCGGACAGCTCCGCCCCCCTGGGCAACCGGTCGACCCCGACCTCGTCTCGCGCATGTGCGCGGGGCTGGAGCACCGCGGCCCGGACTCGCGCGGCATGCACGTCGCCGAGCACGTCGGGCTGGGGATCCAGCGCCTGCGGGTCATCGACATCTCGACCGGCGACCAGCCGATCTACAACGAGGACCACTCGGTCGTCGTCGTCCTCAACGGCGAGATCTACAACTACCGCGAGCTGCGGTCAGAGCTCCAGGCGCGCGGCCATCGCTTCGCCACCCAGGGCGACACCGAGGTCATCGTCCACCTCTACGAGGAGCACGGCGAGGCCTGCGTCGAGCACCTCCACGGCATGTTCGCGTTCGCCCTGCACGACCGCCGCGCCAACCGGCTGCTGATCGGGCGCGACCGCGTCGGCAAGAAGCCGCTGCTCTACCGCTACGCCGACGGCGTCCTGAGCTTCGCCTCCGAGATGCACGCACTGCTGCAGGACCGCGACATCCCGCGCGCGGTCGACCACCGGGCGATCGACGCGTTCCTGGAGCACGGCTACGTGCCGACGCCGCTCACCGCCCTGCAGGGCGTCCGCAAGCTGCCGCCGGCGCACACGCTAGTGATCGAGGACGGCGCGGCGACGCTGCGCCGCTACTGGCAGCTCGACTACGGGGTCAAGCTCGACGCGGACGTGCCGGAGCTGTGCGAGCGCATCCGCGACGGCCTGCGCTCGGCGACGCGCAAGCGGATGATCTCCGATGTCCCGCTCGGCGCGTTCCTGTCAGGCGGCATCGACTCGTCGGCCGTCGTCGCCGCGATGGCCGAGGCCTCCAGCGAGCCGGTCCGGACGTTCTCGATCGGCTTCGACCACGAGCGCTTCGACGAGCTCCCCCACGCCCGGGCGGTCGCGCAGCAGTTCGGCACGGTCCACGAGGAGTTCGAGGTCCGGGCCGACGCCGTCGAGGTCGTCCCGCAGATGATCCGCCACTACGGCGAGCCGTTCGCCGACCCGTCGGCGATCCCGAGCTTCTACCTGTCCGAGCTGACGCGCCGCCACGTGACGGTCGCGCTCAACGGCGACGGCGGCGACGAGTCCTTCGGCGGCTACCAGCGCTACGTCGCCAACGCGATGGCCTCGCGCCTGGACCGCATCCCGGCGCCGCTGCGCCGCACCATCGCCGGGATCGGCGGGCGCCTGCCCGCGGGCGGCGCGGTGACCAGCACCACCAACAAGGTGCGGCGGCTGGCGGGCACGCTCGCGCTCGACGGCCCCGGCCGCTACGCGCGCTACGTCGCCTGGTTCGACGGTGCCGCGCGCGCCGCCCTCTACACCCCGGGGTTCGCCGCGCTGGTCGGCGACGGCGCGCCCGACCCGGTGCGCGCCGCCTGGGAGGACGCGTCGGGCGCCGACGTCGTGGACCGCATGCTCGAGGTCGACGTCCGCACCTACCTCGTCGACGACCTGATCGCCAAGATCGACATCGCGACGATGGCGCACGCGCTGGAGGCGCGCTCGCCGTTCCTCGACCACGAGCTGATGCAGCTCGCCGCGTCGATCCCGGCGGGCCTGAAGGTCCGCGGCGGCGAGAAGAAGTGGATCCTGCGCGAGGCGCTGCGCGGCTGGCTGCCCGACGAGCTGCTGGACCGGCCCAAGCAGGGCTTCTCGGTGCCGCTCAGCGCGTGGCTGCGCGGCGACCTGCGCAGCTGGGCCGCCGAGATCCTGCTCGACCCCGTCACGCTCGGCCGCGGCTACTTCGAGCCGGCCGCCATCCGAAGCCTGCTCGACCGCCACGCCGCCGGCGCCGACGGCGAGGACAAGCGCATCTGGGCGCTGCTCATGCTCGAGCTGTGGCACCGCGACTTCATCGACGCCCCGCTGCGCGACGCCGTCCCGGCCGCGGCCTGAATGCCGCGGAAGCCCGGCCGCGGTCCGGACGTTGATCCGATGATGCACCCCCGCATCCTCATCGTCTCCCCCGTCCGCAACGAGGCCGCGCACATCGAGCGCGTGGCCCGCGCGCTGGCCGCCCAGGAGCTGGCGCCGGCACGGTGGATCGTCCTCGACGACCACTCCACCGACGACACCAAGGCGATCCTCGAACGGCTGGCGCCCGACGTCCCGTTCCTGACGGTCGCCCAGGCGCCGCCGAAGGTCGAGACCGCCCCCGTGCGCGACCGCCTCGCCCGCGCCGCGGCGCCCGTGGCCTTCAACAAGGGCCTCGCGCTGGCCGGCGACCTGTCGGCCTACACGCACGTCATGAAGCTCGACGGCGACATCGAGCTGCCGCCGCACTACCTGCGCGAGCTGATGGAGCGCTTCGCCGCCAACCCGGCGCTCGGCCTCGCCGGCTGCGTGCTCGACGAGCCCGCGCCCGACGGCGGCATGCGCCGCATCCGCATCGCCGGCAACCACGTCCACGGCGCCGTGAAGTGCTGGTCGGCCGCCTGCTTCACGGCGATCGGCGGCGTCCAGGAGCGCCTCGGCTGGGACACGGTCGACGAGACCTACGCCCGCATGCGCGGCTTCGAGACCATCAGCCACCGCGACCTCGTCGGCATCCACCACCGCCCGCTGGGCAGCGCCGACGGCACCGTCCGCGGCCACGCCCGCCACGGCGAGTGCGCCTACATCGCCCACTTCCAGCTGTCCTGGGTCGCGCTGCGCGCCGTCAAGGTCGGCACGCGCAAGCCCTACGGCCTCTCCGGCCTGGCCTTCTTCTACGGCTACCTCCGTGCCGCCGCCCGCCGTGTCGAGCGGATCCCGGATCGCGAGTACCGCCGGTTCACGCAGCGCGAGCTGCGGCGCCGGATGCTCGGCGCCGTCCGCCCACACCACCAAGGAGCATCATGAGCGTCGCGATCGTCGGGATGGGCTACGTCGGCCTCCCCCTCGCCATGGAGTTCGCCGAGGCCGGCATCGAGGTCATCGGCATCGACATCGACGGCGCGCGCATCGCCACGCTGCGCGAGGCGAAGTCGCACATCGAGGACGTCCCGGACGAGCGCCTGCAGGCGGTGATCGACCGCTGCTCGTTCACCACGCGGATGGTCGACGCGCACGACGCCGACGCGGTGCTGATCTGCGTCCCGACGCCGCTGAACGCCAACCGCGAGCCGGAGCTCGGCGCGCTGCTGAGCGTGAGCCGCGCGCTCGGCCAGGTCATGCGGGCCGGGCAGACGATCGTGCTCGAGTCCACCACCTTCCCCGGCACGACGCGCGACTACGTCCAGCCGCTGCTGGAGGAGTCCGGGCTGCGCGCCGGCGTCGACTTCGCGCTGGCCTTCTCGCCCGAGCGCGTCGATCCGGGCCGGACCGACTACACCATCAAGACCACGCCGAAGATCGTGGGCGGCCTGACGCCCGCGTGCACCGACGCCGCGGCCGCCGTCTACGCGCAGGTCTGCGACGAGGTCGTCCCGGTCGGCACGCCCGAGGTCGCCGAGCTGGCCAAGCTGCTGGAGAACGTCTTCCGCTCGGTCAACATCGCGCTGGTCAACGAGCTGTCGATGCTGGCCGATCGCATGGGCATCGACATCTGGGAGGTCATCGACGCGGCCTCGACCAAGCCCTACGGGTTCATGCGCTTCGAGCCGGGCCCCGGCATGGGCGGCCACTGCCTGCCCGTCGACCCGTTCTACCTGACCTGGCGCGCCCGCGAGTTCGACTTCGCCACCGAGTTCATCGAGCTCGCCGGCAAGGTCAACCAGGACATGCCGCGCTTCTGCGTGCAGAAGATCGAGACCGCGCTCAACGACGCGTCCAAGTCGGTGCGCGGCTCGCGGATCCTCGTCCTCGGCGTGGCCTACAAGCCGGGCGTCGGCGACATCCGCGAGTCGCCCGCGCTCAAGATCATCGACTTGCTGCACGAGCGCGGCGCCGAGGTCGTCTACCACGACGCCTTCGTCCCCGAGCTGACGGCCTGCGGGCTGACCAACGTCGGCCTCGACGAGGGCCTGGAGGGCGCCGACCTGGCGGTCATCGTGACCGCGCATCCGGGCGTCGACCAGGACGACGTCCTGCGCCGCGCCCCCGACACGGTGGACTTCCGCGGCGTGACCCGCCACGCGCGCGCCGCGGCGGTCTCCGCGCGCTAGGGGCCGGGAGGCGCCGCCGTGCCCACCGCGATCGACATCGTCGTCGTCAGCTACAACAGCTCAGCGACGCTGCGCGACTGCGTGGCGCCGCTGGCCGGCGTGCCCGGCCTGACGGTGACCGTCGTCGACAACTGCTCGACCGATGGCGCGCCGCAGACGGTCGCCGACCTGCCGGTCCGCGTGGTCGCGGCCGAGCGCAACGGCGGCTTCGGCTACGGGTGCAACCGCGGCGCCGAGGCCGGCGACGCGCCGCTCGTGCTCTTCCTCAACCCGGACGCGCGCATCGCGCCCAAGGGCGTGGCGCGGATGGCCGAGGTGCTGGCCGGCGAGCCGGGCGTCGCGATCGTCGGGCCGCGGCTGGTCGAGGCCGACGGCACGATGGTCCCGAGCATGCGCCGCTTCCAGCGCGCCGGCTCGTCCTGGGCGCAGGCGCTGTTCCTGCACCGCCTCGCGCGCGACGCCCGCTGGGCCAACGAGATCGTCAAGGACCCCGCCGCCTACGCGGCGCCCGCGTCGCCCGAGTGGCTGTCGGGCGCGTGCATGCTCGTCCGGCGCGAGGTGCTCAGCGCGCTCGGCGGCTTCGACGAGGGCTTCTTCCTGTACTGCGAGGACATGGACCTCTGCACGCGCGCCCGCGCCGCGGGGCACGCCGTGCGCTTCACGCCCGACGTGACCGTCCAGCACGCCGGCGGCCAGTCGGCGCCGCGCAGCAGCCTCTACCCCGTGCTCGCGGCCAGCCGCCGGCGCTACGCGCGCAAGCACGCCGGGCGCCTGTCGGCCGCCTCCCAGCACGCGGCGCTCGCCGTCCACGCCGCCACGCACGTGGCGACCGCCGTCCGCCGCCCGCAGGCCGCGCGGGGCCACGCAGCCGCCTTCCGCGCCATGCTCTCCGCGCCGTCGCCGTGAAGATCCACGGGCTCTGCATCGTCAAGGACGAGGACGACGTCGTCGGCGAGGCGCTGACCGCGGCGGCGCGCTGGTGCGACCACGTCTACGTCCTGGACAACGGCAGCACCGACCGCACCTGGGAGGTCGTGCAGGCGCTGGCCGAGACCGTCCCGCAGGTGGTCCCGTGGCGGGTCGACGACCGCCCGTTCACCGACGGGATGCGCGCCGAGATCTTCCAGCACTTCCGCTCCCGGGCCGCGCCCGGCGACTGGTGGTGCCGCCAGGACGCCGACGAGTTCTACGTCGAGGACCCGAAGGTCTTCCTGCGCAAGGTGCCCGAGGCGTATGGGGTCGTCTGGGCCGCGAGCTTCTCCTATTACTTCACCGACCAGGACGCCGCGCTCTACGAGCGCGAGCCCGAGCGCTACGGCGACGACGTGCCGGTCGAGCGCAAGCTCCGGCACTACCTGAACCACTGGAGCGAGCCCCGGCTGTTCCGCCACCACGACGACCTCGTCTGGGACAACGGCGCCGGCTTCCCGCCCTACGTCCACAGCGCGCCCGTCTATCCGGTGCGGATCTGGCTCAAGCACTTCCCCTACCGCTCGCCGCAGCAGCTCGACAAGCGCATCGCGGCGCGCAACCAGACGCTGGTCAACGGCGAGTTCTCCCACGAGGCGATCGCCGACTGGGGCCAGGCCGTGGCCGCCGTGCGGACGTCGCGCGAGCTGATGGCGCAGACCGGCGCGCAGTTCGCCGCGCGCAGCTGGCGCGACCGGATCGTGCCCGCCGACGCCATGGACTACGACCACCACGACGGGCGGCTGGCGGTCAACGAGGACCTCATGCCGCCGATCCCGGACCGCACGAGCCTC
>DASYBY010000007.1:0-4487 GCA_036500525.1 Baekduia sp. | reverse complement strand
CCCGCTCGCCCTCAAGCAGGCGCTCGGCATCGCGATCATGTCCTACGACGGCCGCCTCGGCTTCGGGCTGCTGGCCGACTTCGACGCGCTGCCCGATCTCGAGGAGCTGGCCGCGCACCTCGAAGGCGCCATCGAGGATCTCGCCCTGCTCGCCGGCGCCGACGCCCGCGCCGGGCGCACCGGCCCGCGCCGCCGGCCGACGACGACCCCCGTCCCGTCCTGACCCGCCGGCTGCTGGGCGGCGCCGGCGCGGTCTTGCTGGCCCTCGCGGGCGTCGCGCTGGCGCTCTGGTTCTTCACCGCCAACGACGACGCGACGACCAGCGCGCCGGCCGCGGCGGTGCCGGGCATCACGTCGAGCCGGCCCGCGCCCGACGCCGCCGACGTCCGGCGCGGCAACGTCGTCGTCGCGGTGGAGCGCGGCGAGGACGCGGCGGAGGTCCGGAGGCTGGCCGCCGACGTGGCCGGCGGCCCGGCCACCCCGGCGCTGCGCGCGGCCGGGCAGGCGGTGATCGTCATCGCGCCGAAGTCGCCACCGCCGGGCACCGGGGGCACGGGCAGCGCGGACGTGACGTGCGACGACCGGGCCACCGGCAAGCGCATCGCGTGCCCCACGATCGGCGCCTACGCCCAGGGCCGCGCGTTCACCACCACCTCCGCCGCCGACCCCGCGCTGCGCGCCTTCGTCGAATACTGGCTGGGCCGCGCCTCCGGGTAGCGTTCAGGGCCACATGCGCCTGGCCCTGCAGCAGCTCAACGCCACCGTCGGCGACCTCGCCGGCAACGAGGCCGCCATCCGCGACGGGATCGCCGCCGCCAAGGAGGCCGGCGCCCAGATCGTCGCCTTCCCCGAGCTGGCGATCACCGGCTACCCGCCGGAGGACCTGCTGCTCAAGGAGCACTTCCTCCGCGACGCCCGCGCCGCGATCGACCGCCTCGCCGAGGACGCGCAGGGCATCGTCGCGCTCGTCGGCTTCCCCGAGCGCGACGACGACGTCTACAACGCGATGGCCGTCCTGGCCGACGGCGAGCTCCAGGGCATCTACCGCAAGATGCGCCTGCCCAACTACGGCGTCTTCGACGAGGTCCGCTACTTCCAGGCCGGCCGGCAGCCGGCGATCGTCGAGGTCGACGGCGTCACGGTCGGCCTGACGATCTGCGAGGACGACTGGGTCCCCGACGGCCCGATCGTCGACGAGGCGCTGGCCGGCGCCGAGATCGTCATCAACTTGTCGGCCTCGCCCTACCAGGCCGGCAAGCCCGCCGAGCGCGAGACGATGCTCAAGCAGCGCGCCCGCGACAACCTCACCGCCTTCGCCTTCTGCGCGCTGGTGGGCGGCCAGGACGAGCTGGTCTTCGACGGCACGAGCGCCGTGTACGACCACAACGGCTCGGCCGTCGCCCGCGCGCCGCAGTTCGTCGAGCACCTGCTGATCGCCGACGTCGACGCCCATGCGGCGCGCGCGGCCCGCCTGCGCGACACCCGCCCGCGCCTGGCCCGCCGCGTCGAGCACCGCCCCGTCGCCCACTTCGGCTCCTTCACCACCCGCGCCGGCGAGGCGGCCAAGCCCGCGCCCCACGGCGAGGTCGCCGACCTGCTCGACGCCGACGCCGAGGTCTACGCCGCGCTCGTGCTCGGCACGCGCGACTACGTCCGCAAGAACGGCTTCGAGCACGTGGTCTTCGGCCTGTCGGGCGGCGTCGACTCCACGCTCGTCGCCACGATCGCCGTCGACGCCCTCGGTCCCGACAAGGTCACCGCCGTGATCATGCCGTCGCCGTACTCGTCCTCGGGCACCCAGGGCGACGCGCGGACGCTGGCCAAGAACCTCGGCATCGCCTGCCACGAGCTCTCGATCAAGCCCCACATGGAGCAGTACGACGCGACGCTCGGGCCCGTCTTCGGCGATCGCGCGCCTGACATCACCGAGGAGAACCTCCAGGCCCGCATCCGCGGCAACCTGTTGATGGCGCTCTCCAACAAGTTCGGGTGGCTGGTGCTGACGACCGGCAACAAGTCCGAGATGTCGGTCGGCTACTCCACGCTCTACGGCGACAGCGCCGGCGGCTTCGCGGTCATCAAGGACTGCCCCAAGCTGCTGGTCTACCGCCTGGTCGACGTCCGCGCCAAGCGCGATCCGCACTCCCCCATCCCCGAGTCGATCGTCACGCGCGCGCCGTCGGCCGAGCTGCGGCCCGACCAGAAGGACGAGGACTCGCTGCCGCCCTACGAGATCCTCGACGCGATCCTGCTCGGCTACGTCGAGGAGGACCTCGGGCGCGAGCAGCTGATCGCGCGCGGCCTGCCCGCCGCCGACGTCGACCGCGTCCTGCGCCTGGTCGACCTCTCGGAGTACAAGCGCCGCCAGAACCCGCCCGGCATCAAGGTGACCTCGAAGGCCTTCGGCCGCGACCGCCGCGTGCCCATCACCAACCGCTATCGCGGGTAGCGGTCGCCCGACGTACCCTGGAGGCATGTCCTACATCGCCGCCGAGGCCCGGCAGGAGCTCCTCGACACCATCGCCGAGTCGATCGACGAGCTGGCGACCGCGATCGCGGCGCTCGGGGCGGCCTACGAGCTGCTCGACGACGCCACCGCCGACCGGCTCGAAGAGGAGCTCTTCCGCCCCGTGCAGGTCGCCTACGGCCGCGCCAAGCGCACGTACTCGGGCTTCGCGGAGCGCTTCGGCCTCCCCGACCGGACGTTCGCGCCGGCCACGCCGGGCGCCCCGTCGCACGGCGTCAAGGGCTTCATGGACGAGGCGGTCGACGCGGTGGGCCGCGCTGACCACGTCCTCTCCGAGCTGCAGGACTCGATGCGCCCGGTCGAGGTCGGCGACGCAGAGCTGCGCGCCGGCCTGGCCGACGTGCGCGAGCACCTCGGCGGCGTGCGCGCCCGCGCCCGCTCGCTCGTGAGCGTCTTCGGGCGCTAGGCGCGCCCGCTCAGCGCACCGCGATCGTCATCCGCACGAGCGCGCAGAGCCGCGCCTCGTCGTCGGTGATCTCGACCTCCCAGACCCAGGTCGTCCGCCCGCGGTGGCGCGCGCGGGCCAGCGCGTGGATCGTCCCGCCCAGCACCGGCCGCAAGAACGACGTCTGGTTGCTCAGCCCCTGGGCCGACTTCCCGCCCTCGGCGACCGCCGCGTGGGTCGCCAGCGACGTGACCGACTCGGCGATCGAGGCCAGCACGCCGCCGTGCACCAGGCCGGCCGGCTGCTTGTGGTGGTCGGCCACGTCGACGTGCGCGCGGACCTCCCCGGCCTCCAGGTCGACGCCGTCGATGACCAGTCCGTAGAGCGCATCGAACGTGCCCGGGAAGTGCAGCGAGATCTTAGGGTCCATGAGGAGCGGCACGATACCGCTGCCCCTTCGGTTAGCCTCCCGCGCCGAATGGCGCGATTCGATGACATCCCTGCCGACCAGAAGGCCGTGCTCCAGCTCGTGCTGCGCCAGGGGCGCACGTACGAGGAGATCGGGAGCCTCCTGAAGATCTCCCCGCACGCGGTCCGCGACCGTGCCCTGACGGCACTGGACGCCCTCGGCCCCGACGAGGATCCCGGCATCGACCCCGATCGCCAGGACGAGGTGGGCGACTACCTGCTCGCCCAGCAGTCCGCGTCGGCCCGCGCCGCGACCCGTCAGAACCTCGAGGCCGACGCCGCCGCCCGCGCCTGGGCACGCACCGTCGCCGGCGAGCTGCGCGCCGCCGGCGTCGCCTCCGAGGAGGCGCTGCCCGAGATCCCGGCCGACCCGGCCGAGGTCGACGAGGCCTTCGACGCGCTCGACGCCCGCCGCCGCGCCCGCGCCGGCCAGGAGCGCACCTCGCGCCTGGGCGGCGCCCTGGTGCTCGGCGCCGTGGCGATCGCCGTCGTCCTCGCCGTGTTGCTGCTCACCGGCACCATCGGCGGCTCCGACGACGACAACGGCGACGACAGCGCCGCCGTGACAACCCCGGCGACGACCGGCTCGTCGGCCACCCCGGCCGGCACCGCCACCACCGAGGCGCAGATCAACCTCCTGCCGCCGGGCGGCGCCAAGGGCGCCAACGCCAAGCGGCTCGGCGTCGCCAACATCGTCGTCCAGGACGGCCAGCGGGCGATCGCGGTCGTCGGCCAGGACCTCCCCGCCTCCGACCACTACGTGCTGTGGCTGCGCAACGGCACCAAGGTCAACTTCCTCGGGTTCTTCCCGCCCGTCACCGGCACGGGCGCGAGCAAGGGCAAGCTGCAGGGCCTCGTCCAGGCGCCCAGCGACCTGTCCAGCTACAAGGACATCCTCGTGTCGCGCGAGGCCGGCGACTCGCCGAAGACGCCGTCCACCATCATCCTCCAGGGCAACGTGACCGGCTAGTGTCGTGAGTCATTAGTTGTTGTGCAGTAGTAGGATTTGGTGGTGCCGAGTCCTGCTGCTGTGCCGATCGAGCTGTCTGAGGATGAGCGCCGGGCGTTGGAGGGATGGACCCGCCGGCGGACATCGGCGGCGGCCCT
>DASYBY010000006.1:0-11984 GCA_036500525.1 Baekduia sp. | reverse complement strand
CTCCAGCTCCAAGGGCGCCGCCGAGCTGGTCACCGCCGCGTACCGCTCGTCCTACTTCGCCCACGACGGCGCGCCCGCGATCGCCAGCGCCCGCGCCGGCAACGTCATCGGCGGCGGCGACTGGGGCGAGGACCGCCTCGTCCCAGACCTCTTCCGCGCCGCGCTGGCCGGCACGCCGCTGCGCATCCGCAACCCCGAGGCCGTCCGCCCCTGGCAGCACGTCCTCAACCCGCTCAGCGGCTACCTGCGCCTCGCCGAGCGCGCCGCCACCGATCCCACCGCCGCCCGCGGCTGGAACTTCGGCCCCGCCGACGCCGACGCCCACCCCGTCGCCTGGATCGTCGACCGCATCGCCGAGCGCTGGGACGGAGCGATCGCGCGCGAGATCGACCCCGGCCCGCATCCGCACGAGGCGCACTGGCTCAAGCTCGACTCCTCCCTGGCGCGCGCGCAGCTCGACTGGGCGCCGGCCTGGGACCTGGCCGCGGGCCTGGACCAGACGACCGCGTGGTACCGGGCCTACCGCGACGGCGACGACGTGCGCGCCACCACGATGGACCAGATCGCGGCCTTCGGCGACTAGCTCAGACCGCGATCGGCGCGGCCGAGATCGCGGCGTGGTTGGCGATCGCGTCGGCGTCGTCGGGCGCGACGAACAGCGCGGACCGCGCCGCCGCCGGCGCTGCGGGATCGCCGGTGTAGAACCCGGCCACCGCGAGGCCGTTCCACGCCGGCACCCACGTCGGCATCAGCTCGACCGCCTCGGCGAAGAGGCGCGCCGCCTGCGGCAGCTCACCGGCGGCGAACGCGCGCTCCCCCGCGGCCACCAGCTCGGCGACGGTCACGTGCAGGCCCATCGCCCGGCACGCCGCGTCGAGGTCGGCCAGCACGTCGGGGCGCTCCTGCTCGCCGGCGATCTCCCAGAGCAACCGGCGCAGCCCGCGCGACTGCGGGAAGCGGCGCACCGCCGCGGCCAGGCGCTCCAGCGGCACCTTGCGCCACTGCCAGTCACCGAACCCGTCGACATAGAGGCCGTCGAGCGTCACCCCGAACTCCTCCTCGGTCAGGCCCAGGTGCAGCCCGTCATCGAAGAGCGAGGTGAAGTGCAGCGTCTGGTAGAGGTGCGCGACATCGGCCCAGCTGATGTCCGTCGACGCGCGGATCGCGGGCTCCGCGGCCACCATGCAGCGCCCGTGCAGGGCGGCGCGAAACGCCCACAGCACCGGCAGGTAGGCGTTCTCGGCGGTCGTGTCGCGCATCGCCTGCCGCATCGCCTCGGTCCGCACGACCGACGAGGACAGGAAGGTGAGCCAGTGGTGCCACTCGCGGTACATGGCGGGCGCGTCGGCGTAGTGCTGCACCACGCCCGGCACGGGGGAGCCGCCGCCGACCACGCCGTCGCGATCGATCGAGTCATAGGGGTTGAACAGCCACGTCGGGCGGTGCTCGCGCAGCAGCTCCGCCGTGTGCGCCAGCGCCCCGGGCAGCACCCGGTCGTCATCGCCGAAGCACCACAGGTACTCGCTGGCCGGCGCGTGCTCGATGAGCCACTGCAGGTTGCGAAACGGCCCCACGTTCTCGTCCTGGCGGTAGAAGCGCAGCCACGGGCTGCGTGCGGCATGCGCCGCCAGGACCTCGGCCGTCGCGTCGGGCGACGCGTTGTCGGAGACGAACACGATCACGTCGTCGCGGTCGCCGATCTCCCGCGTCAGGAGCGCGAGCAGGTCGGCCACGTGGCCGGCGCGTCCGTAGGTGGGGACGCAGATGCAGAGCAGCGGCGTCATGCCGCCAGGGCCGGGCTGAGGTGCACCCGCTCGCGGGCCGCGCCGGCCAGCGCGCGGCGCACCGCGGCGCCGACGCGGGCCACCTCGTCACGGCGCAGGCACACGCCGCTGGGGAGGTTGATGCCGGTCGCGCCGATGCGGGCCGCGACGGGACCCGCCGCCTGGCGCACCGACCACATCGGGTACTGGCTGATCGCCGGGAACACGGGACGGGTGTCGATGCCGTCGGCGCGCAGCGCGGCGCGCAGGCCGTCGCGGTCGATGCCCGCGACGTCGGGATCGACCAGCACGCTGGTCATCCAGTGGATCGAGCGCGCCCAGTCCGCCTCGTGGCTGAGGGCGAGGCCCGGGAGGCCGTCGAGCTCCTCGGCGTACCAGCCGAAGATGCGGCGCTTGGCCTCGACGAGGTCGTCGACGCGCTCCAGCTGGCCGAGGCCGATCGCGGCCTGGACGTTGGACATGCGGTACTTGAAGCCGGTCTCGCCGATCCAGAAGTCGCCTTCGTGGCCGAGGCCCCAGAGGTAGCGCGCCCGCTCGTAGACCGCGTCGGAGTCGGTGACGAGCATGCCGCCCTCGCCCGTGACGAGCAGCTTGGCGCCCTGGAAGCTGAAGCCGGCCGCGGCGCCGAACCCGCCCGTGCGCCGCCCGGCGACCTCGGCGCCGATCGACGGCGCGGCGTCCTCGACGATCTCGATGGCGTGCGCGGCGGCGATCGCGGCGATCTCACCCATGCGCGCCGGATGGCCGTAGAGGTGGACGGGCATGACGGCCTTGGTCGCCGGCGTGATCGCGGCCTCGAAGGCGGCGGGATCCAGCCCCCAGCCGTCGGCCTCGACGTCGGCGAAGACCGGCGTCGCGCCGCAGTGGACGACCGCGTTGGCGGTGGCGACCCACGTGAGATCGGGGACGATGACCTCGTCGCCCGGGCCGACGCCGATCCCCAGCAGGCCCAAGTGCAGCGCGCCGGTGCAGCTCGACGTCGGCAGCGCGTGGCGCACGCCCACGTAGTCCGCGAAGCGCTTGGCGAACTCCTCGTGGTAGTCGGCGTAGCGGTGGTTCCAGCCGTGGCGCACGGCGTCGAGCGCGTAGCTGACCTCGCGACCGGACATCGACGGGCCGGCCGTGAGGATCTCGCCCTCGTCGCGGGGTGCGGGCGCGTGCTCCATCGTCAGGAAGCGGCGGTCGGCCAGCGTCCCGGGCGGCGAGGCGACGAAGGCGACGGCGCCGTCGGCGCGCTCGGTGCGGGTCAGGTCGATCGTCCCGAGGGCGCGGAACCCGAGGCGCTCGTAGAAGCCGACGGCGCGCCGGTTGTCCTCGAAGACGCGCAGGTGCACCCGCTGGGCGCCGAGCACCTCGCGGCCCCAGCGCAGCAGCGCCTCCAGCGCGACCGTCATCAGGCCGGCGTCGCCCGGCTCGCCGCGCAGCACGTTGTCGACCTCCAGCTCGCGGTCGCCGGCCAGCGCGTTGGCGAAGCCGAGGTGCCCGACCGGATGGCCGTGGCGATCGCAGACGAGGAAGAGCAGGCGGTCGGCGACGTCGAGGACGCCGGCCCGCAGCCACCGCGCCGTCCCCGCGTCGGTCACCGGGAACTGCGTCGGGAAGGCGTCGGCGTGGGCCGCGCGCCAGCGCCCGAGGTCGGCGATGAGCCGCGGGTCGTCGGCGTGCAGCTCGCACAGCGGGACGAGCAGGCCGCGGTCGTCGGGCAGCACGATGGAGCGCGCGTGCAGATCGCCGAGCGAACGCGTGCCCTTCAGGAACGCGAGCTCGCGCCGGATGCCCGCCGCGTAGACGGCCCGGGCGCGGTCGAGATCGGATGCGGTGGTCGTCATGCCAGGCTCCTTCGGGAGGCGATGTCGCGCACGAGCGCGCGGGCGGTGCGGGCGATGCCGTGCCGGTCGAGGCCCGCGTCGCGCAGCAGGTGCTCGCGGGAGCCGACGGCGTGGGCGAAGGCGTCGGGCAGGCCGGCGCGGCGCAGCGTGGCGCCGGTCCCGGCCTCGGCCAGCGCCTCGGCGACGGCGCTGCCCAGGCCGCCGATGATCGAGTGCTCCTCGACGCTGACGACGGCTCCGGTGCGCGCCGCGGACGCCGCCAGCGCGGCGGCGTCGAAGGGCTTGACGGTCCCGAAGTGCAGCACCGTGGCGTGCACGCCGTCGGCGGCCAGCGCGTCGGCGGCGGCGAGGACCTCGGGCAGGATCGCGCCGGTCGAGGCCAGCGTGACGTCGTCGCCGTCGCGCAGGGTCAGCGCGCGGCCGACGACGAACGGGGCGTCGAGCGGAATCGCGTCGGGCTCGCCGTTCTTGCCGAGGCGCAGGTAGACGGGGCCATCGGTGGCGAACGCCGCGCGGGTGGCGCGGCGGGCCTCGCCGGGGTCGCCCGGGGCCAGCACCGTGAGGTTGGGCAGGACCCGCATGAGCGCCAAGTCCTCGATGGCGTGGTGCGTCGGGCCGAGGTAGCCGTAGGAGACGCCGCCGCCGACGCCGACGAGCTTGACGTCGGCCGCCGCCATCGCGACGTCGACGCGGATCTGGTCGTGCGGGCGCGACGTGACGAACGGCGCGATCGAGTAGGCGAAGGGCACCTGGCCGGCCGCGGCGAGGCCCGCGGCGACGCCGACGAGGTTCTGCTCGGCGATGCCGACGTTGAGGTAGCGGCCCGGCGCGACGCGGGCGAAGTCGTCGAAGAGGCCGATGCCGAGGTCGCCGGTGAGCGCCCACACGCGCTCGTCGGTGCGGGCCAGCTCGGCCAGCTCGGCGAAGAACGCGTCCCTCATGCGGCGGCCCGCCGGGCGAGCTCGGCGTCGACGCGGGGCCGGTCCTCCGGCTTGAGCGAGCGGTAGTGCCACATCAGCTCGTCCTCCATGAAGTCGATGCCAAAGCCCTTGGTCGTGCGGGCGACGACGGCGGTGGGCCGGTCGGCGGCGGGGCTCGCGAGCGCCGCGAGCAGCGCGCCGTGGTCGTGGCCGTCGACCTCGCGCGGCTCCCAGCCGAAGGCCGCGAGCTTCGGGAGCACGGGCTCGAGGTCGAGGACGTCGGCCGTACGGCCGAGGCCCTGCAGGCCGTTGGCGTCGACGATCAGCGTGAGGCCGGCCAGGCCGAGGTGCCCGGCGAGCGCCAGCGCCTCCCAGACCGAGCCCTCGTTGAGCTCGCCGTCGCCGACGAGGCAGAAGGTGCGCCGGCCCGAGCCCGCGTGGCGCTCGGCCAGCGCGGTGCCGATGGCGATGGCCGGGCCGTGCCCGAGCGAGCCGCCCGTCATCTCGACGCCGGGGATGCCGCGCTCGGGGTGGCCCGCGAAGCGCCCGCCGTCGGCGCAGTAGCCCGCCACGACCGCAGCGGGATCGAGCACGCCGTCGACCGCCAGCGTCGCGTACAGCGCGGAGGCGGCGTGGCCCTTGGAGAGCAGGAAGCGATGGCCGTCGCCAGGGCCGGCGGGCAGCACGTCGGCGTACAGGACGGCGAGCACGTCGACGATCGAGAGCGAGCTGCCGATGTGACAGGTCCCGGCCGCCAGCGCGGCGTCGAGGACGATCCGGCGGGCGGCGTCGGCGCGGGCCGCGCTCGTCGCGCCCACGGTCAGCTCCCGACCATGGCCGAGCGCAGCAGGGCGTCGACCGCGTCGCTGCCGCGCCGCGCCGGATGCGGAGCGGCCTCGACGACCCGGTCCTCCCAGACGAGCCACGGCGCGTCGCCGCGGTCCCAGAGGTCGCGCAGGTACGTGACGTCGCGGAGCGTGTCGGCGCACTGCCAGAAGCCGTCGTGGCGGAAGACCTGCAGCTCGCCCTCGGCCGCCAGCTGCTCCAGCGGCTCGCGCTCCAGCACGCAGGCGGCGTCGCCGGAGATGCGGTCGAGCACGCGGCGGTCGAAGACGAAGAACCCGCCGGAGATCAGGCCCTGGCTCGTCGGCTTCTCGGCGAACCGCGTGACCTCCGGCCCGTCGAGCACGAGCTCCCCGAAGCGCGACGGCGGAGCGACGCCCGTGACGGTCGCCAGCTTGCCGTGGGCGCGATGGAAGGCCAGCAGCGCCGTGATGTCGATGTCGGACACGCCGTCGCCGTAGGTGCAGAGGAAGAGGTCGGAGTCCTCCAGGTGATGGCCGACGCGCTTGACCCGGCCGCCGGTCATCGTCTCGTCGCCGGTGTCGACGAGCGACACGCGCCAGTCCTCGACCTCGCGGGTCGCGTACTCGACCTCGCCGGAGGCCAGCCCGACGGTCAGGTCGGAGCGCAGCGCGTGGTAGTCGAGGAAGTACTGCTTGATCATCGACCCGCGGTAGCCCAGGCAGCAGACGAAGTCCGTCAGGCCATGCGCGGCGTAGAGCTTCATGATGTGCCACAGCAGCGGGCGCCCGCCGACCTCGACCATCGGCTTGGGCCGATACTCGGTCTCTTCGCGCATGCGCGTGCCCAGGCCGCCGCAGAGCAGCACGACCTTGGGCAGGCCGGAGCTGCCGGAGGGGGTCATCGCTCCGGTGATCGGCGTGCGTCCGGCCGACTTGAGGGACAGCCCCCGGACCTCAAGGACCGTGGTCAGATGCCGATCCCGGGGGCATGGCTCCCTCCGCCGAAGACATCCTCGCGCTCGTCGCCGAGTATGCCGCCGCCCGTCACGCGCCCAAGGGCTTCGATCCGGAGGATCCGTCCGTCCCGGTGTCCGGCAAGGTCTTCGGGCCGGAGGAGGTCGTCGAGCTGGTGCGCACGAGCCTCGACTTCTGGCTGACGTCG
This sequence comes from Baekduia sp., assembly GCA_036500525.1. Taxonomy (GTDB): domain Bacteria; phylum Actinomycetota; class Thermoleophilia; order Solirubrobacterales; family Solirubrobacteraceae; genus Baekduia. Next base: position 5,483 of record DASYBY010000006.1, on the reverse strand, counting down.
GGCCCCGAGACCAAACGCTTCGAGCGCGAGCTGGCGCGCCGCGCCGGGCTGCGCCACGCGCTGATGGTCAACTCGGGCTCGTCGGCCAACCTCGCCGCGGTGACCGCGCTGTGCTCGCCGCTGATGGGCGAGCGGCAGCTGCGCCCCGGCGACGAGGTGATCACGGTCGCCGCGGGCTTCCCGACGACGGTCAACCCCATCGTCCAGAACGGCCTCGTGCCGGTCTTCGTCGACGTCGAGCTGCCGACCTACAACATCGACCCGGCGCAGCTGGAGGCGGCGATCTCGGACCGCACGCGCGCCGTCGTCCTCGCCCACACGCTGGGCAACCCGTTCGACCTCGGCGCCGTCACCGACCTCTGCCGCCGCCATGACCTGCTGCTGGTCGAGGACTGCTGCGACGCGCTCGGCGCCACCTACGACGGCCGCCCGGTCGGGACCTTCGGCGAGCTCGCGACGCTCTCGTTCTACCCCGCGCACCACATCACGACCGGCGAGGGCGGCGCGGTGCTCGCCAATCGCGGCTCGATGAAGCGCATCGTCGAGATCATCCGCGACTGGGGCCGCGACTGCTGGTGCGACCCGGGCTGCGACAACACCTGCGGCAAGCGCTTCAACCAGCGGTTCGGCACGCTGCCCGAGGGCTACGACCACAAGTACGTGTACTCGCACCTCGGCTACAACCTCAAGGCCACCGACATGCAGGCGGCGGTCGGCCACGCCCAGCTGGCGCGCCTGGACGAGTTCGTCGCCGCGCGCCGCGCCAACCACGCGTACCTGCGCGAGAGCCTGGCCGACCTCGAGGAGTTCCTGATCCTGCCCGAGGCGACGCCGGGCTCCGACCCGTCGTGGTTCGGCTTCGCGGTCACGGTTCGGCCCGACGCGCCCTTCGGCCGCGCGGAGCTGGTCGCCCACTTGGAGCAGGCGGGCATCGCGACGCGCCTGCTGTTCGCCGGCAACCTGCTGCGCCAGCCGGCCTACGCGGAGGTCGAGCACCGCACCGTCGGCGACCTCGCGGTCACCGACCTCGTCGCCGCGCGCACCTTCTGGGTCGGCTGCTACCCGGGCCTCGGCGAGCAGCACCTCGACCACGTCGCCGAGCAGCTGCACCGGTTCCCGGTGCCGGCGCGGCTCGCGGCGTCGGCCTAGGCCTACGCCTACGCCGCGACGAGCGCGGCGGGCGCCGGCAGCGGCGGCAGCTCGCGGGCGCCGCGCAGGAGCGTGTCGTAGCGCGGGGCGATGACGTCCCACGTGTAACAGGCGCGCCAGTGCTCGCGACCCTCGGCGCCGAGGGCGACGCGGCGATCCTCGTCGGCGAGGAGCTCCTGCGCGGTAGGCAGGAAGCGGTCCAGCTCGACGATCCGGCCGCCGGCGTGCTCGTGGACGGCACCGCCGGTCGGGGTGGCGATCCACGGCAGCCCGTGGCTCATCGCCTCCAGGACGACCAGCGGCGTGGCCTCGACGCGTGACGGCAGCAGCAGGGCCTTGGCGGACTGCATGAGCCCGGCGACCGCTTCACGCGTCGCGCCGCCGACGAGCCGCGCGCGCGGGTCGCGCGCCGCGACGGCGGCGATCTCGACCGTCAGGTCCGGGTACCGCGGAGCGGGGTTGCCGACGAAGACGATCGGGAGGTCGCAGTCACTGCCGGCCATGTGCGCCAGCAGGCCGAGGTGGTTCTTCTCCGGCCAGTGGTTGCCGACGACGAGCAGGAACGGGTCGCCCCGGCGCAGCCCCGCACGGTCCAGCGCGGAGAAGTCGGGGTCGGCGGTGACCACGGCGTTGGGGACGTAGGCCGGCGGCAGCCCGAGCTCCGCGCAGAGGCGCGCGTCGAGACCGTGCAGCGACGAGTGACCCACGGCGCCGGCGCCCGCCAGATACGCCGCGTACTGGCGCAGGACGTGCGGCCCGGTGCGCAGCTGGGCGTCGAAGTCGCCGTTGATGCACGGCACGACGACGGCGCGCGGGCGCGGGTGGGGCAGCACGAGCGGGCCGACGAGCGGCCAGGCGATCGGGCCCGAGAAGGACAGGATGGCGTCCGGCCGGGTGGCCTCGACGAGGCGGGCGAGGCCCTCGACCTCGCGGCCCTGGGGCACCTCGTGGACGGTCAGGCCGCGATGGGTGGCCGTCCCGCCGCGGTCGGGATGGGCGCCGGTGACGATCTCGACGTCCCAGCCGAGGGCGCGCAGCGACACCGCGGCGTCCTCGGCCAGCCGCTCCGTGCCGCCGACCTGCGGGTGGAAGTTCTCCGCGGCGACCAGCAGCCGGCCGGGGCCGGGCCGCAGCTCGACGACCGGCGCGCGATGCGGGGCGAGCCGCTCCTGCAGAGCTGCGAGGCCCTCGGCGCCGGGATCGAGCGCGCCGGCGCGGGCCGCGGCATCCAGCGCCACCGGCCACTCGCCGCAGGCCTCGGCGCCGGCCCCGACGGCGACCCACAGCGCCGCGTCATCCGGCCGTTCGCGGACCGCCTGCAGCCGCAGGCCGAGCGCTTGGCGCTGATCACCGGCGCCGGCCACGAGGTCGGCGAGGTTCTCCATGGCGTCGACGAGGGCGAGGTCGAGCCGCAGCGCGGTCTCCAGGCAGGCCATCGCGCCGGCGTGATCGCCCTGGGCGTGGGCGATCACCCCGAGGTCGTTGAGCGCCCGGGCGTGCAGCGGCGGGAACGGCTCCAGCTCGGGCACGAGCTGCGACAGGCGCGCGACGGTGTCGCCCATCGACGCGGTCCCGAACTCCGCCTCGATGGCGTCGAGCCGCGCCTCCAGGGATGCATGGTCGGCAGCGGCGTCCATGGCAGGTCAGGCCGCGACCGGATCGACGAGCGTGCCGGTGAGGTGGTGCGGGGCGACCCGCAGGCGCAGGTCGCCGAGACGGGCTTCGGTCTCGCCCATCAACAGGACGCACGCGGCGAGCTCGCCCGCCGCGTCGGCGGCGAGGGTGGCGTCGGTCTGGGAGAGCGGCGCCGCCTCGATCGCCGCGATCACGTCTTCGAGGGTCAGCTCGCCCCCCAGGGCGAGAAAGCTCAGCAGGCGGCCGGCGGCGCGGCCGGCGTCGTGGGTCAGGCGGACGGGGTCCACGCCGTCGAGCGCCACCACGTGACGCGCGCGCTCGATGCCGACGCCCAGCGAGCGGCGGACCAGGAACGCGTCGCTGATGCGCGCGGGATCGATGCGATGGCCGACGGCCGCGGCGGTGACGAAGCGCGTCGCGCCCAGCCCACGCCGGTGCAGGCGCCAGGCGACCGAGGTCTCGTCGCCGTTGGTCGGGACGCCGGGGCCCGGGCCGAAGGCGGGGTCGAAGTCGCCGGCGGCGCGCAGCGCCTCGCGACGCACGGCCCAGTTGGCGCCGTAGACGACGTCCGGCGGGACGAGCGTGGCGTCGGCGTCGCCGCGCTCCAGCACGCTGAAGTACCGCTCCAGGCCGGGCTCCGGCCAGCTCGCCGGGTGGTCCTCCGGCCACAGGGCCGCGATCGGGCCGCCGACGTTGACGACGCCGGGGCGCGCGAGCTCCCGGGAGACCGCTTCAAGCCAGCCGGGCGCGGGCCGCGCGTCGTCGTCGATGTACAGCAGGAGGTCGTGGCGCGCGGCGGCCGCGCCGGCGTTGCGGGCGTGCGAGAGGCCGGGGCGCTCCTCGGTGACGCAGCGCACGATGCCCGGGTGGCGCTCGATCAGCGCGGCGGCGACGGCGGCGGTGTCGTCGGTCGACGCGTTGTCGATGAGGACGAGGTCCTCGGCGCCGCAGGCGACCAGGAGCGCGACGACGTCGGGCAGCTCGCTCGCGCGGTTGCGCGTGCAGATCAGGACCGAGGCCGGCGGCGCGGGCTGACGCGTGACGGTCGCGCCGTCGGCCACGGCGACGCCGCCGCGTTCCGAGGCCCAGGCGCCGAGCTGCGCCTCGGGGTGGCCGTCGCGGACGAGCAGCGTGTGCGGCGCGGCGAGCCAGGTCGCGCGCGTGGCGGCGAGGCAGTCGAAGGGCAGGGCCTGGGGAGCGTCGGCGTCGGCGGCCGACCGCGGCCAGAGCGAGCCGTCGGCGGCGACGCTCAGCCCGCGGTGGCCCGCGATCACCGGTCCGGCGAAGGCCACCCCGCGCTCCACGGCAGCGATCAGCGGCTCGGCGAAGCCGGGCTCGGGCAGCGCGTGCGGCTCGAGCACCACCACGATCGGCGCGGCGGTGGCGTGCACCGCGCGCAGCTGCGCCAGCCGCCGCCCGGCACCGACCGGCAGGGTCACGGTGCGCGCGCCTTCCAGGCGCGGCTCGCCGTCGTCCGCACCGGCCGGCAGGGCCACGGTGCGCGCGCCTTCCAGGCGCGGCTCGCCGTCGTCGGTGCCGGCGAGCAGGAGCAGCTCCACGCCGCCGGGCAGCGCGCAGGCCGCGACGGCCGCGAGCTGGACGGCGGCGTCGGCCGGGTCGGCCGGCAGGCGGACGGCGACCGCGGCGCGCGGGGCCGGCGGGTCGGCCGCGGGCGCGTCGTCGGCGGCCCAGGCGCCGGCGGGGCGGGCGCCGCGGGGCGCGGGCGCACCCGCCGGCCACAGGGTCAGGGCGACGTCGGGGATGTGCTCGGGGTCGTGGCCGAGCGCGGCGAGGAGCGGGACGATCCGGCCCAGGAGCGCCTCGGCGCCCGCGGGATCGGCGACGGGCAGCACGAGCGACACGGCATCGTCCTCGGCGAAGGCGCCGAGGTAGCCGGCCAGCGCGTCGCGCAGCTGAAGGTCAGAAAGCTCGCGGTCGGCGACGAACAGCGCCGGCGTCTCGGCCACGCCTTCGAAGCCGACGATCGCCCGCGCGCCCGGGGCGTGCCGGCGCAACGCCGGCCCGTACGCGTCGGCGAGATCGGAGGCGGCCAGCACCACGACGTCCGGGCGCACGCGCTCCAGCACCGGACCGACGGCGACCGGCGGCGCCACATGCACCGCGACGCCGAGCGCCTCCAGGGCCAGCGTCGCCTCGCGGCGCCCAACGACGTCGGCCGCGACTACCAGCGTGACGCGATGCCCCTCGGCGATCAGGCGCTCGATCGGCCCCGGCGCGGCCGCGTCGCCATCGGCGCACGGCACGGCACGGTCGACGACGAGGATCGACAGGAGGGACATCACTCAGGTTGATCGACGCCTCCCCACGGCGCTTGAGGGGCCGTGTCGCCTCTGTTGCGCGCGGTTATGCCTGCTCCGGCGGACCCCGAACCCCCGATAGCCTGCCCGCGAATGCCCATCGCCGCCTTCCTGGTCCTCGCCTCGGTGACCGACAAGCTGGCCGACTTCGCCACGCGGGTCGTCGGCGACCTCGGCCTCCCCGGGATCTTCCTGCTGATGGTGCCGGAGAGCGCCTGCATCCCGATCCCGTCGGAGGCCACGATGCTCTTCGCCGGCTTCAACGTCAGCGAGGGCAAGTACAGCCTGTTCGCGGCGGTCGCGGTCGGCACGGTCGCCAACGTCATCGGCGCGTGGATCGCCTACGCCGTCGGCTACTACGGCCGCCTCGAGCTGCTCGAC
>DASYBY010000005.1:0-2168 GCA_036500525.1 Baekduia sp. | reverse complement strand
GGGGACGCCGTATCCTCGAACGTCCAAGCAGGCATTCGAGGAGGACCGACACATGGCAGCGACGGCGGACGAGACGCGAGTGGTCGACGGGGTCAAGACCCAGTTGTTCATCGGCGGGGTGTGGCGCGACGCGACGGGCGGCGCGACGCTCGCGGTGGAGGATCCGGCGACGGGCGAGACGATCGCCAACGTCGCCGATGCGACCAACGCCGACGCCGACGCCGCGCTGGCGGCCGCCGACGAGGCGTTCAAGACCTGGCGGTACGTCGCCCCGCGCGATCGGGCCGACATCCTGCGCAAGGCCTATGAGCTGATCCACGCGCGCACGGACGAGCTGGCGTTGTTGATGACGTTGGAGATGGGCAAGCCGGTCGCGGAGTCCAAGGGCGAGATCGCCTACGCCAACAACTTCCTGCGCTGGTACTCCGAGGAGGCGGTCCGCATCAACGGCCGCTTCACGACCAACGAGAACGGCAACGGCCGGGTGCTGACGCTCAAGCAGCCGATCGGCCCGTGCCTGTTCATCACGCCGTGGAACTTCCCGCTGGCCATGGGCACGCGCAAGGTCGGCCCGGCGCTGGCCGCCGGCTGCACGTGTGTCGTCAAGCCGGCCAAGCAGACGCCGCTGTCGATGCTCGCGATGGCGCAGATCTTCGAGGAGGCCGGCCTGCCCGCCGGCGTGCTGAACGTCATCACCGCGTCGTCGTCGGGCTCGATCATGCAGCCGCTGATCGAGGACCCGCGCGTGCGGAAGATGTCGTTCACGGGCTCGACGCCGGTCGGCAAGCAGCTCATCAAGCAGTCGGCCGAGCAGGTCCTGAAGGTCTCGATGGAGCTCGGCGGCAACGCCCCGTTCCTCGTCTTCGAGGACGCCGACCTCGACGCCGCGGTCGAGGGCGCGCTGCTGGCCAAGATGCGCAACGGCGGCGAGGCCTGCACGTCGGCCAACCGCTTCCACGTGCACGAGTCGATCGCGGTCGAGTTCGCCGACAAGCTGGCCGCCAAGATCGGCGCGCTGGGCGTCGGGCGCGGGACCGAGGACGGCATCCAGGTCGGGCCGCTGATCGACGACACGCAGCGCTCCAAGGTCGCCGAGCTGGTCGACGACGCGGTCGCCAAGGGCGCGCGCGTGCTGACCGGCGGCAAGGTCCTCGACGGCGCCGGCTACTTCTACGCGCCGACGGTCCTGACCGACGTCCCCGACAACGCCGACCTCCTCGGCGAGGAGATCTTCGGCCCGGTCGCCCCGATCACGACGTTCGCCACCGACGTGGAGGCGATCGCCAAGGCCAACGACACCGAGTACGGCCTCGTCGCCTACGTCTTCACCCAGGACATCGACCGCGCCTTCCGCATCATCGAGGCCCTCGACACCGGCATGATCGGCTTCAACCAGGGCATGGTCTCCAACGCCGGCGCGCCGTTCGGAGGCGTCAAGCAGTCGGGCTTCGGCCGCGAGGGCGGCCCCGAAGGCATCGAGGAGTACCTCGAGACCAAGTACGTGGCCATGAACCTCGGGACCGCCTCCGTCGCTCTGTAATCCGGCGGTCTGTTGCAGGACAACGGGGCTCGGCGCAGAAGTCGGCTGCGCCGATGCCCCGTTTCGTGGACCTGAGCGCACCGATCGAGCCGTCTCCCGGCGAGCTGCCCGATCTGCTGCGCACCGACATCGACTATGAGGACCACGCCGCGGGCGCCGCGACGATCGAGACCATGCTCGGGGTCGGTCCCGAGCTGCTGCGCGACGGCGAGGGCTGGGCGGTCGAGACGTTCACGCGGTTCGGCACGCACAACTCCACGCACGTCGACGCGCCGTACCACTACAACTCGATGATCGCGGGGCGCCCGGCGCGCCGCATCGACGAGCTGCCGTTGGACTGGTTCTTCGGCCCGGGCGTGGTGCTCGACATGTCGCACAAGGCCGACGGCGACGCGATGACGGCGGCGGAGGCCGAGGCGGCGCTCGAGGCGGCGGGCCACGCGCTGGCACCGGGCGACATCGTGCTCGTCCGCACCGGTCGCGATCAGTTCTACCGCGAGATGGACTACATGGCGCGCGGGCCGGGCGTCACCGCCGAGGCGACGCGCTGGCTGCACGAGCGCGGCGTGCGCGTCATGGGCATCGACGCCTGGGGCTGGGACGCCCCGCTGCACCTCCAGGCCGCCGA
>DASYBY010000004.1:0-2403 GCA_036500525.1 Baekduia sp. | reverse complement strand
ACTTCGACCGGGGGCTCAGCTCGAACGGTGCGCATGGCGTGGCATCATGCCGCCCGCCGATGGCCACCACGCAAACCCCCGTCTCCCACGTCTGGCCGCTGGGCACGAACCTCGACGCCGAGGGGGTGCTCCAGCTCGGTGGCTGCGACGCCCGCGAGCTCGCCCGCGAGTTCGGCACGCCCGCCTACATCGTGGCCGAGGACGACCTGCGCACCCGCGCCCGCCGCTTCCTCGCCGCCTTCGCCGCCCGCACCGACGACTACGAGGTGCACTTCGCCTCCAAGTCGTTCCCGGCGACCGCCGTCCTGCGCCTCTTCGCCGAGGAGGGCCTGGCCTGCGACGTCGCCTCCGGCGGCGAGCTGCACCTCGCGCTGAACGCCGGCTTCGACCCGGCCAAGGTCCACCTGCACGGCAACGCCAAGAGCGAGGCCGAGCTGCGGATGGCGCTCGACGCGGGGATCGGCGACATCGTCGTCGACAACCTCGACGAGCTCGACCGGCTGATCTCGCTGATCCCCGCCGGCCGCCGCCAGCGGATCCTGCTGCGCGTCGCGCCCGGCGTCAGCCCCGACACCCATCACAAGATCTCCACCGGCGGCCCGAACACCAAGTTCGGGTTCAACCCGGCCGACGCGCAGATCGCCATCGCCCGCGCGCAGGCCTCCGACAAGCTCGACCTCGACGGCCTGCACTTCCACATCGGGTCGCAGATCCTCGACCTCGAGCCGTTCCGCGCCGCGCTGGAGGCCGTCGCCGCGCTCGGCGACTTCCGGACCTACAACATGGGCGGCGGCCTCGGCGTGGCCTACACGCACGAGCAGTCGGCGCCCGACATCGACGACTACGTCGCGCGCAAGGTCGAGCTGCTCGAGGAGATCGTCGGCCCCGGCAAGCGCATCGCCGACGAGCCCGGCCGCGCCCTGGTCGCCCACTCGACCGTGACGCTCTACACGGTGCAGTCGGTCAAGCACAACGTCGCGACGTGGGTCGCCGTCGACGGCGGCATGTCCGACAACCTGCGCCCGATGCTCTACGACGCGCGCTACGAGGCGATGCTCGTCGGCCGTCCGAACGCCGGCGGCACCATCTGCCACCTCGCGGGCAAGCACTGCGAGTCCGGCGACGTGCTGATCCACGACGCCGACCTGCCCGACCCGCAGCCGGGCGACCTCATCGCGATCCCGGTCACCGGCGCCTACGGCCACGCGATGGCCAACAACTACAACGGCCAGCCCCGGCCCCCGGTCGTCTTCGTCGCGGGCGGCGAGGCGCGGGCCGTGGTGCGGCGCGAGACCTACGACGACCTGACGCGGAGAGACATCGATGCCAGCTGACCCCTTCCGGATCGGCCTGCTCGGCCGCGGGACGGTGGGCGGCGCGTTCGCCGACCTCGTCGCCGAGCGCGCCGACCACGTCGCCAACATCACCGGCCTGCGGCCCGAGATCTCCGGCGTCCTGCGCCGCAGCGAGGGCGACTTCGACGAGATCGTCGCCGGCGCCGACCTGATCGTCGAGCTGATGGGCGGCCTGGAGCCGGCGCGCGACTACGTCCTGCGCGCGATGGCCGCGGGCAAGCACGTCGTCACCGCCAACAAGCAGCTGCTGGCCGAGCACGGCGAGGAGCTGTGGGCAGTCGCGCGTGAGCACGGCGTCCAGCTGCGCTTCGAGGCCGCGGTCGGCGGCGTCGTCCCGATCGTGCGCGTCCTCCAGGAGTCGCTGGCCGGCGCCCACGTCGAGCGCATCCACGGCATCGTCAACGGCACCACCAACTTCATCCTCACCCGCATGGCCGAGACCGGCGCCAGCTACGGCGACGCGCTCGCCGAGGCCCAGGCGCTCGGCTACGCCGAGGCCGACCCGACCGACGACGTCACCGGCAAGGACGCGGCCGCGAAGATGGCGATCATCGCGCGGCTGGCCTTCGACACGCCGGTCAACGTGTCCGAGGTCCCCTACGAGGGCATCGAGCACCTGACCGCCGACGACATGGAGTACGCCCGCGAGCTCGGCCTCGGCCTCAAGCTCATCGGCACCGCCGAGCGCGTCGACGGCGGCCTCAGCGTCCGCGTCCACCCGGCGTTCCTCTACCCGGCCCACCCGCTGGCCTCCATCAACGGCCCGTTCAACGCGGTGACGATCGAGTCGCCCGCGATCACCGAGATCACGCTCAGCGGTCCCGGCGCCGGCGGCCCGCAGACGGCCAGCGCGGTCCTGGGCGACGTCATCAGCGCGATGATCCCGCCCGCCTCGATGCCCGAGACCGCCGAGCGCCTGGCGCTGGTCAAGGACGTCAAGGGCGCCTTCTACCTGCACGTCGACGTCGCCGACGAGCCGGGCGTCCTGGCCCAGCTCGCGCAGATCCTCGGGCTGCAGGGCATCAGCGTGAAGTCCTTCGTGCAGAAG
>DASYBY010000003.1:0-15931 GCA_036500525.1 Baekduia sp. | reverse complement strand
CCGTGGTCGAGCAGGCCGACCGCGAACGCCTTGACCGCCGCCTCGTGCTCCAGGTCGGGCGCGATCCAGTTCGACGACACCTTGGCCTCGCGCATCGCCTTCTCCAGGTACGGCTCCAGGCGATCGGCCTCGATCGGCCAGGCGCCGACGAGCGTCTGGTAGATCAGCAGCTCCTCGGTGGGCGTGGGCGCGGCGAGCTCGGCGTCGCGCAGCGGGGCGTGCTGACCTGCTCTTGTCGTTACGACCGAACGGAGTTCGGCGTTGACCTCGAACCACGAGCGCACCGCGCCCGCCCACTCGTCGGCCATCGCGGTGAGCGCGACGAGCCGCGCACGGACGTCGCCCGAGCGCTTGGTGTCGTGCGTCGAGGAGACGAGCAGGTTGTGGACCGGCCGCCGCGCGTTGGCCTCGTGGAACGTGTCGACCGTGATGCCGAAGCGCCCCGGGTCGCCTCCGACCTCGTTGAGCGCCAGCAGCCGCACGTAGCGGTAGAACGCGGTGTCCTCGACGCCCTTGGCCATCACCGGCGGCGTCGTCTGCTGGAAGCGCTGGACGAACTCGGCGGGGACGGTGTCGTCCTCCAGCAGGATCGCCCGCTCGATCGCGGCCGGGAGCCCGTGCGTGCGGGCCTGCGCCAGCGCGTCCCGGTCGTCCTCCTCCAGGAAGCCCGTGACCGGCTCGACGTAGGTCCGGTAGACCGGCAGCGACGCCAGCGCCTCCTCCAGGTCCGGCACCGCGGGCCAGAGCCGTCGCAGCCGCTCGACCTCGGGCGTGAAGGTGGTCGTCGCCTGCTCCAGCTTGGCCTCGGCCGCGTAGGCGGAGAAGGGGCGCGCATCGCCGGTGAGCGAGGCGTACAACTCGGTCAGCGGCGCTTCGGCGGCCGGGTCGACGAAGAGCGCCGCGACGTCGTTGGCGAACTCGTAGCCGACCGTGCCCTCCACCGGCCAGTCGGGCCGCAACCGCTCGTCGGGGTCGAGGATCTTCTCCACCCAGACGTGCTCGACGCCGCCGTCGCTGAGCCGCTCGAGGTACTCCAGCGGGTCGGTGAGGCCGTCGGGATGGTCGATGCGCAGCCCGTCGACGATGCCGTCGGCGACCAGGCGCAGCGCAAGCTCGTGCGTGGCGGTGAAGACCTCGGGGTCCTCCATGCGCACGCCGGCCAGCTCGTCGATGTCGAAGAAGCGCCGGTGACGGCCGCTCACCGGATCGACGTCGAAGAACTGCGCGCGCAGCTCCTCGTCGGCCCAGTAGCGGTTCTGGGCGTCGGCCGCCATGTGGTTGGGGACGACGTCCAAGATGATGCCCATGCCGTGCTCGTGGGCCATCGCCGCCAGCGAGCGCAGGCCGTCCTCGCCGCCCAGGGCGTCGCTCACGCGACCGGGATCGATGACGTCGTAGCCGTGCGTCGAGCCCTCGCGCGCCTGGAAGGACGGCGACAGGTACACGTGCGACGCACCGAGGTCGGCCAGGTAGGGCACCAGCTCGCGCGCCCGCGCGAAGTCGAGGTCGGTGCCGAGCTGCAGCCGGTAGGTCGCCCGGAAGGGCGCGCGGTCGCTCACGACGTCCGCCGCAGCACGGTGATTGACCGCGACGACAGGTAGCAGTCGCCGCGCGCCCGGTAGCCCTCGTCGCCGGGGGCGATGTGCGGCGCGGCGGTCGTCAGCTCGACGGACCAGCGCGAGCCGAAGCGCGCGGCGGGCAGCTTGAACACGGCGTCCTCGTGATAGGAGTTGAAGAGCACCAGGAACGAGTCGCCGCGCACCGGGACGCCGTGGCGGTCGCGTGCGCCGGTCACCTGGCCGTTGAGGAAGACGCCGAGCGAGCGGTGGTCGGGGTTCTCCCAGTCGCGGCGGGTCATGCGCCGGCCGTCGAGGCGGAACCACCAGACGTCGGGCAGCCCGGGCTCGGACTGCTCGCCGGCCAGGAAGCTCTCGCGCCGGAACACGGGCTCGGTGCGGCGCAGGGCGATCAGCCGCCGCGTGAACTCCTGCAGCTGCTGCCCGTCCTCACCGATGTCCCAGCCGTACCAGGAGATCTCGTTGTCCTGGCACCAGCCGTTGTTGTTGCCGTTCTGCGTGCGGCACAGCTCGTCGCCGCCCAGCAGCATGGGCACGCCCTGGCTGAGCATCAGCGTCGTCAGGTGGTTGCGCTGCTGCTTGGCGCGCAGCTGGTTGATGGCCTCGTCGTCGGTCTCGCCCTCGACGCCGCAGTTCCACGAGCGGTTGTCGTCGGTGCCGTCGCGGTTGCCTTCCTTGTTGGCCTCGTTGTGCTTGTCGTTGTAGGAGACGAGGTCGCGCAGCGTGAAGCCGTCGTGGGCGGTGATGAAGTTCACCGAGGCGAACGGGCTGCGGCCGTCGTCGGCGTACAGGTCGCTGGAGCCGGTGAAGCGCGAGGCGAAGTCGGCGATCGACGCCTGGCCGCGCCAGAAGTCGCGCATCGTGTCGCGGTACATCCCGTTCCACTCGCTCCACAGCACCGGGAAGTTGCCGACCTGGTAGCCGCCGGGGCCGACGTCCCAGGGCTCGGCGATCAGCTTGACCTGCGACAGGATCGGGTCCTGGTGGATGGTGTCGAAGAACGTGCCGAGGCGGTCGACGTCGTAGAACTGGCGCGCGAGCGTGGAGGCCAGGTCGAAGCGGAAGCCGTCGACGTGGCACTCCAGGACGAAGTAGCGCAGCGAGTCCATGATCATCCGCAGGACCGTCGGGCTCACGGCGTTGAGCGTGTTGCCCGTGCCGGTGAAGTCCATGTAGAAGTGCGGGTCGTCGGGCACCAGCCGGTAGTACGACGCGTTGTCGACGCCCTTGAACGACAACATGGGACCGAGGTGGTTGCCCTCGGCCGTGTGGTTGTAGACGACGTCGAGGATCACCTCCATGCCGGCGCGGTGCAGGGCCTTGACCATGCCCTTGAACTCCTTGAGGTTCTCGCCGGGCTCGCGTGTCGCCGCGTAGGGCGAGTGCGGCGCCAGGTAGCCGACCGTCGAGTAGCCCCAGTAGTTGGTCAGCCCCTCGGCGTGCAGGAACGACTCGTCGGCGATGTGGTGCACCGGCAGCAGCTCGACGGCGGTGACGCCCAAGTCCTTCAGGTAGCCGATCGCCTCGTCGCTGGCCAGGCCCGCGTAGGTGCCGCGCAGCTCCTCGGGGATCCGCTCCAAGCGCTTGGTGAAGCCCTTGACGTGCGTCTCGTAGATCACCGTGTCGCTCCACGGGATGCGCGGCGGGCGGTCGTCCTCCCAGTTGAACGAGGGATCGACGACGACGCCCTTGGGGATCGCCGCGGCGCTGTCCTCGTCGTCGAACTCGAGGTCGGCGTCGTCGGTGACCTCGCCGTCGGGCGGCGTGTAGGGCAGCGCGTTGGCGGCGTCCCAGTCGATCGTGCCGTCGATCGCCTTGGCGTAGGGGTCGATCAGCAGCTTGTTGGGGTTGAAGCGATGGCCCTCGGTCGGCGCGTAGCGGCCGAAGACGCGGTAGGCGTAGCGCTGGCCTGGGCCGACGCCGGGCAGGTAGCAGTGCCAGTTGTGCGCCGTCTGGTCGACGACGCGGATGCGCTCCTCGGCGCCCTCGCGGTCGGACAGGCACAACTCGACGCCCTCGGCGTGCTCGCTGAAGAGCGAGAAGTTGGTGCCCTCGCCGTCCCAGACGGGGCCGAGCGGGAACGGCTCGCCGGGCCACACCTCGCGGCTCACGGCGTGCCCTCCAGCAGCGCGCCGGCCAGGGCCGGCAGCACGACCGTGCCGTCGAGGCGCAGCTCCGCCGTGTCGTGGGTGGCCAGCAGCAGCTCGCGCGCGTCGCCGCTGGGCAGCGCCTGCTCGTGGTCGGAGAAGTTCATGATCATGGTGAAGGTCCCGCGGCGCACGCGCAGCCAGCGCGCCGCCTCGTCGTAGGCGATGTCGTCGACCGGGCCGCGCGGCAGGCGCCTCCGGACGGCGAGCAGCCGCCGGTAGAGGTCGCGCAGGCCGTCGTCGCCGCGTCGGGTGAGCTTGGAGCGCTCGAACGTTCCCGGATCCTGCGGATCGGGAACCTCCTCCCCCGCGAAGCGCGCGAACGCGGCGAACTCGCGGCGCCGCCCCTCGCGCGTGGCGACCGCGATCTTGTCGTCGATGTGGTCGGTGAAGAACTGGAAGGGCGCCTCCTCGCCGTACTCCTCGCCCATGAACAGCATGGGGGTGTAGGGCGAGAGCAGCGTGGTGAACGCGGCCAGCGGCCGGGCCGCCGGCGGCAGGCGATCCCCGAGCGCGCGGTTGCCGACCTGGTCGTGGTTCTGGGCGAAGACGACGAAGCGCTCGGGCGGGCAGCCGGCGGCGGGCGCGCCGAAGCGGCGGTGGCGGAACGCCGACCAGCGGCCGTCGTGCAGGTGCGGGTCGCGGAAGACGTGCGCGAGGTCGGCGATCCGGCCGAACTCGGCGTAGTAGCCCTCGTGCTCGTCGCTGACCAGCGTGCGCACCGCGTGGTGGACGTCGTCGGCCCAGGCGGCGTCGCAGCCCCAGCCGCCGTGCGCGGCGTCGCGCACCACCTTGGGGTCGTTGAGCCCGGACTCGGCGATGACCAGCGCGTGCCAGCGCTGCGCGTGGACGCGGCGGGCCACCTCGGCGACGAGGTGCTCGGCGGACTGGTCGAAGATCGCGTGGATCGCATCGAGGCGCAGGCCGTCAAGGTGCAGGTCGCGGATCCACATCTCCGTCGCCTGCGCCGCCCACTCGCGGACCGGCCCCGACCACGCGTCGTCGTAGTTGATGGCCCCGCCCCAGAACGTCGAGTAGCGGTCGGTGAAGTACGGGCCGAACGCGCGCATCGCCTTCTCGCCCGAGGCGCCGACGTGGTTGAGGACGAGGTCGAGCACGACCCCGAGGCTCTCGGCGTGCGCGGCGTCGACCAGGCGCTGCAGGGCGTCGGGCCCGCCGTAGGCCTCGTGCGCGGCCCAGAGGTAGACACCGTCGTAGCCCCAGCCGCGGCGGCCCGGGAAGTCGGCGATCGGCATCAGCTCGATCGCGGTCACGCCCAGCTCGCGCAGCGCGCGCAGGTGCGGGATCACCGCGTCGAACGTGCCCTCGGGCGTGAAGGTCCCGACGTGCAGCTCGTAGACGACGAGGTCGGCCAGCGCGACGCCGCCCCACCCGTGGTCGGTCCACGTCCACCCGCCCGGATCGACGACGCGCGACGGTCCGCGCAGGCCCTCGGGCTGCAGCCGCGAGCACGGATCGGGCAGACGGTGGCCGTCGATGATGTAGGCGTAGTCGTCGCCCGCCGCGGCCTCCACGGTCGCCGACCACGTGCCGTAGCCCTCGTCCTGCATCGCGTGCTCGGCCTCGCTCAGCGCCAGGCGCGGCTCATGCTCCAGCGAGAACACGCGGAAGCACACCCGCCCGTCGCCGAGCGGGGTGGCACCGAGCGGCCGCTCGAAGGGCAGCGTGGGCGTCGCGGAGGTCAGGGCGTCAGTCCTCGGGCGCGAACCACAGGACGCCCAGGGGCGGCAGCACCATGGAGGCCGAGTGCTGCTGGGCGTGCCAGGGCAGCGGCTCGGCGTCGACGCCGCCGAGGTTGCCCATGCCCGAGCCGCCGTAGGACTCGGCGTCGGTGTTGAGCACCTCGCGCCAGCGGCCGCCGCGCGGCAGGCCGACGCGGTAGGCGTCGCGCGGCACCGGCGTCAGGTTCATGACGCACACGAGCACGCGGCCGTCGGCCGAGGTGCGGGCGAACGCGATGACGCTGTTCTCCGCGTCGTTGGCCTCGATCCAGAAGAAGCCCTGGGGATCGCCGTCGCGCTGCCAGAGCGCGGGCTCGTCGCGGTAGGCGTGGTTGAGGTCGCGGACCAGGCGCTGCACGCCGGCGTGGCCGGAGTCGGGCCCTTCGAGCAGGTGCCAGTCGAGCGAGTGCTCGGCCGACCACTCGTCGACCTGGGCGAACTCCTGGCCCATGAAGAGCAGCTTCTTGCCCGGGTGCGCCCACTGGTAGGCGTACAGCGCGCGGACGTTGGCCCGCTTCTGCCAGTCGTCGCCCGGCATGCGCGAGTAGATGGTGCCCTTGCCGTGGACGACCTCGTCGTGGCTGAGCGGCAGGATGAAGTTCTCGCTGAAGGCGTACATCAACGAGAAGGTCAGGCCGTGGTGGTGGTAGCGGCGGTGGATCGGGTCGTGCTGGAAGTAGTCCAGCGTGTCGTGCATCCACCCCATGTTCCACTTGAACCCGAAGCCCAGGCCGCCGACGTAGGTCGGGCGCGAGACTCCCGGCCACGCGGTCGACTCCTCGGCCGCGGAGATGACGCCCGGCTCGCGGGCGTGCAGCACCTCGTTGAGCTCCTTGAGGAACGCGACGGCCTCGAGGTCCTCCCGCCCGCCGAACTCGTTGGGGATCCACTCGCCCGCCTTGCGCGAGTAGTCGAGGTACAACATCGAGGCCACGGCATCGACCCGCAGGCCGTCGGCGTGGTACTCCTCGCACCAGAACAGGCCGCTGGCCAGCAGGAAGTTGCGGACCTCGTTGCGGCCGAAGTTGAACACCAACGTGCCCCACTCCGGATGCGCGCCGCGGCGCGGGTCGGCGTGCTCGTAGAGCGCGGTGCCGTCGAACTGCGCCAGCGCCCAGTCGTCGCGCGGGAAGTGCGCGGGGACCCAGTCGAGCAGGACGCCGATGCCGTGCTCGTGCATGCGGTCGACGAAGGCCTTCAGGTCGTCCGGCGTGCCGAGGCGCGGGTCGGGCGCGAAGTAGCCGGTCACCTGGTAGCCCCAGGAGCCGGTGAACGGGTGCGCCATCACCGGCAGCAGCTCGACGTGGGTGAACCCCATGTCGTTGACGTAGGCGGCCAGCTCGTCGGCCAGCTGGGCGTAGGTCAGCACGCCCTCGGGGCTGTCGGGGTCGCGCCGCCACGAGCCGAGGTGGACCTCGTAGACCGAGACGGGCTGCTCGTGCGGGATCTGGTCGCGGCGCAGCGCGAGCCAGTCGTCGTCCTCCCACACGTGCTCGCTGCGGGAGACGATCGCCGCCGTCTTGGGCGCGATCTCCACCTCCCGCGCGTAGGGGTCGGTCTTGGTCCGCAGGTCGCCGGCCTGCGTGCGGATCTCGAACTTGTAGAGCGCGCCCTCGCCGACGCCGGGCAGGAAGATCTCCCAGATGCCCGAGGAGCCGAGCGCGCGCATCGGGTTCAGCCGGCCGTTCCACAGGTTGAACTCGCCGACGACCGCGACCGCCTTGGCCGACGGCGCCCAGACCGCGAACGCCGTGCCGGTGATGCCGTCGACCGTGCGCAGGTGCCCGCCCAGGTACTGGTAGATCTCCTCGTGGCGGCCCTCGCCCGCGAGGTGCAGGTCGAGCTCGCCGACGGTCGGCGGGAAGGCATAGGGGTCGATCGTCCGCGCGATCACGCCCTCGGCGTAGCGCGTCTCGATCTCGTAGCGCAGCGGCGGCTTGACGCCGTCGAGGTGCGCGACCCAGAGGCCGGCAGGATGGACCTGCTCGCAGCCGTAGTCGAGGCCGCCCTCGACGTGGATGGTCACGTGGAGGGCGTCCGGGCGCCAGGCGCGGACGATCCCGCCGCCGTCGCCGTCGTCGTGGGCACCGAGCAGCGCGTGGGGGTCGCCCAGCTCACCCTCGGCCAGCGCCGCGGCGTCGCGCTGCCAGGCCTTCGTGAAGCGATCCTCTGACATCGTGTTGCTCATGCCTCCGGCTCCCTTTCGGGTTCGAGGAGTCGGGCGATCCCGGCGACGGGGATCTTGACCCAATCCGGGCGGTTGTCCAGCTCGTAGCGCAGCTCGTACACGGCCTTCTCGAGCTCGAAGACCGCCAGCAGCCGCTCGATCGCGGCGCGGCCGGGCGGCAGCAGGCTCTGGTCGGTCTCCTGGAGGTACCCATCCAGGTAGGCCGTACGCACCTCCTGCTCCCAGCCCGCCGGCGCCGGGGCGTCGTGCAGCAGGTCGGAGGCCGTCGCGGCGTAGGCGAACGAGCGCAGCATGCCCGCGACGTCGCGCAGCGGCGAGCGCTTGCGGCGCCGCTCGACCAGCGTCCGGGCCGGCTCGCCCTCGAAGTCCAGGACGGTCCAGCCGCCGTCGCCGGTGTGCATGACCTGGCCGAGGTGGAAGTCGCCGTGGTGGCGGATGACGCGGCCGGCGGAGCCGACGTTGGTGAGCATCCGCAGCTTCTCGCGGACCTCCTCGCCGCGCCCGCGGATCGGCAGCAGCACGTCGGAGTCGTCGGGCAGCGTGATGAACACGCTCTCGATCTCCTCGTCGACGGTCGCCGTCAGCAGGCCGAGCGCCTCGGCCGAGGTCTCCTCGGGCGCGAAGGCGGGGTCGGCGTTCTCGGAGCCGAGGACCGTGTGCAGGCGGCCGGTGACCTCGCCCAGCGCGCGGGCGCGCGGGACGAACCGCGCCGGGTCCTCGCGCAGGTCGGCCAGCGCCAGGTCCCAGCCGTCGGTCGCGCCGACGAGGAACTCCTGGACGATGCCGAGCGTCGCGTCGATCAGCCGGCCCGAGTGCGCGTACCAGCCGCGCAGCGCCGCGATGTGCGGGAAGCCGCGCTCGGTGAGGAAGCGCAGGATCTCCAGCTCGGGGTTCGGCCCGGCGCCGAGGCGCCGGTAGGCCTTCAGCACGAGCCGCTCGTCGAGGACGACCGAGGAGTTGGACTGCTCGGCGCCCATCGGGCGCACGGTGCCGACCTCGCCCAGGCCCGCCGCCGGGTGCGGCATGGTGCGGAATTCGGCGACGCCCTGGCCGGTCGCGATGTCGGTGTTCTCGGCGATCAGGTGCACGAGCTGGCGGACCATGTCGTCGTCGGTCATGGCGTCGTAGATCGCCATGCCCTCGTTGGTGCAGATGACGCCCTCGGTCCACTCGCCCTCGGGGCGCGCGCCGATCGGCAGCTGGTACAGCTCGTGGGTGCCGGGGAGGAACTCGACCTCCAGCACCGCGATGCCGAGCGGCTGCTCGGTCAGCGGGATCGTCTCCAGCAGGCGGAAGTGGGCGACCTCGCGGGACTTGGAGCCGAACCAGCGCTGGGCGAGCACGAACTCGCGCAGGGCGTCCTCTCCGGGCAGTCGCAGATCACGGGTCGGGCTCATGCGGGTGCCTCCTGATCGGCATCGTCGTCGGTCTCGGGGTCCTTCTCCAGCACGAACCAGAAGAACCCGCGCGGCGCGAGGGTCAGCAGGTACGGCAGCTCGCCGATCCGGGGGAAGCGCGACCGGCCGAACATCTCGACCGGGTGACGCCCCTCGAACTCGGAGAGGTCCAGCTCGACCGCCTGCGCGGAGCGGGCGACGTTGTGCACGCACATGATCACGTCGTCGGCGTAGGTGCGCAGGTGGGCGAAGATGCGCGGGTTGCTCGGGTGCAGCGGCCGGTAGTCGCCCAGGCCGAAGACCGGGTGCTCCTTGCGCAGCGCGATGAAGCGGTGAAGCCAGCGCAGCAGCGACGTCGGTGTGCGCAGCTGGGCCTCGACGTTGACGGCCTGGAAGCCGTAGACGGGGTCCATCAGCGGCGGCGCGTACAGCTGGGCGAAGTCCGCGCGGCTGAAGCCGCCGTTGCGGTCGCCCGTCCACTGCATCGGCGTGCGGACGCCGTCGCGGTCGCCGAGGTAGATGTTGTCGCCCATGGCGATCTCGTCGCCGTAGTAGAGGACCGGCGAGCCGGGCAGCGAGAAGAGGATCGCGGTCATCAGCTCGATCTCGTCGCGCCCGTTGTCCAGCAGCGGGGCGAGCCGCCGGCGGATGCCGACGTTGATCTTCATCCGCGGGTCCTTGGCGTACTCGCCGTACATGTAGTCCCGCTCCTCGTCGGTCACCATCTCGAGCGTCAGCTCGTCGTGGTTGCGGAGGAACAGGCCCCACTGGGCGGTGCGCGGGATGTCGGGCGTGCGCTCGAGGATCTCGAGCATCGGCGTCGCGTCCTCGCGCCGCAAGGACATGAACATGCGCGGCATGACCGGGAAGTGGAAGGCCATGTGGCACTCGTCGCCGTCGCCCTTGCCGTAGTACTCGACGACGTCCTCGGGCCACTGGTTGGCCTCGGCGAGCAGGACGCGATCGGGGTACTCGGCGTCCACCGTCGCGCGCACCTTGCGCAGGAACTCGTGGGTCTCCTCGAGGTTCTCGCAGTTGGTGCCCTCGCGCTCGTAGAGGTAGGGCACGGCGTCGAGGCGGAAGCCGTCGAGGCCGCGGTCCAGCCAGAAGCGCAGCACGTCCATCATCGCCTCGTGGACGGCCGGGTTGTCGTAGTTGAGGTCCGGCTGGTGGGAGAAGAAGCGGTGCCAGAAGTACTGGCCGGCGACCGGGTCCCACGTCCAGTTCGACGTCTCGGTGTCGGTGAAGATGATGCGCGCGTCCTGGTACTTCTCCTCCGTGTCGGACCAGACGTACCAGTCGCGCTCGGGCGAGCCGGCCGGCGCGTTGCGCGCGCGCTGGAACCACTCGTGGTCGCTGGAGGTGTGGTTCATCACCAGGTCGGCGATGACGCGGATGCCCCGCTCGTGCGCCGCGAGGATGAACGTCTCGAAGTCCTCGACGGTCCCGTAGTCGGGGTGGATCCCGTAGAAGTCGGCGATGTCGTAGCCGCCGTCGCGCAGCGGGCTGGGGAACATCGGCAGCAGCCAGATGCAGTCGACGCCGAGCCACTGCAGGTAGTCGAGCTTCTCGGTCAGCCCGACGAAGTCGCCCGAGCCGTCGTCGTTGCCGTCGTAGAACCCGCGCATGTGGATCTCGTAGAAGATCGCGCGCTTGAACCAGAGCGGGTCGCGCTCGAACCAGTGCGTCGGGTCAGCGGCGCTGAGCGGCTCGACGATCGCCGGGACGTCGCCCTCGGGCGAGCCCTCGGCCTTCTCGAAGCGGGTCGGGGAGTCCGACTCGGAGCCCTCGCGGTCCTGGATGCTCATGCGGCGAACCGCATGACGATGGACTTCTTCTTCCGGCATTCGATCGTCATGCGGCGATCACGCGGAAGACGTGGGCCTGGCGCTCGCCCGGCACGAGGCGGACGAAGTTGCCGCCGATGCGCCAGTCGTAGCGGGAGCCGTCCAGGAGATCCTGCACCTGGAAGACGGGTGGGAGCCCGAGGTGTGCGGGGACGTTGATCAGCCCTTCCTGGGCCCATTGGGAATCGAGGCAGACCACGGTGAGGACGGTGTCGCCCTCGTGACGCTTGACGTAGGCGATGAGCCCGTCGTTGGCGGTGTCGAGGAACTCGACGTTGGAGAGGTGCTGCAGCGCGGGGTGCGCGCGGCGCGCCTCGTTGAGCAGGCGGACGAGCCCGTTGAGCGGCGCGCCCTCCAGGGTGCGCTGCTTGATGGCGTACTTCTCGGAGTCGAGGTACTCCTCGCTGCCCTCGCGCACCGCGGCGTGCTCGACCCACTCGTACCCCGAGTAGATCCCGTAGGTCGGGCTCAGCGTCGCGGCGAGCACGAGGCGCGACTCGAACGCCGGCCGTCCCCCGTGCTGCAGCTGCTCGGTGAGGATGTCGGGGGTGTTGGCGAAGAAGTTGGGGCGGAAGTACTCGTTGCTCTGGTAGGCCAGCTCCAGCACGTACTGCTCCAGGTCCCAGCGCGTCTGCTGCCAGGTGAAGTAGGTGTAGGACTGGTTGAACCCGGCCTTGGCCAGCGTGCGCATGACCGCGCGGCGGGTGAACGCCTCGGCCAGGAAGACCGTGTCGGGGTGCTTGGCGCGGACCTCGCGGATCATCCACTCCCAGAAGGCGATGGGCTTGGTGTGCGGGTTGTCGACGCGGAAGACCTTGACGCCGCGGTCGACCCACAGCAGCACGATCTCCAGGAGCGCGTTCCACAGGCCCTTCCAGTCCTCGCACTGGAAGTTGACGTTGTAGATGTCCTGGTACTTCTTGGGCGGGTTCTCGGCGAACTTCAGCGAGCCGTCGGGGCGGCGGTGGAACCACTCGGGGTGCTCGGTCAGCCACGGGTGGTCGGCCGAGCACTGGATGGCGTAGTCGATCGCGACGTCCATGCCGTGCTCGCGCGCGACGTCGACCAGCGCGGCGAAGTCGTCGAGCGTGCCGAGGTCGGGATGGACGGCCTCGTGGCCGCCGGCGCCGTGCAGGCCGATCGCCCACGGGCTGCCCGGATCGCCGGGGCCGGCGGTCAGCGCGTTGTTGGCGCCCTTGCGGTTGGTCTCGCCGATCGGGTGCACGGGCGTGAGGTAGAGGACGTCGAAGCCCAGCGCGGCGATCTCGGGCACGGCCTCGGCGGTGCCGCGGAAGCCGCCCCACGAGCGCGGGAAGAGCTCGTACCAGCTGCCGAAGCGGGCGCGCTCGGGGTCGACGTCGACGTCGAACGGCGCCTCCAGCGTCGCGGACTCCGAGCGGTCGGGGTGGCGCGCGATGGCGGCGGCCAGCTCAGGGCCGAGGCCGGCGTCGTGCTTGGCCTCCTCGGGCGCGGTGTCGTCGGTGAGCGTGGCGATCGCGTGCTCGACGAGGCGGCGGTCCGAGGAGGACTTGATGCGGTCCGCCGCGGCCTGCAGCAGCACGACGCCCTCGCTCAGCTCGCCGGCGAGGTCGTGCTGGCCGCTCTCGACCTTGCGCCGCAGCTCCTCGCGCCACGAGGCGAAGCGGTCGATCCACGCCTCCAGCGTCCACTGCCAGCGGCCCAGCGCGTCGACCGTGAAGCTCCCGGTCCAGGTGTCGCCGTCGACGTGCTTGTCGATGTGAGTGAGCGGCGCCTCGTGCCAGCGCCGGCCGCCCGGGGCCTTCCAGCGCACGACGGCGCGGAGCACGTCGTGGCCGTCGGCGAAGATCGTGGCCGAGACCGCGACGGGCTCGCCGGGCGTGCGCTTCGGGGCGTAGCGGCCGCCGTCGATGACGGGCTCGGGTGCGAGGATGACGATGCGCGGGGGCGCTTCGGGCTTCGGGCGTCGTCCGGCGCCACCGTTCTTCACGGTGCGGGACGTGGCAGGTTGATCGGTTCCGCGGGCGGGCACTGTCGGGACTCTTCCCAGAATGACGTGTGGCGAACGTGCAAATCCAGTGACTGACGACAGAAACCACCCCATCCACCGGTCCAGCGGCGTCCAGTTGCACCTGACGTCGCTCCCGGGCGGCCGTCTCGGGCCCGAGGCGCGGGCGTTCGTGGACTGGCTCGCCGAGGCCGGGCAGTCGTGGTGGCAGATGCTGCCGCTCGGCCCTCCGGATCGCTACGGATCACCGTACAAGGCGTCTTCGGCGTTCGCGGCGTGGCACGGGTTCCTCGAGGATCCGGCGGCCGAGGTCGCCCCCGAGGAGCTGGCGGCGTTCTCCGAGCGCCACGCGTTCTGGGCCGGCTCGCTGCCGCCGCGCATGCTCCCCGACCAGGTGCGCTTCGAGCGCGAGTGGGCGGCGCTGCGGGCCTATGCGCGCGAGCGCGGCGTGGGCCTGATCGGCGACGTGCCGATCTACGTCGCCCCCGGCTCGTACGACCAGAAGGCGTGGCCCGAGCTGTTCCTCGACGGCGTCGTGGCGGGCGTGCCGCCCGACGCGTTCACCGCCGCCGGCCAGCGCTGGGGCAACCCGATCTACGACTGGCCGGCTCTGCAGCGGCGCGGCTACCGCTGGTGGACCGAGCGCTTCCGGCGCGTGTTCGACCTGTATGACCTGGCCCGGCTCGATCACTTCCGCGCGTTCGTGGCCTACTGGGCCGTGCCCGCAGGCGACCGCGACGCGCGGCGCGGCACGTGGCAGCGCGGGCCGGGGCGCGCGCCCTTCCGGGCGGCGGAAGCCGAGATCGGCGCCATGGCGTTCATCGCGGAGGATCTCGGCGTGATCACGCCGCCGGTCACGCGGCTGCGGCGCGAGCTGGGCTACCCGGGGATGGTCGTGCTGCAGTTCGCGTTCGACCCCGACGACCCGCGCGGCCCGCACCGGCTGGAGAACCACGGCGACGACGTCGTCGCCTACACCGGCACGCACGACACCGACACGCTGCGCGGCTGGTGGAGCACGCTCCCGGCGGTGCGGCGCGACGAGGCGCTGAGCGCGCTGCGCGAGGGCGGCCTGGCCGACGACGACGTCGACGACAGCGACTCCGTCGTGTGGGGGCTCATCCGCCTGTGGATGCGCTCGCCGGCGGCGCTGGTGATGTTGCAGGTGCAGGACGTGCTCGGGCTGGGCAGCGAGGCGCGGATGAACCTGCCGGGGGCCGCGGGCGGCGCGTGGAAGTTCGCGCTGGAGCACGGGCAGCTGACGGCCGCGCACGCGCGGCGGCTGCGGGCGGCGACCGAGGAGGCGGGGCGGGTTGGCTGAGGTCGGGCCTCCGCGCCGGGGGCCGGTGCTCGGCCTCGGCGACTCGATCCTGTGCGGGCCGGAGGAGGGCGCGTTCGGGGTCCCGCCGCGCGCCTGGGCGCAGTGGCTGGCCGAGGCGCAGGACCTGCCGTTTCACCGCCTCGCCCAGCCGGGCGCGGTGACGCCGTGGATCGCGGACACGCTCCTGCCGCGGGCGCGCGACGACTACGCGCTGGCCTGCGTCCACGCCGGGACCAACGACGTGCGCGGGCTCGGCTGGGATCCGGCGGCCTACGAGGCCGCGCTGATCCGGATCCTGGACGGGTTGTCGACGCGCGCCGCGCGGGTCTGCGTGGCGACGATCCCGCTCGATCTCGGCCGCCCGCCCGCGGGCGCCAAGGTCGCGGTGCTCAACGCGATCGTGCGCCGCGTGGCGGGTGAGCGAGGCGCAACCGTCGTCGCCCTGGACGACCTCCGCGGCTGGCGCCACCTCTTCCCCGACGCCGTCCACCCCACGGCGCTGGGCCAGCTGGAGATCGCGCGGCGGGCCGCACGGGCTCTTGATCTGGGGCCGGATCCCGGTACCCTGACGTCCGTTCACGAAGGCCCGCGCGCCGACGCGCGCTACGTGCTTTCGCGCCAACTCGCCCATCTGGCGAGAGATTGGCGGCGCCGAGCGGTTGAACGTAACGTCTGATCGCGGCAGGGGACGAATCATCAGGTGCCGAAAAGGGCACCAGACGCTCCTTATGAGCGCTTCATGCAGGCGTGGGAATGTGTGCCTGCGGATCTCCCGATCTGCTGACCCCGAATCCCCCTCCCTGAGCGCGACCGTGACTGCGTGACCAGCAGCACAGTTGCGTAAGCAACAACCATGGGCTAGAATCCCGACTGTGGCAATCGGGATTTGACCCGGGAAAGGACCTTGTTGACCCCCTCCACCCCCACCCTTACGTACGACGTGCTTGCGACACCGCTGGATCAGCTCCTGCGGCGCGCGAGCCAGTACGAGCTGCTCAATCCCGCCAAGGAGATCGAGCTCGCCCAGCGCATCGAGCGCGGCGATCTCGAGGCGAAGGACCTGTTGGTGAACTCCAACCTGCGCCTCGTGGTGTCCGTCGCACGGCACTACGTCGGCCAGGGCCTGACGCTGGACGACCTCGTCCAGGAGGGCATGCTGGGCCTGATCCGCGCAGTCGAGAAGTTCGACTACCGCAAGGGCTACCGGTTCTCCACCTACGCGACGATCTGGATCCGCCAGGCGCTTCAGCGCGGGCTCGACAACACGGGCCGCACGATCCGCCTGCCTTCGCACATGTCGCAGCGTGCGCGCCGCATCGCCCGCGTCGAGCGCGAGCTGACCGCCGAGCATGGCGAGCCGCCGTCGGACGAGAAGATCGCCGCCGCGGCCGAGCTGGAGCTCGACGAGGTCGCGCTGCTGCGCGAGCGTGACCGTGCCCTGGCCAGCCTCGATCAGACCGTCGGCGACGACGGCGAGACGGCGCTGGGCGCCCTGCTTCCGGCCGACGGCGAGACCGTCGACGAGGAGGTCGAGCGCGAGACGGAGGCATCGGCGCTGCGCGAGGCCGTCAACCGTCTCCCGGAGGACGAGCGCGAGGTCATCCACCTGCGCTTCGGCACCGGCGGCGACGGCGAGCACACGCTGGTCCAGGCGGCACGCCGTCTGGGCATGCCCCCGAGCAAGGCCCGGCAGGCCGAGGAGCGCGCGCTGCGCCGCCTCGCCTC
>DASYBY010000002.1:0-11143 GCA_036500525.1 Baekduia sp. | reverse complement strand
CGATGACGGGCCAACCGCACCTCGCCACCGCGCCGCCGCCCGTGGCGGCGCGGCTGCGCGACGTCGCGAGCTCGCCGGTGCGCGAGATCCTCGCGCTGACCCAGCGCCCGGGCGTGATCTCGTTCGCCGGCGGCCTGCCGGCGCCCGAGCTCTTCGACGCGCCCGGGCTGCGCGCCGCGTTCGCCGCGGCGCTGGCCGACGACTGCTTCGGCCGCACGCTGCAGTACTCGACGACCGAGGGCGACCCGGCGCTGCGCGCCGCCATCGCCGACCGCCTCGGCGTCCGCGGCCTGCCGACCGATCCCGACGACGTCCTCGTCACCACCGGCTCGCAGCAGGCGCTGACGCTGGTCGCCGCCGTCCTGCTGGAGCCCGGCGACACGGTGCTCGTCGAGGAGCCGTCCTACCTCGCCGCGCTGCAGTGCTTCCAGATGGCGGGCGCGCGATGCGTCCCGATCCCGTGCGACGACGACGGCCTCGACCCCGACGCGCTGGCGGCGCTGGTGCGGCGCGAGCGGCCGAAGCTGCTCTACACGGTGCCGACGTTCCACAACCCGACCGGCCGCACGCTGCCGATCGAGCGCCGCCGCGCGCTCGCCCAGGCCGCGGGCCGCCTCGGCCTGTGGATCGTCGAGGACGATCCGTACGGCGAGCTGCGCTACCGCGGCGAGCCGGTCGCGCCCGTCGCGGCGCTGCCCGGCGCCGAGGACCGGACGATCGCGCTGTCGACGCTCTCCAAGGTGCTCGGCCCCGGCCTGCGCATCGGCTGGCTGCGGGCGCCGTCGGCGCTGCGCCACGCGCTCGTCGTCGCCAAGCAGGCCGCCGACCTGCACACCTCGACCATCGACCAGGCCGCGGCCGCGCACTGGCTCGCCCACCAGGATCTCGACGCCTACCTCGCCGGGCTGCGCACCGCCTACGGCCCGCGCCGCGACGCGCTGGTCGACGGCCTGCCGGACGCGCTGCCCGAGGGCTCGCGCTGGAGCCAGCCCGACGGCGGCATGTTCGTCTGGGTCACGCTGCCCGACGGCTGGGACGCCGAGGCGCTGCTGGAGCGCGCGCTGGAGCGGGAGGTCGCGTTCGTCCCCGGCTGGCCGTTCTTCCCGGTCGCCGCCGACCGCGCCACGCTGCGGCTCTCGTTCACCTCGCACCCGGTCGCCGAGATCGCCGAGGGGCTCGGGCGGCTGCGTGCGGCCGTGGACAGCATCCGGTGAGTCCGCCACCCTTCAGCGCCAGATGGAGCCGCTGGAGGGCATCGCCGACGCCGACGCACACCTGGGACGCCGCGTCCCGCTGCCGCACGTCGCGCTGCCGCTGACGCGGTGGGTCGACGTCGTCGCGCTCGGCCCGCAGGCTGTCGAGGTGTCGTGGAACCTCGACGACACGCGGGCTGACCAGCCGGGGCGCGTCGCGCTGTACGCCGGCGTGCAGCCGCCGGACGAGCACGAGCTCCAGGGCGCCACCGCGTCCGCGCCGGTCGCCGACGGCATCGTCCACCGCGAGGCGCCGCTGACCCAGGCGCAGCCGTCGCTGCGCCCGGTGCACGAGCTGTGCTGGCAGCACGACGGCCTCCACCTGCGCCTCACCGCCCAGGGCCCGTGGGCGATCCCCGCGCTGATCGACATCGCCCGCAGCGTGTCCTGAGCTCCAACCCGCCGCGGGCGCCGCCACTGCACGCGCCCGGCCGGGTCCATAGGCTCCGCGCATGTCGCAGAACGGGAACGGACCGGACCGCAACCTCGCCCTGGAGCTCGTCCGCACCACGGAGGCCGCCGCGCTGGCCGCCGCCCGCATGGTCGGCCGCGGCGACAAGATCGGCGCCGACCAGGCCGCCGTCGACGCCATGCGGCTCGTGCTCGGCACGGTCAGCATGGACGGCACGGTCGTCATCGGCGAGGGGGAGAAGGACGAGGCCCCGATGCTCTACAACGGCGAGCGCATCGGCGACGGCTCGGCGCCCGAGGTCGACATCGCCGTCGACCCGCTGGAGGGCACGACGCTGGCCGCCAAGGGCATGCCGAGCGCGCTGGCCGTCATCGCGCTGTCGGCGCGCGGCACGATGTTCAACCCGGGCCCGATCGTCTACATGGAGAAGCTCGCCGGCGCCGACGACATCGCCGACCTGCTCGACCTCGACCGCCCGCTGACCAAGACCATCGAGTTGGTCGCCGAGCGCCGCGGCGTCGAGATCGGCGACATCATGATCGTCTCGCTGGAGCGCCCGCGCCACGACAAGGTGCTCGACGAGGTCCGCGCGCTCGGCGCGCGCGTGCGGCTGATCCAGCATGGCGACGTGAGCGCCTCGATGCTCGCCGTCAGCGACCGCTCGCCAGTCGACCTCCTGTGGGGCATCGGCGGAACGCCCGAGGGCGTCATCTCCGCGGCGGCCATCAAGTCGCTCGGCGGCGGCCTGGTCGGCAAGCTCTGGCCGCGCGACGACACCGAACGCCAGGCGGCGATCGCCGAGGGCTACGACCTCGACAAGCAGCTCACCCAGGACGACCTCGTCAAGGGCGACGACTGCTTCTTCGCGGCGACGGGCGTCACCGACGGCGACGTGCTGCAGGGCGTCCGCTACCAGGGCGCGCGCAGCGCGACGACCGAGTCGCTGGTCATGCGGTCGCGCTCCGGCACGGTCCGCCGCATCCATGCCCGCCACGACCGCCAGAAGCTCCGCGCGCTCGTGTCCGGCCGCTACGGTTGATCAACCGCTAGGACTTGCTGCGGGTGCGCTCGCGCTGCGGCGTGCCCGTGTCCTCGGGGCCGGGCACGCGGTACTTGCCGGTGATCGACTGCTCGAGGTCGCGGCGCGCCAGGCGGCGCAGGAAGCCGTGGGTCACGATGACGTGGATCCGCGACTGGGTGTTGGTGTACAAGAACCGGCCGAGGCGGCTGGCGATCGCCGGGTAGAAGTTCGCGACCTCGACCTCGACGTGGATCATCTCGTGGCCCGGCTCGTCGCAGTGCACGCGGCGCACGTCGATCTCCAGGTAGCCGTCGCCCGAGCGGCCCGACGGCGCGACGAGCACGCCACGGTCGATGCGCCAGCGCACGATGCCGCGGTCGGCCTCGGTCTCGTACTCCGGCGCGCGGAACGTCAGGAGCTTCAGCGGCTTGAAGAGCAGGCAGACGTAGCGCTCGCCGTCGGTGTAGTACACGCGGATCAGGCCGAGCGTGACCGTCGTCAGGTACGACCAGTAGGTGCGCGCCAGGCGCTCCAGCGTCGCGGTCGTCCACAGCTCGCCGAACAGCTCCTGCGGGATGACGATGTCGGCGCCCTGGATCGAGCGGACCGCGCCGTCGCCGTCGATCTTGGTGTCGTCGGTCGGCGTGCGGACCGTGATGCCCGCGATGCGCCGGGAGCCGGTCAGGAGCCGGCGGGCCGCCGTGGCGACGAGCACGACGGCGGCGAGGAGAGCCAGGGGCACCAGCATCGAACGACCAACCTTACGCGGCCAGCGCCGCGCGCACGGCGGCGTCGAAGCCCAGCGGGCGGTCGTTGAGCCCGGGCGGGGGCGGCTCGCGGACCACGGTCTCCGCGCTCAGGCCCTCGACCAGCGGCTTGACGAGCCCGAGCGGCACCGGCGTGACGAGCGCGACCCAGTAGGACGACAGCCGCGGTGTGAACAGCGGGACGCCGATCAGCAGCGGCTGGCGGCGGTGCTGGACGGCGGCGAAGCGGCGCAGCATCTCGTGGTAGGTCAGGACGTCGGCGCCGCCGAGCTGCACCTCACCCGGGACGGCGGCGCGGTTCACCAGCTCTGCGAGCGTGCCGACCACGTCGTCGATGGCGACCGGCTGGCTGCGGGTCCGCAGCCACTGCGGGGTGATCATCACCGGCAGGTGCTCCACCAATCCGCGCAGCATCTGGAACGACACGCTGCCGGCGCCGACGATCATCGCGGCGCGCACGTACACGAGCTCCGGCACCCGCTCGCGCAGCACGCCCGCGACCTCGTGACGGCTGCGCAGGTGCTCGGAGGCGCCGGCGTCGCCGCCCTCCAGGCCGCCGAGGTAGACCGTGCGCGCCACGCCGGCGGCGCGTGCGGCGTCGCCGAAGTGCGCGGCGCCGGCGCGGTCGCGCTGCGCGAAGTCGCCGTCGCCGCCCATCGAGTGGACGAGGTAGTAGGCGACGTCGGCGCCGCGCAGCGCCTCGTCCAGCCCGGTGCCCTCCAGCACGTCGCCCTGCACCACCTGCGCGCCGTCGGGCAGGTCGGCGTGCTCCGGCGTGCGCACGACGCAGCGCACCTCGTGGCCGGCCGCCAGCAGCCGCGGCAGGAGCGCGCCGCCCACGTAGCCGGTGGCGCCGGTGAGCACGATCGTCCTGCGGGGAGCGGAGGGAGCGTTCACGCGACGGGTACGCGCGCCGGGCGATCGGCGATGACCCGCGGCCCGCGGTCCGACGTACTCCGTAAGGAGCGGCGAAGAACATTCAACGCGGTGTTGAACCTTCTCTAAGGTGCCGCCCAGGAACATGCCAGGAACCGACCTCGCCATCAAGGACGTCGCGCAGCGCACCGGGATCGCCGCCGGGACGATCCGCATGTGGGAGCAGCGCTACGGCTTCCCGGCGCCGGAGCGGACGTCCTCCGGCTACCGCCGCTACACCGAGGACGACGTCGACGCGCTGCGCAAGGTGCTGGCGCTGCGCCATCGCGGGCTGTCGGTCCCGGCCGCGATCCAGCGCGCGCAGGACCACGAGGGCGGCTCGTCGGACCATCCGTCGATCTACGCCGCGGTCGCCGCCGCCGACCACGGCGCCCGTCCGCACGTGTTGAAGAAGTCGACGCTCATGGCGCTCTCGCGCGCGATCGAGCACGAGGCGCTGGCCGTGGCCGCCGCGCCGCTGGTCTTCGCCGCGTTCCAGCGCGAGGCGTTCTACCGCAGCGTGGAGCAGCGCTACCGCCGGCTGGCGGCCAACGCCGACGCGGCCGCCGTCTTCGCCGAGTTCGCCGGCGGCCTGGCGCATCCCGAGGGCGGGCCGGCCGAGATCCCGATCGCCTCCGACGACGCGCTGAGCAACGAGTGGGTCGTGATCATCGACGCCCCCGGCTACGCGGCCTGCCTGCTGGCCTGGGAGCAGCCCGGCGTCCGCGAGCCCGGCGGCAGCGACGACCTCGACCGCCGCTTCGAGGCGATCTGGACGATCGATCCCCGCGCGACGCGCCGCGCCGCGCAGGTCGCCGCGCGGCTGGCCGGCGCCGCCGATCCCGTCCTCGGCGAGCGCCTGCGGATGCTGCTCGAGGACCGGCCGCTGGCGATGGACGAGCCGGCGCCCGCGCTCACCGCGCTGACCAACCGGATCGTCGCCTACCTCGAAGCGGTCTAGACCGGCTCCAACACGACCTCGGTGCCGGCCGGCAGCTCGCCTTCGCCGCGCGGGATGAGCGCCAGCGCCTCGGCGCCGAGCAGCGACGAGAGCACGTGGGAGTCCTGCGGGCCGGTCGCGGCGACGCGGCCGTCGGGCTCGCGGCGCACGCGGACCAGCTCGTCGCGGTCGGGATGGCGCGGGAGCGCGGCGGCGAGCAGCGCGCGCGTGCGCGGGACCGTCGGGTCGGCGCCGGCGAGCTTGGCCAGCGCCGGGCGGCCGAACAGCAGGAAGGTGACGTAGGCCGAGACCGGGTTGCCCGGGAGGCCGAGGACGAGCTTGCCGTCGCGCTCCCCCAGCCAGGTCGGCTTGCCCGGCCGCAGCGCGACGCGCCACAGCAGCTCGCGCACGCCGAGGTCGCCCAGCGCGCCCTTGACGTGGTCGTGCGGGCCGACCGAGACGCCGCCCGCGAGGACGACGACGTCGGCGGCGTCGAGCGCCTGCGCGATGACCGTGCGCGTCGCCTCCGGGTCGTCGACGGCGTGGCCGCGGCCGACCACCTCGGCGCCCGCACGCGAGGCGAGCGCCGCGAGCATCGGGCCGTTGGAGTCGTGGATCTGGCCCGGCTGCAGCGGCGTGCCGGGCTCCATCAGCTCGTCGCCGGTGGTGATGATCGCGACGCGCGGGCGCGGGATGACGAGGACGTTCATCCGCCCGGCGCCGATCGCGGCGCCCAGCTCGGCCGGCCCCAGGCGCGTGCCGGCGGCGAGGACGCGCGTGCCGCGGCGCAGGTCGCCGCCGGCGCCGCGCACGTTGCGCCCGGGGGCGACCGCGTCCTGGAGGACGATCGCGTCGCCGCCGGCGTCGACCTCGATCAGCTCGATCTGCAGGACGGCGTCGGCGCCGGCGGGCAGCGCGGCGCCGGTGGAGATCCGGACCGCCTCGCCGTCGGAGACCTCACCGGTGAACGGTGTTCCGGCGCGCGACTCGCCCATGATCGCCAGGCGCCGGCCGGACGCACCGGAGCGGACGGCGAACCCGTCCATCGCGGAGTTGGCGAAGGCCGGGACGTCGTGCGCGGCGACCACGTCGTCGACGAGCACGAGGCCGAGCGCGTCGGGGACGGGGACGTCGACGGGGGAGAGGGGACGGGTCGCGGCCAGCAGCGTGGCGCGGGCCTCGTCGATGGACGGCAGGGAAGGCACACGGCCATTGTGCCCGCCAGAGGTCCAGTCTTCTGCTCGTCGGGTGTCACCGTCGGATCCGGCTGCCAAGATGTGGTGTCCATGGATGGAGCAGGAACCTTCGGGCGCACACCGCGCCCCGTGGCTGACGCGCCCGCCGTCGACGCCGTCGCCCTGGCCAAGGCGTGGCTGCTCGCGCTCGTCGCCGACGCTCCGCTCCAGCAGGCGGGCGCGGTGCCCGCCGCCGAGCTGGCCCGCGGCGGCCCCGCGCTGTGCGGCGGGCTCCTCGCCGCGCTGGGCTCCGATGCCGAGCTGGAGCGCTTCGTCGTCGGCGACGGCCGCGCGCCGCTCGGTGCCGCCGCGGCCCGCCTCTCGGGCGCACGCACGCCGACCGCGCTGTCGGCCGGCGTCGAGGCGTTGCGCGCCGCCGCGTGGCGGATGCTCCGCGCCGAGCTGCGCGACCCGCCGCCCGAGCTGGTCGCCGATCTCGCCGACCGCCTCGCCTACGTCTGCGCCCGCGTGGTGCAGGCCTCGCTCGCCGCGCCGTCGGCCGACCTGGGGCGCAACGGGCCGCTGGCCGACGCGCTCTCCGCCACGCCGCCGGCCGCCTCCGCCTTCCCGCCGCCCACGGGCGCCGCGCCCGAGCCGCCGGCCGACGACGGCCCGCCGCCCGCACGGCCCGCCCCCGACGGCGTGCCCTCCGTCCTCGACATGGCGCAGTCCGCGCACGACGCCGCGGCGCGCCACGTCGCCGGCCTCGTGCCGAAGATCCCGCTGACGCCGGCCGAGCACGACCGCACGGCGGCGGCGTCGCAGGAGGCCATCGCGCACGCCATCGAGCGCGCGGCCCGTGCGGCGGCCGATCACCGGCAGACCGCCACGCCCGACCCTTCGCCCTCCGGCGCGCCGCGGCAGCCCGCGGCGCCCGACGAGCCGTCGTCGCCGCCCAACGGCGTCGAGCTGGTCGACCTGCCGCCGGCGCTGCCGTCGGACCTCGACCCGCTCACCTCGCTGGCCGAGGAGCTGGCCGCCGCGCCGCCGACCGGCGTCAGCGGCGCGCCGCAACCCTCCGCGTTCGCGCCCGGGGCCGGCACGCCCGCGGTCACGCGGCTGCGCTCGGTCGACACCAGCTGGGAGGAGCTGGCCGAGAACGGCCCGCCGTGGCTGGGCGCGATCGGCCGCCGGCTCGCCCGGCGCGAGGAGGACGGCCTCTCGTTCGCCGTGCTCGTCGTCGAGATCGACGACCTCGACCGCCTGCTCGCTTCCCAGGCCGGGCGCGAGGTGGCCGTCGCGCTGGAGGACGCCGAGCGCGCCCTGACCGCCGAGCTGGCGCCGGCCGACCTCATCGTCCGCGAGCGGCTCGGTCGCTGGTGGCTGACCAGCCCCGACCGCGACGCGACCGCCGCGCGCGACCTCGGCACGCGGGTCGCCGGCGCGATCGCGCGCGCCTACCTGGCCGGCGCGCCGCTGGCGGCGTCGATCGGCCTCGCCGTCTGTCCCGACGACGGCGAGACGCTCGAGAGCCTCGCCGGTCGCGCCGACGAGGGCATGTTCGCCGCGCGCGCCTCCGGCGTCCCGCTGGCGTAGCGCTCAGCCGGCGGCGGGTGGTGCCGGCGCGGGCGCCACGGGGGCGACCGGCGCCGCGGGCGCGACGCTGACGGCGCCGACCGTGGCCGTCGCGGTCACGCCGAGCGCCTGGGCGGTCGCCGCGGTCAGGTCGTAGCTCGTCCCGCGGCGGTAGGGCCCACGGTCGATCACCGGGACGGTCACGGCGCGCCCCTGGTTGTAGAGGTCGACCAGCGTCCCGCACGGCAGCGTCTTGTTGGCGACGCCGAGCATGGTGCGGGTCAGCTTGCGCCCGCACGCCGTCTTCTTGCCGTAGAAGCCGGGCCCGTACCAGGTGACCTTGGTGGGGCGGTACACGGTGATCGCGCGGCCCGGGGCGCCGGTCGTCGCCGTGCTGGCCACCGCGGTCTGGCTGCTGGCCACGGCGCGGACCGTGGTGCGGCCGGCGCGGCTGGTGTACCAGATGGCGTCGTAGGTGCCGTCGGGCCCGACGACCGTCGTCGCGGCGGACACCCAGCCGGCGGTCGCGTCGAGGCGCTGCACGGTGACGCCGTCGCCGGGGTGGGTGCCGGCGAGCGTGCCGGTCACCTCCGCGACGTCGCCGACCAGCTCGCCGAGCGGGGCCGTGAGCGTCGAGCCGTCGGCGAAGACGGTCGGCGCGGTCGGGTCGCTGAAGCTGAGACCGCCGACCGTCGGCGGGACCGCCGGCACCGCGGGGGTGCTCGAGGCGTCGGCCACGGCGGGAAGGGCAAGGGCGAGGGCGGCGCCCATGGCGGCGCCCATCTTCACGAGGTTCGTGTTCGGCACGTCTGTATAGGTCCTCATCCAACGGCCTACGGGGTGAGCTGACGGGCTCGCGCCGGATGACGGCGCTACGGGCCAGGTGGCCTGATTCGCCCCGGCGGGTCGCACAAGGCGATCCGCAGGTGGTTCCCCCGCTCCACGCGTCCAGAGGCGGCGCGTGAACTCGGCTGACGGCGCGGGAGCATAACAACGCCGGAGGCCGCACGCGAACCGGCGTTCGCAGGACTCGACAACTGGGTATCGAAGCACCGCTTTTGGCGAAGACCGGCGATGCGGTCTTTCCGTTCGAACATCACCCATTTTCTCGGAGGAACATGATCAAGTCAGGGACGGTGGCCGCGTTGGCGGTCGCCGTCATCCTCGGCAGCGCGGGTGTCGCGGGAGCCGACACCTACACGGTGCGCGGCTGCTCGACGGGCTGGACGGCCCACGCCGACACAGGCTCGGCGGCCACCGACAACTGCGCGACCATCGGTGGGATGACCGCGCAGCTCACGGGCCCCGGCCCGTGGGACGGCGGCACGTTCGCCTACGACCAGTTCACGGCCCCGGCCGGCACGCGGATCGTGCGCGTGACGCTCGGCCGCAAGACGCAGGGGATGCCGGTCGGCTCGGTGCGGACGTTCTCCTACACCTTGTCGGCCGACGGCAAGACGATCGAGGCGTGCGCGCCCGGTCCGACCGACACGTGCACCGGCGACCTCGACGGTCCGCTGGACGCGGTCGGGCTCGACGCCGCCAGCGTGCTGTTCTCGTTCGGCTGCGGGGCCGACGATCCCAACGTGTGCACGCCGGCCCCCGGCCTCGTGCCGTCCGCGACGATCACCGATCCGTCGGTGGTCCTGCGCGACCAGGCGGCGCCGACGGTCACGTCGCGCACCGTCACCGACAACGGCGAGTCCAGCGGGCACCTGAAGCTCGCCTACGCCGCGGCCGACGCGGGCGGCGGGGTCTACCGCACGGTCGTGCGGGTCGACGGCCAGGTCGCGGTCTCCGATCCGATCGGCGGCTCGTGCGCCGATCGCGACCCGGCTGACGACGACGCCTACGAGTTCACCGCGCCGGTCCCGTGCCCGGCGACGGCGACGCGGGCGGTCGACTTCGACGTCCTCAAGCTGCCGCTCGCCGAGCACGCGGTCGAGGTCGACGTCGAGGACGCGGCCGGCAACAGCACGCCGGTCTACGGCCCGGTCGTGCTGCCCAAGGCCAACGGCACGATCGCCGGTGGCGGCGGAGCGGGCGGCGGCGGGAGCGGGACGGGCGTCGGCGGGCAGGGCACGCAGCCGGCGACCGGCCTCGACGCGCGGCTGCAGGCGTGGTTCGTGCCGAACCACGGCAAGTCCTACACCAGCCGCTACGGCCGCCGGGTCGTCATCCGCGGGCTGCTGCGGACGAAGGCCAAGAAGGCCGTCGGCAGCGCGCGGCTGGACGTCTACCACCAGGTCGGCACCAAGCTGCGCCAGCTGACCAAGACCGGCCTGAAGACGCGGCACGACGGGCGGCTGACGCTGATCCTGCCGCTCAACCTCGACACGCGCCGGATCGTGCTCGTCTACCGCGCCTTCCGGCCCGGCAAGATCACGAGCCGGCAGACGCTCAAGCTCACGGTGCGCGACAGCCAGGGTCGCACCGTGCGCAAGGCGATGTAGCTCGGGACGCTCAGGGCTTGGGCAGGCGCGAGAGCGCCTGCTTGAGCGCCTGACCGCCGACGGTCAGGCCGATCTGCGCCAGCTCGCCGACGGCCTGCGCCGCGGTGCCCAGCAGCGCGCCGGTGCCGCCGGAGCCCGAGTGGTGCTCGCCCGGCGACGCCCACCCGGCCGCGGGCGGCGGGGTGGAAGGCGCGGCGCGCGGGGCCTCGGGAGCGGGCGGCGGGGTGGCGGGCTTCGGCGCCGCGGCCTTCGCGGTCGCCTTCCGAGGCGTCGCGCGGCGAGCCGCGGGCGCCTGCGGCTTCGCCGCTCCAGCAGGGTCGGCCTTGGCCGGAGCCTTCGCGGCCGGCTTCGCCTTCGCCTTCGTCGTTGCCGACGTCTTCGTCGTTGCCGACGTCTTCGCCGTCGCCGTCGTCTTCGTCGCCGCCTTGGCCTTCGGCTTCGCCGCGGCCTTCGGCTTCGCCTCCGGCACCGCCTCGCCCGGGACCGCCCCGCGCTTGGCGCTGCGCCGCGTCGGCCGGGTGCGGGGCAGGCTCGTCAGGACGTCGCGATCGGCTGGGCTCATGTCCGGATCCTCGCACGGCCGCCACCGGCGCGAGCAAGTTCGGCCGCGCCCGTTCGTTTGAGAAGAACGG
>DASYBY010000001.1:0-5915 GCA_036500525.1 Baekduia sp. | reverse complement strand
TCAGACTGGATGTCGCCGTGGTGCACGAACAAGTCCTTGCCCGACTCGTCGGGTGTGATGAACCCGAAGCCCTTCTCGTCGCTGAACCACTTCACAACGCCCTGAGCCATCTGTCTGCCTCTCGTGCTGCGTGCTGCGTTCGCGGAGGCAGCTGAAGACCGACCGTTGCGGCGCCAACACACTGTGTGTACCGGGCTCCATCACCCGGCTCTGACGCGCGCAACGTACCAGGACCGAGGGGTCCGCCGGGACAAATCCCGACGGACCCGATTGGAAACCAGTGATTCAGGCGGCCAGCAACTGCTCGGCCACGCGGTCCGTCGCGTCGCCGTGACCGCCGACCAGGCGGCGGGTCAGCTGGGCGCGGCGGAAGTACAACGGGGCGTCGTGCTCCCACGTCGCGCCGATGCCACCGTGCACGTTGATCACCGAACGCGAGGCGAAATCGAGCGCTCCGCCGGCCGCCGACCGCGCCGCGCTCGCCGCGAGCGGGAACTCGTCCGCGGCGTCGGTCCGGGCGTAGCCCGCGTAGTACAGCAGCGAGCGCGCGTTCTCCATGCGCCGCAGCACCTCGGTCAGCTCGTGCTTGATCGACTGGTACGAGCCGATCGCGCGCCCGAAGGTGAACCGCTCCTTGGCGTAGGCCACGCTCAGCTCCAGCGTGGTCTGCACCGTGCCGACCGCCTCGGCGGCCAGCAGCGCCTGCGCGACGTACCACGCATCTGCTGCCACGCCGGCGTCCACGGCCAGCGCAACCCCCGGCACGTTCTCCAGCGTCACGTTGGCCAGGGCCCGCGTGACGTCGTAGCGGACGATCCGCTCGACGGTCACGCCCTCGGCGCCCGCGTCGACCACCGCGACCGTGCCGTCGGCGCCGACGACGACCAGCAGGTCGGCGCCCGGCGCGTCGGGGACGAACATGGCGCGTCCGGACACCCGCACGCCGTCGCCGTCGGCGACGATTTGCGGCGCCTCGGCGCGCGCGGCGCCCGGCGTGTCGACCGTCCAGCGCGTCTCGAGGTCGCCCGGCGGGCGCGTCGGGATCCACACGGGGCGGACGTCGCCGGAGGCGATCGCGTCCAGCTGAGCGTGCGCGCCGGCGTCGAGGATCGCCGTCGCCGGCAGGAGCCCGAGGAACGGCACGGGCGCGATGACGCGGCCGATCTCCTCGGCGACGAGCATCGCGTCGAACACGTCGAGCCCGGCCCCGCCGTGCTCCTCGCTGATCAGCAGCCCGGCCCAGCCGGCCTCGCGCGCGGCGAACCAGAGGTCCGGGAGCTTGGAGAGGCCGTCGTCCATCGCCTCACGCGCGGCCTCGACGATCTTGAACCGCGACAGCGTGCCGCGGGCGGCCTCGCGCAGGAACTCCTGCTCGTCGGTCAGGGAGAGGTTCATGAGGCCACCGCTTCCTTCTCCTTGGCGCGCAGCTCGCTGAACGGCACGCCCTTGTCGAGCCGCGGCTCGGGCGGAAGGCCCAGGACGCGCTCGCCGATGGTGTTGCGCAGGATCGCCTCGGTGCCGCCGGCGGACTTCAGCCCGGGCAGGAAGGAGATCATGTAGGACCACTCGTTGTCGTCGTCCAGGGCGTCGGGGCCGAGGACGTCGGCGATCAGCTCGCCGGCCGCGATCGCGGCGTTGACGGTCGTCACCTTGGCCAGGCCGGCCTCGGGGCCGGGGATCTGGCCCTGCGACAGCGCCGAGAGCGTCCGGTAGGAGGCGAAGCGCAGCGCGAGCAGCTCGGTGCCGATCTCGCCCAGCGCCTTGCGGACCGACTTGTCCTTGACCGCGACGGGGTCGGAGGCGAGCGCCTTGGCGAACCGGTGCGGGTTGTAGCCCATGCCCTCGGAGCCGAGGCCGATCGTCACGCGCTCGTACATCAGCACGGTCAGGGCGGTGCCCCAGCCGTTGTCGACGCCGCCGACCACGTTCTCGGCCGGGACGCGGACGTCGTCGAAGAAGACCTCGTTGAACTCGGCCTCGCCGGAGATCTGGCGCAGCCCGCGGATCGTGGTGCCCGGGGCGTCCATCGGGACCAGGAACATCGTCATGCCCTTGTGCTTGGGCACGTCCGGGTTGGTGCGGGCGAGCAACAGGCCGTAGGAGGCGAACTGCGCGTTGGTCGTCCACACCTTCTGGCCGTTGAGGACGAACGAGCCGTCGTCCTGCACGACCGCGCGCGTCTGGACGGCGGCGAGGTCGGAGCCGGCGGCCGGCTCGGAGAAGAGCTGGCACCACACCTCGTCGCCGTGGAGCATCGGGCCGAGGTAGCGCTGCTTCTGCTCGTCGCTGCCGTGCGCGATGAGGCACGGTCCGAGCATGCCGAGCCCGATGACGTCGAGGATCCCGGGCACGCCGGCGCGGCCGGACTCCTGGTTGACGATGACCTGCTCGATCGGGCCGAGGCCCTGCCCGCCGTACTCCTTGGGCCACGTGACGCCGGCGAGCCCGCCCTCGGCGAGCTTGCCCTGCCACGCGCGGCGCGCGGCGAGGTACTCGGCGTCCTCGGCGCCGGCGCGGGTGGCGCGTGCCTCGGGCGCCTCGGCCTTGTGCTGCTCGAGCCAGCCGCGCACCGTCTCGCGGTATGCGGCCTGCTCGGGCGTGTCGTTGAGATCCACGCTCGCGCTCCTTCTTTGGCTGACTGGCCAGTCGATTGTCCGCGAACTCTAAGGCACCGCCGTGCCCAAGCGGTACGGCAGTGCCTCAGGACAGGGCGCTGAAGCCGCGGTCCATGAGCTTGACCGCCTGTCCGCCGGGATCGGGCGAGTGCAGCAGCACGACGCCGAGGCGGTGGCCGTTGCGCTCCACCGCGCCGACGAAGCACTCGCCGGCGGCGTCGGTGAACCCGGTCTTGATGCCGATCGTGCCGGGGTAGTGGCGCAGGATCAGCGGGTTGTGACTGGAGAGGTAGAGCTTGCCGCCCTTGATGGGGAACGGCAGGACCGCGTGGGGGACGCGCACGATCCGCGCGATGCGCTTGCTGTCGAGCACGGCGCGCGCCTCGACGGCCAGGTCGGCCGCGCACGAGTGGTTGCCGCGGTCGGTGAAGCCGCTCGGCGTCGAGTAGTGCGTGCAGGCCAGGCCCATCGCGGAGGCCCGGGCGTTCATCTCGTCGACGAACGCGTTGACGGTGCCGGCGGCGCGCTGGGCGAGGGCGATCGCGGCGTCGTTGCCGGACGGCAGGAGCAACCCGTACAACATCGCCGAGACGCCGACCCACTTGCCCTTCGGGAGCACCCCGACGCCGGAGCCCTGGTAGGCCAGCGCCTCCTTGGTGACCTTGACCTTGCTGCCCGGCGGGATCTTGTCGGCCACCACGAGCGCGGTCATCATCTTGGTCACCGAGGCGATCGGCAGGACGCGCGTCGGGTCCTTGCGCCACAGCACCTGGCCGGTGTCGAGGTCGAAGAGCAGGCCGGCGCGCGGAGGCTTGCCGAACTGGATCTGCACCGGGTCGACCGTGCCGGCCAGCGCGAGCGTCAGCGGCGAGGTCGCGGGCGACGCGGCGACCGGGCCGTTGGCGGCCTGCAACGGCTCGCGCGGCCCCGAGTCGGGCTTGCTCGTCGGCGTGTGGTCCTCGCTGCTGCCGCATCCGGCGACCAGCAGCACGACGAGCAGCACCGCCGCGACCAGCGCGGCGAGCCCCGCGGCGGGCGGCCTCACTGCGGCGGCTCCCGCAGCGCGCCGAAGATCCCGAAGCCGAGCATCCCGAGGACGAGCAGCGACAGGACGGTGAGCACGTCGGGGCCTTCCACGACCGCGACGTAGAGCGTCAGGGCGAGCAGGACGGCCACGAGCACGAACGCGGCGACGAGGATCGGGTGCGGGTGCACGGCGCCCGTCAGGAGACCAGAGCGGGCGGACCGCCGCGCAGGTAGGCGGGGTTCTCCCGGTGGGCGAACAGCTTGATGGCCAGCAGCCCGAACGCGAACCCGCCGATGTGGGCGAAGTACGCCACGCCGCCGCCCGAGCCGGTCGGGTCGGTCAGGCCCCAGGCGCCGAACAGGATCTGCTCGACGATCCAGATGCCGAGCACGACGAGCGCCGGCACCTCGATGATCGTGAAGAACAGGATGATGAACACGACCGTCAGGACGCGGGCGCGCGGGTAGAGCAGGATGTAGCCGCCGAGCACCGCGGCGATCGCGCCCGAGGCCCCGAGCGTCGGGGCCGTCGAGTTGGGGTCGATGACCACCTGCAGGGCCAGGGCCGCGATGCCGCCGAGCAGGTAGAAGAGCACGAACTTGACCTTGCCCATCGAGTCCTCGACGTTGTTGCCGAAGATCCACAGGAAGAGCATGTTGCCGCCGAGGTGCAGCAGGCCGCTGTGGCTGAACATCGCGGTGAAGACCGTCGCCAGCGTCCCGAGTTGCGGTGCCGGCGCGCCGCTCGTACCGGACTGGCCCTGGCAGGCGACCTGGCCCGAGCCGGGGTCGAAGTCGCAGTGCTTGCCCCAGTGCGTGATCTCGTAGGGGATCGCGCTGTAGTGCGCGAGGCTCGACTGGTCGAGGCTGTTGCCGCTGAAGTCGATCCCCGACTTGTGCTGCAAGAAGAAGTAGACGATGCAGTTGACGAGGATCAGCACCACCGTGACCAGCGGGAAGCGCTCGGCCGGGATGTTGTCCTTGATCGGGAACACGCGGGCGGGGCGGGGCGGGGCGGGGGCGGACGGGCGCCGGCGCCGCGGCTACCCGGCGGCGAGCGGCCCGACGCCCGGCTCGGGCTGGGGGACGTGCTCGTCGGCGTGGTAGGAGCTGCGGACCAGCGGGCCGGCGGCGACGTGGTCGAAGCCCATCGCCATGCCGGCGGCGGCCAGCGCGTCGAACTCGTCGGGGTGCCAGTAGCGCACGAGCGGCAGGTGGTTCTCGGTCGGGCGCAGGTACTGGCCGATCGTGATGACCTGGACGCCGCGCTCGCGCAGCTGGCCGAGGGCGTCGACCATCTCGTCGTGCGTCTCGCCGAGGCCGACCATCAGGCCGGACTTCGTGACGACCTCGTCGCCGCCCATGTCCTTGGCGGTCTCCAGGACGCGCAGCGAGCGCTGCCAGGTCGAGCCGCGGCGGGCGATCGCGTAGAGGCGCGGGACGACCTCGACGTTGTGGTTGAAGACGTCGGGCCGCTCGGCGATGACCTTGGCCAGCGGCATGTCCAGGCCCTGGAAGTCGGGCGTGAGGACCTCGACCTTGCACTTGGGCGCCTGGCGGCGGATCTGGCGGATGACGCCGACGAAGGCGTGCGCGCCCTTGTCGGGCATGTCGTCGCGATCGACGCTCGTGATGACCGCGTGGCGGAGGCCCATCCGGGCGACCTGGCGGGCGACGCGCGCGGGCTCCAGCGGGTCGTTCCAGGTCGGCTTGCCGGTCTTGACGTGGCAGAAGCCGCAGCGGCGCGTGCAGGTGTCGCCGAGGATCATGAACGTGGCGGTGCCGCGCTCCCAGCACTCCCCGATGTTCGGGCAGGCGGCCTCCTGGCACACCGTGTGCAGGTTGTCGTCCTCGATGCGGCTCTTGAGCTCGCGGTACGTCGGGCCGCCGGGCATCGGCACCTTGAACCACTTGGGCTTGCGCGCCTTGATGTCGAG
Organism: Baekduia sp.; assembly: GCA_036500525.1. Taxonomy (GTDB): domain Bacteria; phylum Actinomycetota; class Thermoleophilia; order Solirubrobacterales; family Solirubrobacteraceae; genus Baekduia. Next base: position 337 of record DASYBY010000001.1, on the reverse strand, counting down.
CACGTCGGGTCCGAGGACCGTCAGGACGTCCATGCCACCCGGGTTGGACCGGGAGCGGGTCTTGTGCTCGCGTTGCTGCGTCGTGGGATCGGCGGCCATCGCCGAACGTAGGCTACCGAGCCGCTGCGAGGACCCGCCCTGGGCGGTGGCCGTGGGCGCGCACGAGGTCGGCGCTGGAGCGCACCAGGGCCACGAGGGCGAACACGAAGAGCGCGAGCTGGAGCCAGGCGTGGTCGGTCGCGCCGCCGCTCCAGGTGATCGCGGCGGCGCCGGCGATCAGGAAGCAGAGGTCGCCGGCCAGCGGGCCGGTCAGCAGGATCGCGGTCGTGCGGCGGGG